>DATCIJ010000028.1:0-95047 GCA_036507855.1 Gemmatimonadaceae bacterium | reverse complement strand
GAAACTTGTCCGTTCTATGAGAGAGATCGTCAAGGGCGGGCTTCGCCCCGACTGATCTCCTGGGCGCGTGGCCCTTGGCGATCAGCCCCAATGTAGGTGCAGGCGAGACCTGCGGCGACGGGGATTGCCCGGCAGCCTTCTTTGGCACCGTTCTCTTCACACACGCTCCAAGGCAGAGGGCACGGAGGTGCAAGCGCTGGGTCGCGCGAGGCGGACCAAGGTTCTATCGGAGACTCGGCACGAATGCCGGCCTGCGGCTTATTCGGGTCCTGCGGGAGGGCCCATAGTTAGGCGAGTGCCTCGGCGGACTGCGAGCCGGGCGAACGGACAAGCTGGGACTACCTCCCGCACCCGCGTGCGGAATCCTGAAGCGGTGAGCGACGGGAAACGGCCCATCGTCGTAATCTCGAGGATTCCGTTACTGCGCTTGCACGGTCAGCTGGGCTGGATCGTAATGGTCTCCTGTTTTCCAGAGGCGGAGGGTGAGCGCGGCGAGCTTCCGCGTTAGGGTGACTCGAGCGAGATCCTCGCGCATCCCGCGGGCCACCATGCCCCGATAGAATGCCTGGAGCGCACCGGGCCGCGCGGTCGCCGCCGTGGCCGCGCTCTTGAACACGTTTTTGAGGACCCGATTGTGATTGCGATTGAGGCCTCGGGTCATCGGCGCGCGACGACGGCGCACCGGCCGTCCTTGGACCAGCAGGTAATCCGCACTCGATCGGCTGACCACCGCGAGCCCAGAATAGGCCCAGAGATTCCGCTTTGTCCGAAACCGCCACGGCGTCTGCATGGTGGCCAGCAGCAGGGCGACGCGCACCGGACCGAGGAAAGGAATGGTGCGCAAGACGTGCCACGCTGGATCCCGGCGGGCCTCAGTGAGTAGCGCCGCTTTGGCCTTCGGCCTCAGCTCCCGCAGGACCTCGAGCTCGGCGTACAGCGCGGTCGCGCGAAAGTGCACGCCTTGACCGGACAGTCGCGCCAGCCACTCGGCGCGATGGCTCGGGTGATAGACGTGCTTGCCGGGCGTGCGGATCCCACGGGCCCGGAACAGCGCCTTGAGCCGCAGCATAACGCGGGTGCTGTCTTCGACCAGGTTTGTGTACGCCCGAGCCAGTTCGCGAATCGTCTCGCGGTGGGAGCGGCTATGATAGACGGCGCGCAACGCGCCGCGCCGAAGGAGCTCCGACAACTGATCGGCATCCGTCTGATCACCCTTGTTGCCCTGCTGCGCCGTGCCACGACGATCCGCGACGATGACCCGATCCACCAGCGGGGCGAGCACATCGTGGAGCCACTGTGCCTGCGTGCCTTCTTCGAACGCGACGTGAATCGCGCCTCGCATCCCCTGGAAGAACTCCAACAGCGCTGGCGCCGCCGTCGGAAGGATCGTGCGGGCAATCACTCGTCCCCCCTCCTCGCGGACGGAGGCAGACGTCGTTGCCTGATGGACATCGAGCGCGACATACTTCGTCGTCCGTTTCATAAGGGCCGCTCCTGGCTGTGGTCCGTGGTTTGGTGACGCTTCCACAGTAACAGCCAGGGGCGTGCTCTCAATATCCGTTAGGCAGCGCCCTAGGCATCGCGGCCAACCCTGAAGGCCGCACAGTTCTTCGGATTGCCTCTCCGAGAGAACGGCTTGACGCCTCGACGGGGGCGACCTAGTCTGCAGTCATGGACTACCGCAGCCGAATCGTCATCGACCCCGAAGTCCGCTTCGGGAAGCCCTGTGTTCGCGGGACTCGCATCTCAGTGGGCGACGTCCTCGGGTTCTTGGCGGGTGGCATGTCCCCGGAGGCGGTCGTTGAGTCGTACCCGTCACTGACCGTCGACGATATTCGCGCTTGCCTCGCCTACGCCGCTGATCGCGAGTCCCGAACCGCGTCCGTCTCCGCCGCATAAGTCCTTCGTGCGCCTGCTCTTTGACGAGCACCTGTCGCCGCGTCTCGTTCGGCGGCTCGCGGACCTATTTCCGGATTCTACTCACGTCCAGCTCGTTGGGCTTCGGGGCGCGCGTGACCGTGCTCTCTGGTTGTACGCACGCGAACAGGACCTCGTCCTGGTCAGTCGCGACGCCGATTTTGAGCGGCTCAGCATGGAACTCGGGCCTCCCCCCAAGGTGATCATCCTTCGCCTAGCCGACGGGGATCCGGCTGTGGTCGAGGCACTGCTCCGGACACACGCACCTGTCATCGCCCGTTTCGCCGATGATCTCGAACTCAGCCTCCTCGTCATCAGTCCGTAGCGCTACTGCGCTGCCTAACAACGGTTTGCTACTGTCAAGCACACTATGGACCGCGGCGGCTCCGCCGCCACATCTTATGGACTGTGCTTGCAGTAGAAACCTAGACGTTCGGCAGCCCAAGAAGCATCACCTTCAGGTAGTGGCTGCTTCGGATCCGTCGCACCGGTTGATCCGGGGCGTCCGGTTACCAAGCGCGTGGCATTCGGCGCCTCGACCGCCGGGGCCATCCAGTACGGCAGCGCGGGCGAGCACCGGTTGCCGTGATACCGCTCCCTCGGCAACTTACGTCGCATGCCCACGGTCTTGTGGCCTGGCCCGTACCGATTCTTCTTCCATTCCGGGGACCGGGTTGAACCACCGCATGTTCATGTGGCGCGCGATGATAGCGAGGCCAAGTTCTGGCTCGCGCCGGTCCGGCTTCACAAAAATGATGGGGTTTCGAAGCGCCGAGCTGCAACGGATCGCGGCGCTCATTGAGGCCAACGAACAGATGCTGCTGGAGGCTTGGCATGGATACTTCAGTCAATAACGAACGGCGGGAGGCGTTGGCGACGTCCGCTTCAGTCACGGCCGACGAGCTCGTGATCCAACTCGCTGATGGACGCACGGTGGCGGTGCCGCTTGCGTGGTATCCCCGCCTCCTCCATGGCACCCCTGAAGAGCGTGGCCAGTGGCAGCTGAGCGGCCGCGGTCTAGGGATCCACTGGCCGACCCTAGATGAGGATATCAGCGTTGCGCACGTGTTGGCGGGGGTTCCCTCCGGCGAGAGTGCTGCGTCACTGCAGCGTTGGTTTGACTCTCGGCGCGGGGCTGCCTAACCACGCGACGAACCTGACGAGCGGTGCAATGAAGGCGGCGCCTCCGGCGCCGCATTGTCGTGTCCGCTCGCAGGTTATCGCTGGACGTTAAGCAGAGGAGAGTACCCGTCGTCGCTCACCTGATCGATCATCACAGTCTGTATCGACACGAATGAGCGCCGTTCCGGCTCCCGTTGCTGACACCTTGCGGACGCTCGCGGACGCGCTCGGCGAGATCCTGCGCTCGAATCTTGTCGGGGTTTACCTCTACGGTTCCCTCACCCAGGGCACCTTTGATCCCACGCGCAGCGATATCGACTGCCTTGTCGTTGTTCACCGCGACCTGACGCCGGCCCGGCTCCGGAAGCTGCGGGGATGGCTGGCTCGGGCTGCCCGCACGAACTCTTGGATTCTCCGCGTTCAGATGCAGCTGCTCCGCCGGGGCCGGCTGCTCCGCCCCGATACCCGTGGCTATCTCTACCAGTTCGGCGCGCTTAAGCGAAGTGGGTCGGACAGGAATCCAATCGTCTGGGCGAACGTGCTGGCTACCGGAGTCACGCTCGCCGGACCAGCTCCGGAGACATTCCTTCCGCGCATCACCAGCGAGATGCTCTTCGAGGCGCTCGTGCGGGAAGTCGGGTATCTGCGCGCCGAGATCACAGATCCAGCCAGCGAATGGCGTGGCCGGACCTTCTACCGAGCGTATGCGGTGCTCACTCTCTGCCGGATCCTGTACTCCCATAGAAAGGGCGCAGTGGTGTCGAAGCCTCGAGCCGCCCGGTGGGCGTTGCGCGCCCTACCGACGCCATGGCATTCTCTCATCCGCGACGCCGTGGCGAGCGATCGTGGGACGCCCGCACCTCTCCGTCTGCCTCGCATCGCGCACTTCATCGAGTTCACCGAGAGACAACTTGCGTCGTCCCACCGGCCACACCCCGAGGCAGCGATCGAGTAGCTGTGCCGGCTCCTCGCTCCATGCCTAACGTGCGTTGAAGCTGACGGGCGGTCTGCGTTCTGGCGTTGCGGACCCGAGTGGTGGGGCGTCGGAGGGTGCGTCGCTGGATGGATAAAGGCACGACAAGCCCACGAGGTGCAGGTGCATGTTTCCGGTTGTTCCCGCAAGGATGCTGGCCACGATATAGATGACGAGATAAGCATGAGCAATCCCGCAGCACCATCGATGCCCTCCGACACCGGCTCACGACGCTTCTACCATGGCACCCGGGCGGACCTGAAGCCCGGGGACCTGATTCAACCCGGCTATTCCTCCAACTACACCGAGCGGAGGTCGCCCTGGATCTACTTCAGTGAGACCCTGCACGCGGCTACTTGGGGAGCGGAGCTGGCGAAGGGCGAAGGTCCAGGCCGAATCTACCTGGTGGAACCGACCGGCTCGTTTATGGATGACCCCAATCTGACGGACAAGAAGTATCCAGGTAATCCCACGAAGTCCTATCGCTCCCGGGAGCCGCTGCGGGTCGTGGGCGAATACCTGGATTGGCAGGGACACTCCCCGGAGGAAATCCAGGCAATGAAGGACGGCATCGCGGGTCTGGAGCCCATCGACGACTGAGTTGCTTGCCGCGTGCGTAGAGAAGTCAGGGTATGGACATTCCTACGAGCGGGTCTAGCATTCTCAAATCAACAGGTGGGATCCAAAGGTCGGGCCGACGAACATTGCTTGCTGCAGGCAGCCGTGCTATGGCAGGCGCGCTGCGCGCGCTCTATTGAAGTCGGCTGCAGCAGAAGCTGGACGTCAGGCAGGAACGAACCGGGTTTGGTGTTCATTCTCTGCACAACATGAAACGACGGCCCGACTGGTGGCATTGGGAGCTCTTGGTACCCTTGGAGTCGTTGGTGCAGTTTCATCGTTGGCAGGCAACGTTGCGGAATCCGGATGAAGCCGACCGAGACGACCGGGGTGATGTATGACGGCGCGCAAGCCTCCATCTCACGTCCACGATCGTCGTTTCACGCCGCTTCAGGGTCAGTATCTCGCCTTCATCGACGCGTATGCCACCATGAAAGGTGTAGCGCCGGCCGAGGCGGACCTTCAACGGTTTTTCAGAGTCACGCCACCGTCGGTCCATCAAATGGTCCTGACACTCGAACGTTGCGGATTCATCTCGCGCGTGCCTGGGCAGGCGCGATCCATCAGGCTCGTCGTACCGCGCGAGATTCTGCCGCGACTGGAACCAGTCTCACCTAAAACGCGTTCATGACCCGAGCGCGTCGTCGCTGCCGTATAACGATCGTTGGAACAGACGGCCGAGCTGGTGTGGCGGCTTCGCCGCTTGGTCTATTTTCGGCCGTATTTCAACTTCGTCGTTAGGTAGACACACCACATGAAGCTGGCATCACGCCCCTTCGGCATCTTTCTGAACGTGTACTTCTTCGCCGTGTTTGTCGGCATCGGCGGCTTGCAGATGTATGGAGTCAACGCCGGAGTGCTGACGAGTTACGGGGCAGACCTCCTTGCGCCACCCTGGATTTACCTCATGTTCCGCGGCGGCCGCTGGCGCATGCGTCCTGTGCGTGCGCTCCTCGTCGTCCTCGGCGGATGCCTGGCCTGGGAGTGGGCACAGCGCTACGACTTCTCTGGGACGCCGCTCGCCATCACCCGCGGATCCTTTGATTGGCTGGACATCCTTGCATACGCCACAGGGCTGCTCGTGTGCTTCGCCGTTGATGTCCTCTGGCTGACGCCGAAGGGGCTCATGGCGGGTCGACTGGCGGCCGCAACAACGGACGACCTCTCAGACGCAGGGAGTGAGGCTTCCCCGAACGCAAGTGCGCGCGGCGCCACGTGACAACGCAACGCAGCTGTCAAGCATGCGGGTCGGGCCGCCACCGCACGCGGTGCCGCGCACCCGCGATGCGTTGCGGTCGCGGCTACGCGTGGCCCAGGAAAGCCAATGTGCCGTCGGGAACGCGCCCGACTTCGACCAGGCGGTTGAAGAAGTTCGTCAGTCCCGCGAGGTGCGGATAGGACAACCCATAGTCCAACCCGCTCAGGTACTCCCGGCAGGCTCCGGTATCGACGCCTGACGACTCTGCGGCGCGTTCGGCCAGCCGGTCGAGGTGCTGCAGGCCCCAGGCTCGGGACGCGATCAGCGTGGCGTGGACGGCCAGGGCCCTGTCGACAGAAGTACTTCGCTGCGCCACCCACACGGCAAAGACAAACGGCAGTCCCGTCCAGCGCTTCCACTCGGTGCCGAGATCGTAGATGTAGGGGTAGGCTGGAGCGCCGGATGCTGAGTTCTGAGCGCCGGGCGCTGGGCGCTGGGTGCCGAGCACCAGGGCCGCGTCGCCGATGACCAGGCGCGCGTCGTGCGGCTCATCGGCGAATCGGGCGACGTCGGTGAGTTCCGCGTCACCAGGGACAAACTCCGGTCTCGCGTGCCAGACGTTGTCGAACAACAGCTCGAGAAGGGCAACGCTCGTCATCGAGCTCCGGCTGACCATTACCCGCCTGCCGCCGAGCTCTGGTGCCGGCAGCTTGGACAGAAGCAGCACGCTCCTCACCGGGCCATCGCAGGAAATCGCGAGATCGGGCAGGAGCACGTATCGCTCCGAGGCGCGGGCAAATTCGATGGCCGAGACCACGCTTACGTCGAGCTGCCCACGGGCCATTTGGGCGTTCAGCGCCGAGGGGACGCCCGTGACCAGCTCCGCCTCGAGCTTGACGATGCCGGCATCAATGGCGCCGTAAACCGGATAGCAGTTGATGTAGGGAATCCGTCCGACGCGTAACATCAGATGGCGGATGTCGGATGTCGGATGTCGGATGTCTCGCCTTCGAACGTCCGAATAACGCGGTAGAAACTGTCGCGCTCCGCCGGGACCTTCCCTGCCTCGCGGATCAGCTTGAGGATTTCGTCGAGCGTCATCGCCTGCGGTGTGGTGGCACCAACCGCGTGATAGATCTTCTCGCGCACCACCGTGCCTTCCATGTCGTTCACGCCGAAATGGAGGGCGGTCTGCGACAGGAACGGCGACACCATGATCCAGTGCGTCTTGATGTGATCGAAGTTGTCCAGGAACAGGCGGCCGACGGCAAGATTGCGGAGGTCGTCGAAGCCGGTTGTCAGGCGACCCTGAATGCCCAGCCGGCGCCCGAGCTCGTTGTCGTCGGCGTGATATGCCAGAGGGATGTAGGCCAGGAATCCGCCGGTCTCGTCCTGCAGGTCACGGAGGATGGCGAGATGGGCGACGCGATCCTCGATGGTCTCGACGTGGCCATACAGCATGGTGCAGTTTGTCCGGATGCCGAGCCGGTGCGCGGCACGATGCACGCCAATGTAATCGGCACCGCCCAGCTTCTTGTCGGCGATCTGTTCGCGCACCGCCAGCGAAAATGTTTCTGCCCCGCCCCCGGGCAGCGTGTCGAGTCCCGCGTCCCGCAGGGCAACGAGCACCTCTTCCCAGGACATCTTCTCGATCCGCGACAGGTGGGCGATTTCCACCGCCGTCAGCGCCTTGATGTGCACGTGGGGGAATTCGCGCTTCAAGGCGCGAAACATGGTGGCGTAGTACTCCAGCCCGGCCTGCATGTCGAGTCCGCCGACGATGTGAAACTCCTTCGTCAGTCCGTCGCGGGCGGGTTCGGCTTCGGCAAGCACCTGCTCCAGGGAATACCGGTACGCGCCCTCCTCCTTCGGCAGCCGTGCGTACCCGCAGAAGACGCAGGTCTTCCGGAGGATGCAGACATTCGTCGGGTTGATGTGCTGGTTGGCCGCGAACGTGACGACGTCGCCGTGCTTCGCACAGTTAACCGCGTCAGCCAGCGTGCCGACGCCGAGGATGTCGGGCGACCGGAAGAGCGTCACGGCGTCGCTGGTCGACAGCCGCTCTCCGGCGGCGACACGATCGGCGATGGGAAAGAGCGCCGGATCCCGGATCGCGCCCTGACGGCTGGACGCGGCGACGGTCATGGTCAGTCCCTGAAGCGACGCACGGCGAGCGTGCAGTTGTGTCCGCCGAACCCGAAGCTGTTGCTGAACGCGACATCGACGTCGCGCTTGACCGCGACGTTAGGCGTGTAGTTGAGGTCGCACTCCGGATCGGGCGTGCGGAGGTTGATCGTCGGTGGAATCATGCCGTCGCGAACGGCGAGCGTGCACACGGCGAACTCGATGCCGCCCGCCGCGCCGAGCGTATGCCCGGTGGCCGACTTGGTGGAGCTGACGTGCAGCTTGTAGGCGTGTTGGCCGAACACGGCCTTGATGGCCTTGGTCTCGTTGAGGTCGTTGTACGGCGTCGAGGTCCCGTGGGCGTTGATGTACTGCACATCGGCAGGCCCGATCCCGGCATCGCGCAGGGCGCGCCGCATGGAGCGCTGGGCGCCTTCACCGTCGGGTGCCGGCTGCGTGATATGGAAAGCATCGCCGGTCGCGCCATAACCCGCCACCTCGGCGTAGATCCTGGCGCCGCGACGGCGCGCGTGCTCCAGTTCCTCGAGGATGACGATCCCCGCGCCCTCGCCCATCACGAATCCGTTGCGGTCCTTGTCGAAGGGGCGCGATGCCGTCCAGGGGTCGTCGTTGCGTTCGGAGAGCGTTCCCATGTTGGCAAAGCCGCCGATGGCCATTGGCGTGATGGCCGCCTCGGTCCCGCCGGTGATCATGATGTCAGCGTCCCCGTACTGGATGATGCGGTAGGCGTCGCCGATGGCGTGCGCCGACGTCGCGCAGGCCGAGACGGTGGCGTAGTTCGGTCCCTTGGCGTTGAAGCGGATCGAAACGATTCCGGCCGCCATGTCCGGAATGAACATCGGAATGAAGAACGCGGAGATCTTCCCGGGACCGCGCTCCCGGTACACGTCGTGCTGGGCCTCGAACACCTTGAGTCCACCGATGCCCGAGCCGATGATGACGCCCGTGTCGTCCGGGTCGTAGTCGCCTTCGCTCAGGCCCGCATCCGCCATGGCCTGCACGGAGGCGGCAATCGCCATCTGGGTAAAGACGTCGGTGCGCTTCGCTTCCTTCCGGTCCATGTACTGGAGGGGATCGAATCCCTTCAGCTCACAGCCGAACTTCACGGGGAAGTTCGTGGTATCGAACTGCGTGATGTAGTCTGCGCCGGAGACGCCGTCGAGGAGCGCGCGCCACGTCGTCGCCACGTCGTTTCCGACCGGCGACAGCAACCCGAGGCCCGTGACCACGACCCGTCGCTTCACTACGCGCCGACCTTCTCGTTGAGATACTTCAGCGCGTCACCGACGGTGCGCAGCTTCTCGGCATCCTCGTCCGGGATGTCGATGTTGAACTCCTTCTCGAACTCCATCACGAGTTCGACGATGTCGAGGCTGTCGGCCCCGAGGTCCTCGATGAAGCTCGCTTCGTTGGTCAGCTTGTCGCGTTCGACGCCAAGCTCCTTCTCGATGATGTCCTTGACCTTGTCGGTGTTGTCAGACATACCATGCCTCTGGGTTGGGTGCGGGAATCGAAACAATCTAAAAGAAAGCCGGTGGAATCGTCACATCACCAGTCCGCCATCGACCACCAGAACCTGCCCGGTGATGTAGGCAGCCTGCTCTGACGCGAGGAACGCCACGGCATTCGCGACATCCTGCGCCGTCCCCAGGCGCTCGAGCGGAATCTGCTTGCTCATGACCTCGCGTGCTTCCGGGGTCATCGACGCGGTCATGTCGGTCTCGATGAACCCCGGCGCGATCACGTTGGCGAGGATGTTGCGCGACGCAAACTCCTTCGCCACGGACTTGGTAAGGCCGATCAATCCGGCCTTGCTCGCGGCGTAATTCGCCTGCCCGCGATTGCCGATGATGCCAACGACGGACGAGATGTTGATGATGCGGCCCCATCGCCGCTTCATCATGCCGCGCGTGACGGCGCGGATCGTTGCGAAAGCGCCGCGCAGGTTGGCGTTGATCACCGCGTCCCAGTCGTCGTCTTTCAGTCGGAGGATGATGTTGTCGCGCGTGAGCCCGGCGTTGTTCACCAGGATGTCGATCGACCCAAACGCCTGCTCGACGCGCTCGACCAACGCCGTTACCTGCGCAGTATCGGCGATGTCGCAGGCAAACCCCTGAGCGCCCGAGCCGATGTCCGCGGCGACGGCGTCGGCTCGCGACTGATCACGACCAACGATGGCGATCCGGGCGCCACACGCGGCCAGTGTCTCCGCGATGGAACGACCAATCCCGCGCGTGCTGCCGGTGACGAGCGCGACGCGCCCAGTGAGGTCGATCTTCATCATGCCGCCCTGGCGAGAAGGGATTCCACGTCCGATGGCGTGCCGCACGACATGCACTCGACCGCTGGAGCGATCTTCCTGGACAAGCCGGACAGCACAGTTCCCGGCCCCATCTCCACAAAGAGCGCCGACGGATATTCGCGCGCGAGCCGTTCCATGACCTGGGTCCATCGGACCGGCGCCGTCAGCTGGTCCAGCAGCAGGCGGCGCACGTCGGCCGCGTGGGTGACCGGCTCGGCCGTGACGTTGGCGTACACCGGCACCGACGGATCCGACAATGGCGCCTCAGCCAGGGACTGCTGGAAGGCTTCGCGCGCGGGCTGCATCAGCGGCGAGTGAAACGCACCCGAAACGGGAAGCCGGATGGCCCGCTTCGCACCCGCCAGTTTCGACAGTTCCATCGCGCGTTCAACGCCAGCGACTTCACCGGACACCACCACCTGCCCCGGGGAGTTGTAGTTCGCCGGCACGACCAGGCCCCCGTCGGGAGCGTCCGACGCCTCGGCGCAGATCTCGTCGATGGAGCGATTCGTGTCGCCGAGGACCGCCGCCATGGTTCCCGGCCGCGCCAGGCCCGACTCGTACATGAGGGCGCCGCGGCGCCTGACGAGCCGGATGGCGTCCGGCAGCGCGATCGCGCCGGCGGCGCAGTAGGCCGTGAACTCGCCTAACGAATGACCGGCGGCGGCGCGCACCTTGTCGCGCAGCGCGTCACGGGTCACCGCCCAGACCGCGACACCGTGCGCGAGCAGGGCCGGCTGCGCGTTATGCGTCAGGGTCAGGGTATCGGCCGGGCCGTCGAAGCAGAGCGCCGAGAGCGGCTCTCCCAGGGCAGCGTCGGCCTGACGGAAGGCATCGGCCGCCGGCGGGAATGCCGCGGCGAGGTCCTTTCCCATCCCCGGCTTCTGTGACCCCTGCCCGGGGAACAGCAGTACGACTTCCATTCCTAGTGCCGTTCCAACTTGATGAACCGCATCGCTGCGAGGCAGCCAGAACTGCTCGTCGAGTTCATAAGGTTACGCCTCTCCGGTCGAGACAAGTTGGAACGGCACTAGAAGCGGATCACCAGCGACGCCCACGTGAAGCCGGCGCCGAACGCGACCAGGAGCACGGTCGAGCCGTCCGTCACGCGTCCCTGCGCCATGGCCTCCTCGAGCGCCATGGGAATCGATGCCGACGACGTATTGCCATAGCGGTCGACGTTCACGAAGACCTTCTCCATCGGGATGCCAGCGTGCTTCGCGGTCGCCTCGATGATGCGCACGTTCGCCTGGTGCGGGATCAACAGGTCGATGTCGGCGCCGGTGAGCTTGGCGCCGTCCAGCGCGCGGTCGCAGGCGTCGGACATGGAGCGCACGGCATGCTTGAAGACTTCGCGCCCCTCCATCTCGATGTAGAACGAGCGATCATTGAGCGCCGCGGCGTCGAACGGCTGCGCGGCGCCGCCCGTGCGACGGCGCAGCAGAGGCGCCAGGTTGCCGTCGGACCGGAAGTAGGTCGAGAGAATCCCTTTCCCATGCCTGGACCGCTTCAGCACGGTCGCCCCCGCGCCGTCGCCGAAGAGCACCGCCGTCGAGCGGTCCTTCCAGTCGACGATCGCGCTGAGTTTCTCGGTGCCCACCACCAGTGCAGTCTCCGCGTTGCCGCTCATCATCAACCCCTCGGCGACGATGAGCCCGTACAGCCAGCTCGAGCAGGCCGCGGAAACGTCGAATGCCGCGGCTCGCGATGCGCCGAGCTCCGCCTGTAGCTCGACGGCAGTGGCAGGGAGCAGATGATCGGGCGACGCGGTGCCGAGGACGATCAGGTCGATCTCTCCGGCGTGGACGCCGGCGCGCTCCATGGCAATGCGGGATGCCGCGGCCGACATGGTACGGTTGTTCTCGTCGGGCCCGGCGATGTGCCGCTCGCGGATGCCGGTCCGCTGGACGATCCACTCGTCATTGGTGTCCAGCCCCATCGCCGCGAACTCGTCATTCCGGAGTACGCGATCCGGCGAACACCGGCCGACACCGGCGAGATACACGAACGGTCGCTTCACGCGTTGACTCCCGATTCGCCCAGGTGTTCGCCGATATGCGCATCCAGGCGCGAGGTCACGGCGTGTGCCGCCACTTTCACCGCGTTCTTCAGCGCGCGCGCCGACGACTTGCCGTGCGCGATGATGCTGATCCCGTTGACGCCGAGCAGCGGCGCGCCGCCATAGGCCGAGTAGTCGAGATGACGGAAGGCGCTGTCGATCAACTTGTCGTCGACACCCTGCTTTTTCAGGAGGCCCATCATCATCGGCGCGACCCCCTCGTAGAACTTGAGCACCACGTTGCCCACGAAGCCGTCGCAGACCACCACATCGAATGGTCCGCGATCCGATTCGCCCTTCGGCAGGTCACGACCTTCGATGTTCCCCTGAAAGTTCAGACCGGACGCGGCCAGTAGCTGATGCGCCTCCTTGACCACCGCGTTGCCCTTCTCCGGCTCTTCGCCGATGCTGAGCAAACCGACGCAGGCGTTGGCGCGGCCAAGAACGGCTTCGGCGTACGCGGCGCCGAGGCGCGCAAACTGGACGAGTTCCGCGGGACTGCAGTCGACATTGGCGCCGGAGTCGATGACGACGATCGGTTGGCGCGCGGTGGGGAACACCGTGGCAATCGCGGGCCGGGCCACGCCGTGATGCAGGCGCAGGACGACAACAGACACCGCCATCTGCGCGCCGGTATTCCCAGCGGACACGAAGGCATCAGACTTTCCATCGACCTGCAACCTGAGTCCCACATGCATCGAGGAGTCCGGTTTGCCCCGCAACGCGGCGGTTGGCTTGTCCGTCATGTCGATCACGTCGCTGGCATCCACGATATCGAGGCGGCCCTGATGAGCGGCGAGCCCTGCGTGCTCGCCCGCCAGGTGCGCACGGAGCTGTTCGCGCAGCACCGCCTCGCGTCCGATGAGTTGGACGCGATGCTCGGAATCCAGTTCACTGAGGGCAAGCAGGGCACCGGCGACGGGGGCGGCTGGGGCGAAGTCACCCCCCATTCCATCCAGCGCGACTCGCGCCAAGGTCACCCTTCCCGGGCGGCGACCCGCTGCTTGCCGGCGTAGTAGCCGCACTCACCGCAAACGCGGTGAGGTCGCTTGGGCGACTGGCAGCGCGGGCAGAGCTGCAGCACGACGGCAGGTGCCTTCTTGTGCGTATTGCGGGCGCGCTTGCGGCGCTTTGACGTTCTTCGTTTGGGGACGGCCATTGGTCTGTCTGGGCAACCGCGTTAGGTGAAACGACTCAGGTATTGCCGCGTCGAAGTGCTGACCAGCGTGGGTCGGTTACGGGAGTGCATCCGCACGGGCCGAGGTTCAAGTCGGCACCGCACCGAGGGCAGAGACCCTTGCAGTCCTCGCGACACAGGGCGAACCCCGGGACCGCGAGCAACCACTGTTCCCGCAGGGCGGGACGGAGATCCACCGTCGTCGCTCGCGGTTCCAGCATGTATACGTCCGACTCGTCCGACTCTTCGTCAGTCGCGTCGGCAAACAACAGGTGGAGGTCCTCGTCGACTCGCGCTTGCGTTGGCGTGAGACAGCGACGGCACTCCTCCTCGACTTCACCGGACATGTGCCCGCTGAAGTAAAACCGCTCTTCACCGGCACTGGAGAGCCGGCCCGTGACGATCAAATCATCGACTGGCCGTGGATCTCCTTCAAGCCAGACTGGATCGTCGGAAGCCAGCTTCCCATCAACCCGAGCGGCCTTCGTCTCGAGGGACGATCGGTCGAAGGAGAACATGGAAGCCTTACAATCTAAAGAGGCAGAAGAAGTGGGTCAAGTCGCGACAGGACGGCGACTTAGGCGGGCCTCTCCGAAGGCGGCGGCTGAATGTGGGCCTTCCTATCGGTGGCGCCGCGAGACGCGTTTGCGCGTTACTCGATCCGTCGGTCAGCGCCTCGTCCAGAGAACGATCGTGCCGCAAGCGGCGCCGAGCCCGCCGAACTGCGGCGGCGTCGTTGCCGGCCCAGTGTAGACTTCGATGGCTTCCAGTCCAGCGGGGGCGAATTCATCGATGCTAGGTGGCGTGGAACCTTCTGGTCCACCCGACCGCAGTGCGTAAAGTCGTTGCCCATCCAGGACGATTTGGTAGGGGCAGTCATTGATACTCCTCGAGAACGCGCCACGAGCACTCGCCAGGACCGGTGCCCCGTCTTGCCGCCGCACTATCCTGACGCCACGTACGGTTCGCAGAAAGTCGCTCAACTTTGCTCCCTCACGTGACGCGAGGTCTTCTCGCGAGATGTAGGTGCCTCCCGCTTGAACAGCACGGCGTTCCTCGAATCCTCGGAAGTCGCGCGCCCCAATCACGGTCACCGTCTGCAGTGATTGTGGGAGCCGATCGAGCGCAAAGGTCGGCAGCGTGTCCTTCTGCGGAATCAGAGTACGAGTAAACAGGGGCTGATATCCGGGGCTGCGAATGATTACGGCCAGCGGACCAGCAGCGAGGCCCGCAATGTCGAATCTGCCCTGCTCGTTGGTGTGGTAGGTTCGACCGAGGCCAGGAACCAGAATCTCGGCCGCAATCGAGTTGTCCCCCGAGGAGCTAGCGAGAACACGACCTTGGAGATGAAACCTTCGTGCAAGTCTCGTCGGCACCGGCAACTGGGTCTCAACAAGGACCACGGTATCCGGGAACGAGACAGTCCGTGAAGTCTCGCGTCCCTCGTGCTCAATCTGGAGCGTCAGCCTCGGGGCATCCCCACCGATGCAGAACATCGCGAAGCCATTGGCGTCCGAAGTCGACTCCGCGACCGAGTCGACCGTGGACGCCACCGCCGTACCATCGACCGTTCGGAGCCGGATCGTTCTCCAGCGAGCAGTCGTGCGCGCGCCTTCGATAGGCAAACCCGAGGAAGAATCCACAGCTTGCGCAATGACACTGCGTTCGCGTGCAGTCCCGCCGCCACCGGCTCCACAAAACCGACCGCGCAAAGTTGATCGGCTGGCTACCGCCCAGTCGGCCGTGGCTGTCCGGCCGAGCGTCAGGGTGACTTCGCGCGCCGAGGGGTCGCTCCCGAGCGCGGCGAGCCGTGGGTGCTCGGCGCGAACGAGGTAGCGGCCCGGCATGAAATGCCCAAGTGAGTAGCGTCCGGCTGAATCGGTTCGCGCTTCGGCGGCACCATCGCCTAACACGATGCGCGCACCCGCGAGTGGCTGGAAACGAACGCTGTCAAACACGACGCCTGCCAGTCGACTCGTAGAGGAACTCGCTTCAGCGTTCGTGACGCCCGGGGTGAGCCAGCCGCCCTCCTCGCGAAAGCCCACGACGATCTCTCTGTCGGGAGTGGCCAGGCGTCCGACTTGATCTCCGCGCCCCCGCGCGATGACCGGTAACCGTATGTGCCAGCGAAGTACCACCCACATACCATTTGGCAGGCGCTCAAATTCGATTCGACCTCCCGACTTTGCATCGTTCTCCGCACGCGGCTGCTGAGTGTACGTGAATTCGATCCAGCGTAAGTCGCTGGACTTCGCATCGAGCCAGAGGACGCCAGTGATGTCGGAAGTCGTCCGGCCAGGCTGCGGCTCAAACGTCAGCCCGACGAGGCGGTTTGCTCCTTCCGTTTGGACGCCGAAGCAGTGCGTTTGAACGAAGGACGCATCAAGTAGGAGTTCGGCATCCGGCGCGAAGTATCTTGGTGCTCCATCCAGCAGCTGCGTGAAACCCTTCTCACTCAACTCTCGTGGTGAGATAGCCGCGAATGGGACGCCAACGATGCCTCTGACACTGGTAGTCTCCGCGATGATGCGATGTGAGCGGTCCAACCGCCTAACGTAGTGCCAGACCGTCAGCTGTGGACCGCTCGGCGTCGTCAACGTGGTGGCGGTCAGCGCCTTACGCACTTCATCCCACAGCGCGGCCGTGGCCTCGCCGCTCGCACCGCTCTCACACCGGCCCCGATCCCGAACGGCGACTCTAGGAAGCATCAATGGCCGGGACTCGAGAGTGACCTCGAGCGTCGCGATACCTGGGGACAGTTCGAATTCCTCTGACCGAGAGGTTGCGAACCCGATGGATTCAACCATCACCCGAACGCGTTGGCCCGCCTGCGCTGTGAGCGTAGCAAGCCCGCGCTCATCGCTTAACGCCACGGCCAGGCGAGTACCGTCGAGCCTAACAAGCGAAAGAATTGCGCCCGGCACCGAAGCGCGGGTCGTTCTATCGATGACAGACACGCGCACCGATTGTCCAGCGAGCGGGGTTGAAACCCAAAACACCGCCAGGAGAAACCCCACTCTAACCATCGCATCCCAGTTCTCCGTCCTCGTTGGCGATGCCGCGACCGGCGCGCTTGATCGCACGTCGCCTCGTAACAGCTCGCGACGCAGCATCAGTGTCGCGATGACCTCCGAGGCAATCGCCAAGGTGCCGAGCGCTATTCGCTCGAACGGCTCCTTCATGGGCACATCTGGACCTTGAGTCGCGCTACGGCGGCTCGCAACTGTCCGTGACGTTCCGGCGAACTTCACGCACACACAACCTGAATCCTGACTCCGCGAGTCACAGCCTAGGTCCTTTCTGGACGGTTCGCAAGAACCGCTTTGGGAAAAAGTGCAGGTGCGTCCGAGTCAGTGTCGACAACCAGGAATTCCTCTTGGCGATCGACGCAGGCTGAGGTTCAGCGTCTTGCCAAGTGGTTAACCATATAGCCGCCTAACGACAATGATGCGCGGTCGCTGGCCGGTGGCGCCGCTGATCGCTTAACGCGATCCGTTGATCAGCTCCGTCTCGGCAAAAAAGAATCGCGACTCGCGCGCTGCGTTCTCGTCTGAATCGGAGGCGTGGATCGCGTTCCGTTCCTTGGACTCGGCGAACAGGCGACGCACCGTGCCTTCCTCGGCCTGGGCGGGGTCGGTGGCGCCGATGACGCGACGCAATTCGGCGACCGCGTCCGTGCGCTCCAGCACCATCGGCATGCACGGGCCGCTGGTCATGAAAGTCACGAGGGAGTTGAAGAACGGACGCTCGCGATGAACGTCGTAGAACTCGCGCGCCTGTTGGGTGGACAGCTGCATGACGCGCGCGGCGATGATGCGAAAGCCGGCGCCCTCCAGATGGGCAATGATCTGGCCTGCCTTCCCGGATCCAAAGGCGTCGGGTTTGATAATCGTCAAAGTGCGATTCATTGGAATACTGGATGGGAGATGTGAGATGGGAGACGTGAGACAAACTGCTCACATCCTGATCAGGTCTGATTCCGGTGATTCATGAATGGCATCGGGTGCCGACAGAATCGGATTTGATCCGTCGTGGCAGGTGATCTCAATCCTCCCATCTCCCATCTCAAATCCGTTCCTTCACGAGGTCCACAAACTCAACCGGCCGTTGAGCGACAGCGATTCCGGCTTCACGAAATGCAGTCACTTTCTCCGCTGCCGTGCCTGACGAACCGCTGATGATGGCTCCGGCGTGGCCCATCCGCCGCCCCGGAGGCGCCGTCTGACCGGCGATGAAGCCAACCACCGGCTTCTTCATCTTCTCCTTCACGTACCGCGCGGCGTCCTGCTCGTCGGTGCCACCAATCTCGCCGAGCATGCACACGACTCTGGTGTCGGGGTCAGCCTCGAACGCTGCCAGGCAGTCGATGAAGTTCGTGCCGTTGATCGGATCGCCGCCGATTCCGACACAAGTTGTCTGACCCAACCCGGCGCAGGTGAGCTGATAGACCACTTCGTAGGTGAGCGTTCCTGAGCGACTCACCAACCCGACGGGTCCAGGCGTCACGATGCGCGCTGGAATGATCCCGACCTTGGACTGGCCCGCAGAGATGAGGCCAGGGCAGTTCGGTCCGATCAGACGCGAGCCGCGCTCCTTCACGAACGGCCAGGCCCGCGTCATGTCGAGTACGGGGACGCCTTCGGTGATCGCAACGATCAGGCTGACGCCCGCGTCTGCCGCTTCCATTATGGCGTCCGCGGCGAACATCGGCGGCACGTAGATCACCGACGTATTCGCTCCGGTGGCGGCGACCGCGTCAGCGACGGTGTTGAACACCGGCACCTTGCCCTCGAACATCTGACCGCCCTTCCCCGGCGTGACCCCGGCCACCACCTGCGTGCCGAAGTCCATCATCTGCTTCGTGTGGAACGAACCGTCGCGGCCGGTGATGCCCTGCACCACCAGCTTCGTGTTCCTGTTGATGAAGATGCTCACGCGGCCTTCCCCCCGGTCGCCAGGGCAACAGCTCGCCGCACCGCTTCATCCATGTCCGACGAGGCAGAGAAGCCGTTCTCGGAGAGGATCTTCATCGCGATCTCCTCGTTCGTACCCGTCAACCGGATGACAATCGGGACCTTGAGTGGATTCTGCTTCGTGGCGGCGACGATGCCATTCGCCACATCGTCGGTGCGGGTGATGCCGCCGAAGATGTTGAACAGGATCGCCTTCACGTTAGGGTCGGACGTGATGATCTTGAGCGCCGCGATCACCTTCTCGGGAGACGACGAGCCGCCGATGTCGAGGAAGTTGGCCGGGTCGCCGCCGTAGTACTTCACGAGATCCATGGTGGCCATCGCCAGGCCGGCGCCGTTCACGCAGCAGCCGACGTTGCCGTCGAGCTTGATGAACGTGAGACTCGCCTGACGAGCGAGGACCTCTCCCGGCGCTTCGGCGCTTTCATCGCGGAGCGCGGCCACGGCGGGGCGGCGATCGAGTTCATTGTCGTCGATCACCATCTTGGCATCGAGAGCGACGACTTCTCCGGCGGGCGTCACGACGAGCGGGTTTATCTCCGCCAGCGAACAGCCACTCTGCACGAAGCCTGTGTAGAGCTGCTGCATGATCTTCGCCGAGGACCGAGCTTTAGCGAGGTCGCCGTACAGGAAGAATCCGAGTCGCATCGCCTGGTACGGCTGCAGGCCGTAGCGAGTATCGACCGGCACCTTGAGGATCTTCTCCGGCGTTTTCGCCGCCACTTCCTCGATGTCGATGCCGCCGGCCGGACTCACCATGAACACCGGCTTGCGGCTCGCGCGGTCCATGATGATGCCGACGTACGCCTCGCTCGCGATGTCAGCGGCTTCCGTGACGAGGACTTTCTCGACGGTGAGGCCCTTGATCTGCATGCCGAGGATGGCCTTCGCCTTCTCGCGTGCTTCGGACGCATCCCTGGCAAGCTTGACGCCGCCGGCCTTGCCCCGGCCGCCCGCGTGCACCTGCGCCTTGACGACGACCGCCTTGCCGATTCTTGCCGCGACGTCGTGGGCAGCATCGGCCGTGGTCGCGATTTCACCGGTGGGTATGGGCACACCCAGCGCGCGGAGGATCTCCTTCGCCTGGAATTCGTGAATGTTCACTCGATCTCCGCGGTGTCCTTGTTGCGCGCCCGAACCTGACGCTGCCATGTCCAGGCTTCAGTGCGATGCGCCGCGCGCGACCGACGAGGGTGGGCATGGGCGATGCAGCCGGATGGTTATCGCGCTGGCCGCGCAAGCTATTGGCTCTGTCAGTGTCGATCAAGGCGGCGGCGAGCGTAGCAGACGCCCCAGCGCTTCGTATGCGGCGCCTATGGCGGACCAGTCACCTCGACGCATGGCTTCGCGCATCGATTCATAGAGCGCGTTCACGCGGCGCCTGAAATCCTCGGCAGTCATCGGTACGTCAGCGACGATCGGGTTCGGCAGTCCGGCGGCGTCCATCAACGTCCTGCCCGTGCTCGTGCCCTCCTGGCGCCAGATCGCCGCCACGAGGACCTGTGGCGTGCCATCAGGGCGGACGAGATAATACGTCTGCACCGCCATGAACCCGTCTGACGTCGGCAGGATGCGAATGGCGCCGGGGAGTGGTCTGGTGGCGCGCTCACCGGATCGAAACGAGTCGGAAGCAGCCTGGAACTCGCCGGCCAGCCGCGACCAGCGAACGCTCTTCGTGGGGCTTCGGATCCAGCGGAAGCGGAAATCGGATCCTCCTGGCGCCACGAGCACACCGCGCAATTCTTCCGTTGGCTCCAGTACGGGAATGGCGAGCGATATGGAGTTGGTCGCGCGGTTGAGCCACGGCGCCGGATCGGTCGGTGCATACAGCGAATCGCCGGCGCTTGCCGGCAGGTGAGCGCGAGCCTCGAACTCACCACGCAGCCCGGATTGTGCAAGCGCCTGACCGACGATCAGCATCCCGTCGGCTGCCGGAGGCAGGCGCACCAGGAAGCTCATGTCGAACGCCGATGGATCGCTGAACAGCTCGGGAAAGCGGAGCATCCACGACTCCGCCATCGGCCCTGCCGTAGGCGATGTGATTGTCGTGACGCGTCCGGTATGCCCGTTCACGATCGCCACGCCGGCGAGCTGAGCATATCGCACGTCCTTGCCATCCAGATGCAGTGGAGCGCTGAGCGGATACCAGTTCGATGTCGCGTACAGGTGCAGCGCCCAGAACACGGAATCACGCCACACGACTGGTGTGACTCTTCGTCCCTGGGCGAAGAACGGGTAGAGATGTGCGACGCGCTCCCTGACGTCGCGGCGCAGCAGCAGGCGCACCGGCGCTTCCTGGTCACGCCTGCTCAGGAGTGAGGGGTTCTGCAGGTGCCAGGCGTGCGCGAGCCGTCCGGCGAAGGAATCCAGTGATCCCGCCACGATCCTGCGCCCGGTATCGGACAGCACGTAGTAGGTCGACGCGGAATCATGAACGAGGATGCCGCGCAGTGTTCTTCCCAGCTCCGGGTCCTCGCGGGTCACCGGTCCGCCGCGATCGTCCGTGACGTCGGCGGCCACGCGGGTCAGGCCCCATGCCGGCAGGGACTCCGCCGACTGCGGACCCAACGGCTGTTCGAGCGCGAAGGCCACGAGCCGTCCATCCTGTCCTTGCCACCCGGTTGATCCGTTAGGCCTGGCGCCCTGGCGCGGCCCGCCGATCACCCGTCGCATCGCCTCGGTGTCCCACAGCGAAGCGCCGCGCAAGGCATCGGCGATCGATGGCGCCGCCTCGGCCAGCGTGGCGCGTTCGATGGCGTCTACCGCGTACGCCCGCCGCGAATACGCATTCCGGATTTCCCGGTACGACCTCTCCTGTGCGTCCGGATCCGCTGACATGACGAATCGGCCGCCGACCGCCGGGACGACCTGTCGAACGGTGAGCGCGGCCAGCAGCATCACGGAGATCGTCACGAACGCGACGCGGGTCTGCCCCATCCAACCCGTCCACGCCACCAGCAACGCCGATGCCATCGCGAGCATCGCCAGGGTGAGGTTCGCGGGAATGCCAACGCGATGATCCACCGCCGATATCGCACCCAGCGGACCCGTGCCTTCGCGAAGGAGTCCGTAGGCGTCGAGTTGATAGCTCCACGCCAGCAGAAGCAGGAGGACGCCGGCCAGAGCGGACAGGTGGCGCCGAACGTGGCCGCTCACGTGGAGCCGCCCCTCCTCCCATCGCAGACTGGGAGTGAGCGCATAGAGGAACACCACCAGCAGGGTCAGCGCCAGCAGCACGATCATTGCCCAGACGTGCGCACCAGCCTGGAGCGGCAACTGATACAGCCAGGTGCCGAGGTCCAGCCGGAAATACGGATCGGTCTCGCCGAAGGGGAGGCCCGTTCGTGTCAACTCCACGGACGTCCAATCGTTATGCGGCAGGGCGAAGGCGACTCCGATCACGATGGACAGGACCGCCACCGAACGGTTCAGGATGCGCGCCGAAACTTCCTCATTGAACTCGAGGTTTCCGATGCGACGTGGAAGGCGGAGCGACCGGACCGAGCGCCTTACGGCAAAAAGGTTGGCGAACGCGAAAACGGCCACGGCGAGGAACGCCACGCCGCGCAGGAGCGCCAGGTCCGTTGTCCGGACCCACCACAGGCGCGAAGCTCCCTGGATCGCGTACCACTGGTAGTCCACGTACCAGGCTGACAGGACACGCCCGGACAGGAGCACGATCGCGATCGCGACGATGCTCAGGGCCAGCCAACGACGCGACATCATGTCAGGGCTCGATGCCCTGCGCGCGCAGCCAGTCTTCCATCTCGCGCTGGATGGCCGCGAGACGTTCCTGCGAGCGGGCCTCGTACCGCGTGACGAGCACCGGTTGCGTATTGGAGGCGCGTATGAGGCCCCAGCCATCGCCGAAGAGGACCCGCACGCCGTCGACGTCGATCACGTCGTGCCTGGCCCGAAAATGACGCACCGCGCGCTCGACCACCTCGAACTTGCGTTCATCGGGGCAGTCGACCCTGATCTCCGGCGTGGACACGAATTTGGGAACGTCGCTCAGCATCTCCTCCACGCTCTTCCCGGCCGCCGCCACGATCCGAAGCAGACGTGCCGCTCCGTAGAGCGCGTCATCGTGCCCGTAAAAGCCCTCGGCGAAGAACATGTGACCGGACATTTCACCGGCCAACGGCGCGTTCAACTGCTTCATCCGGTCCTTGATCAGCGAATGGCCCGTCTTCCACATGATGGCCTTCCCACCCGCCGCTTCGATGGCTTGCGGCAGCGCCTGCGAACACTTCACGTCGAAGATGATCGGCTGTCCTGTTCCTGTGCGCGCCAGGACGTCCCTCGCGTAGAGGATGAGGATGTGATCGCCCCAGATGATCTCGCCGCGCGCATCGACTACGCCGATGCGATCGGCGTCGCCATCGAACGCAATACCAAGATCTGCGCGACGCGCCTTCACCTCGCGAATGATGTCGTGAAGGTTTTCGACGACCGTGGGATCGGGATGATGGTTGGGGAACGTCCCGTCGCTTTCACAGAACAGATACAACGCGTCCAGGCCAAGCCGGTCGAAGAGGTGCCTGGCGACGAGCGCCCCTACTCCGTTTCCGCAGTCAAAGACGACCTTGAGTCGACGCTTGAGCGGCCCGGTGCGCGCCACGACGTCGTCGACGTAGCGATCGATCACGACCTCGCTCCGCACGGAGCCAGACCCTTTCGCGAAGTCGCCGCGGTCGATCAACTGCCGCACTGCATCGATGCCTTCGCCATGCAGTGAGTCGTGGCCCACGCACAGCTTGAATCCGTTGTACTCAGGCGGATTGTGCGACCCGGTGATCTGGATGCCCCCCACGACCGGTAGCTGATGCAGGCTCCAGTAGAGAAGCGGCGTCGGAACGACACCAATGTCCACCACGCTCGCGCCGGCACTCGTCAGGCCGTCAATCAACGCATCCCGAAGGCTCCCTCCGCTCGGACGGTTGTCGCGTCCGACGGCGACCGTGCCCGTCACTCCACGATCCCGGAGCAGGGTCGCGTACGCGCGTCCGATCGCGGTCGCGGCCTCCGTCGTCAGGTCGCGGTCGACGATGCCACGGATGTCGTACTGGCGGAAGATGCCGGGATGGATGGCCATGAGCGGTTGGCGCGGGGCGTTCGGGATGGTGCGCCCTTCAGCAGGATACTCGCCGCCCCGTCGATCCGGAACGCTCGGCGACTGCGAACGGAGACGCTACGGTCCGGCGGGTCCAGGCAACGCGGCCGCCGGCGGCATTGAGGGCACCAGCTCGGTGCCACCGCGAGCCCATCTGACCACTGGATCCGGGAACAAACCGAAAATGAGCAGCAGGACGACCGACGCCATGATCACGGCCCGTGACATCGCACCGACGCGCGGCAGTGGCGGCGCCAGTTCGGGTCGCGGCTTCATGAACATGACCATGACCACATGCAGGTAGTATCCCGCCGAGATGGTCGTGGCGAGGACCAGCATCACCGCCAGGCGAATCTGCGGAGCGGCCGCGTCGAGCGCTGTCTGCAGCACGTACCACTTGGCAAAGAATCCCATTCCCCCGAATACCGGGAACCCGAGCATGGACAGCATGAACACCGCCATCGCGATGGCCAGGCCGGGCTGTTCGTGCCACAGCCCGTGAAAGTCTTCCACGCGTTCGCGAGGGTTGTCCCCGGTACCGAGTGAAATGATGACGGCGAACGCGCCCATCGTCGCCAGGGTGTACGCGAACAGGTAGAACAGGATCGCGCTCGCCGACTGCGACGTGGCGGCCGTGACGGCGACGAGAAGAAAGCCGGTATGACCGATGCTGGAGTAGGCCAGCATCCGCTTCAGGTTACGCTGCTGCAGCGCGACCAGGTTGCCCACGAACATGGTGATCGCCGAGAGCCACCAGAGCGCGTCGTGCCACGCGCCGTAGATGTGCCCGAAGGCCTCGATCCAGACGCGAATGAACGCGGCAAAGGCTGCTGCCTTGACGGCGGCGGCCATGTAGGCGGTGATCGGAGTCGGCGCGCCTTCGTAGACGTCAGGCGCCCACATGTGAAAGGGGGCCGCCGCAAGCTTGAACGCGAAGCCGACCAGCAGCAGCGCGACGCCAACCAGCAGCATCGGACTGTCACCCATCGATAGCGCCGCGATCCGGCCCCCGATCTGCGAGAGATTCGTCGAGCCGGTCGCCCCGTAGACCAGCGCAATGCCGTAAAGGAGAAATGCGGTCGAGAATGCGCCGAGCAGGAAATACTTGAGCGCTCCTTCGGCCGAGCGGGCCGAGCGCCGGTTTATTCCCACCAGCACGTAGACGGACACCGACATCGTTTCAAGTCCGAGGAACAGGACCATCAGGTCGCGCGCCGCAGCCATGATCATCATGCCCACCGTTGCGAACAGCACCAGCACGTGCGCTTCGGGCGCGGTGATGCCCTCGCGGGCGTTGTAGTCCATGGAGAGTCCAATGGCCACAACGGTCGCCAGCAGGAACACCACGTCCGATGCCCAGCGGAAGCCATCCACGGCAACCGGGCCTGCGCCGGACTTCCACCCGGACAAGCTCACCGCAACTACGGCAACGAGCGTCAGAAGGCCGACGCCCATCGAGCCGAGGGCAACACGACGCTGATGCGCCTCGCTTTCCGGACGCCAGGCGGCATAGAGCAGCAGCACCATCGCGCCGCCACAGAGCAGCAGGTCGGGTGAAATCGCGCGCGTCAGGTCCATCGGACGCGACAGGTCGAGCGTCAGGCCCGACCCGCCCATTTGCGCGAAGAGTGACTGGAGCACCTCAGCGACCTCCAAGCATCATGGACGCCTGCTGTCGTTCGGCGTTCCGGTCGACTTCCTCGACGAACTTCCGCGCCGACGCCTCCACCCGGTCGAGCACCGGCTTCGGATAAAGGCCCATCCACAGGATGCCGACGAGAATCGGAACCAGGAGTCCGAGCTCGCGCCAATTGAGGTCGCGCAGCACGGCATTCCGCGGCTTGTCGAGCGGGTTGTAGATCATCCGCTGCAGCGCCCACAACAGGTACGCCGCGGCGAGGATAACGCCGGTGGCCGACACGACCGTCAGAATCGGATAGGTGCGGAACGCACCGATCATGACCAGGAACTCGGCTACGAATCCGTTGGTGCCGGGGAGGCCTATGCTGCTCAGGGCAACGATCGTCAGGATCGTGGCGAACAACGGAACGACCTTCGCGATGCCGCCGTAGTCGTCGATCAGCCGCGTGTGGGTGCGCTCGTAGATGATCCCGACCAGAAGGAAGAGCGCGCCCGTCGACAAGCCGTGCCCGATCATCATCATGAGCGCGCCTTGTACGCTTTCCACGGTCAGCGCGAAAATGCCGAGCATGACGAAGCCGAGGTGCGCCACGGAGGAATACGCGACCAGCTTCTTGATGTCGGGCTGGACCAGCGCGACCAGCGAGCCGTAGATCACGCCGATCACGGCCAGGACAATGATGGCCGTACGGACCCACGGGTACATCGCAACGCCGGGGAAGAACGGCACGGCGATGCGAAGGAACCCGTACGTCCCGAGTTTCAGCAGGATGCCCGCCAGGATCACGGATCCCGCCGTTGGCGCCTCCACGTGCGCGTCCGGCAGCCACGTATGGAACGGGAACATCGGCACCTTCACCGCGAAGGCGAGGAAGAAGGCGCCGAAGAGCCAGAATGAGGCGGTGGGCGTGAGATTCAGCGCCAGAATGGCGTCGTAGTCGAAGGTCGGACGTCCCTGTGGCCCTCCGGCCTGCACGCCGAGATACACGATGGCCACGAGCATCAACAGCGACGCGGCCATCGTGTAGATGAAGAACTTCAGACTGGCATAAATGCGGCGCTCCCCGCCCCAGATGCCGATGATGAAGTACATCGGGACCAGCATCACTTCCCACATCACGTAGAACAGGAAGAGATCCTTCGCGACGAAGACGCCGAGCATTCCGGTCGTCAGCAGGAGCATCAGGGCGTGATAGGCGTGCACCTTGGTTCGCACGCTCGTCCACCCGCCCAGAATCGCCAGCGGCATGAGAAGCGTCGTGAGCAGCACCATCATCACCGACAACCCGTCCACCCCAACGGTGAATCGCGTGCCCCACACATCGATCCAGGGAGCGTCGACGACGGCCTGCCAGTCCGCCGATTGCGCGTCAAGCGACCACCACAGGCCGATCGAGACCACGAATTCGAGCACGAGTATGGCTAGCGTCAGGCGCCGCGCGGTCAGTGCCGCGGCCTCTCCCTGCCCCGCGACGGCCCCGTGCGCCCAAACGGCGAGCGCGCCAGCAGTGGGGATGACGAGCAGCGCCGGCAGGATCCAGGCGTTGTAGTTCAGTGAGGCGAGGAAGGCGGCCATGGTCAGCTGATTGAGAAGGCGCCTAACACCGCCAACACGCCGATGACCAGCACCCAGGCGTAGGTGCCGACCTGGCCCGACTGAAGGCGAGCCCCGACCCAACCCAGGCCGCGCATCAGGTAGCCACTGCCGTTCACGAGCAGGCCATCGATCAGTCCCGTATCCATGCCACGCCACAGCACCCGGCGTGAAACCCCCACCACGGGTTTCACGATGGTCCGGTCGTACAACTCGTCGACGTAGTACTTGTGCTCAAGGACCCGCTCGATGCCCGTTGCCTCAGGTGCCTGCGCCTTTGGAACCAGGGCGGCGGGCTTGAGCCGCGCGATCGCGTAGACAATGCCGGTGACGGCAATCGCCACCGCGAGCCCGATCAGCACCATTTCGGTCCCCAGCGGGAGATGCGCTTCCTCGCCGTGGGTAATGCGCAGGGATGCCGCGCCGGTGACCGGCTCGAGGAAGTGATGCAGCTTCTGCGCTGGCGCGCCGAGGAACGCGGGGAGATTGATGAAACCTCCGGTCGCGCTGAGCACTCCGAGCACGGCGAGCGGGATCGTCATGACCCACGGCGCTTCGGCCAGGTGCTTGCGCTCAGCTTCGCCCGAGCGGTTTGGCCCGTGGAAGGTGTAGAGCATCATGCGCGTCATGTAGACCGCGGTCAGCAGCGCCGCGGTCAGTCCCATGAGATAGATGAGCCACAGGAGCGCCGAGCCGGGGATGCCTAACCAGCTCGCTTCGGCCAGTGTGGAATGCGAGGTGCGAGCGTAGACCGACGCCAGGATCTCGTCCTTCGAGAAGAATCCCGAGAGCGGCGGGATGCCGGCGATCGCCAGCGTGGCGATCCACATCAGGGCGAAGGTCCACGGCATGAAGGCGCGCAGTCCGCCCATGTTGCGCATGTCCTGGGCGTCCGCCTGTGACCCGGTGTGATGGAACGCCCGGTGCATGGCGAAGATCACCGAACCCGAGCCCAGGAACAGGAGCGCCTTGAAGAAGGCATGCGTCACGAGGTGGAACACGCCGGCGGCATAGGCGCCGACTCCGACGCCGACGAACATGTAACCGAGCTGCGAGACCGTTGAGTACGCGAGGACTTTCTTGATGTCCCACTGCTTGAGGCCGATCGTCGCCGCGAACAGCGCCGTCACCGCGCCAACCAGCGCAACCGTCAGGCTGGCGACCGGCGTGAGCGAGAAGATCACGGCACTCCGCGCGACCAGGTACACGCCGGCGGTCACCATCGTCGCCGCGTGGATCAGCGCCGACACCGGCGTCGGGCCAGCCATGGCGTCAGGCAGCCACGTGTAGAGCGGGATCTGCGCGCTCTTGCCCGTGCAGGCAAGAAAGAAGAACAGCCCGATCGCCGTGATCACAGCGCCACCTTCGCCCAGCTCGGCCGCGCGTCCCGAGACGCTCACGAAGTCCAGCGTGCCCAGGTTGGCGAACAGCAGGAACATCGCGACCAGGAAACCGAAGTCTCCGATGCGGTTCATGACGAAGGCCTTCTTCCCCGCGTCGGCGTTCGCCTTGTCCAGGTACCAGTAACCGATGAGGAGGTAGGAGCAGAGCCCTACCCCTTCCCAGCCAACGAACATCACCGGATAGCTCGCGCCGAGCACCAGCACGAGCATGAAAAAGACGAACAGGTTGAGGAACGCGAAGTACCGCGGGTATCCGGGGTCGTCCTGCATGTAGCCCACGCTGAACACGTGGATGAGGAACCCGACGCCGGTGACGACCATCGTCATGACGATGGACAACTGGTCGACCTGCAGCGCGGCGTTGATGTGCAGATCTCCGGCCACCAGCCAGGGGAACAGCGTGCGCACGAACGGTTCCTCGGCGTGCGCTCCGGCCAGCAGACCGAAAACCGCGAGCGTGAGGCCAAACGCGAGGGCCAGCACCGCCGGACCGACGATACTCACCACGCGGTGGTATGGGTGCCGCGCCACGTGGGGATGCTCGTCGTGGGCGTGGCCGTCATGCGCCCCGGCGTCATGGCCGTGATCAGGACCCGCGGCTGAGGGATCGGCGGGTCCCATGAGTGTCGCCGGGACGAGCGACAACAGGCCGTTCACGATGAAGCCGATGAACGGCAGCGCCGGTACGAGCCAGATCCACTCCGCGATCGTGCCGGCGAGCGGGTGAGCGGCGCCGGCGGCTTCCTGGAGCAGCATCACCCTTTGAGGAGATTGATGTTCTTGAGGTTCACGGACTGGCCGTGGCGGAAGATCGCGATGATGATCGCCAGCCCGACCGCGGCTTCAGCGGCCGCCACCGTCATCACGAACACAACGAAGACCTGGCCCGTCACGCCGTAGAGCCTGGACAGGGCGACGAAGGACAGGTTCACGGCGTTGAGCATCAGCTCCACGCACATGAAGATCACGATGGCGTTCCGGCGTGTCAGCACGCCGACGGTGCCGATGGTGAACAGGACCGCGGACAGCGCGAGGGCTTCGGGAATCATGTGGCGCCCTTCCGCCTTCCAATCGCCACCGCTCCCACGATCGCGGCCAGCAGCAGGATGCTGGTGAGTTCGAAGGCGAGCAGGTGTTCGGTAAAGAGAGATTGAGCAATCATTCCCACAGCGCCACGGTCGGGTGCGCCGCCGAAGACCGGATTGACGGGCGGCTGCAGCGAAGGCAGGAACCGCGTGCGCGCCAGCACCATGATCTGCGCGAGGAGCACGATCCCGACGCCGCCCGCCGCGAGCCGTCCCCATTTCCCGCGAATGTCGCTCAGTTCATCGGGATGGCCGAGGTTCAGGAGCATGACGACGAACAGGAAGACCACCATGATCGCGCCGGCATAGACCAGCACCTGGATGATCCCCACGAACTGCGCGTCCATCATCACGTAGAGCGCCGCCAGGTTGAACATGACCGACACCAGCCACAGCGCGGCCGACACGGGACTCTTGCGGGTCACGAAGGCGAGCGCCGAGGCGATCGCCAGCAGCCCGAAGATGTAGAACTGAACCTGGTAGAACAGGCCCGGAGAGGTCGGCATGGTCAGTCGATGGATTTCACGACGTCACTCGCCACGGGGATCGGCAGGATCCCACATCTCGCAGACCGGATGCGTCTGCGCCATGAGCCGCTCGAGGTCATAGACGAAGCCTTCGCGGCTGTACTCCGAGTTCTCGTAATGCCGGCCGAGGTGAATCGCTTCCTCCGGACAGACTTCCTGGCAGTAGCCGCAGAAAATGCATCGGAACTCGTCGATCTCGAACACGAGCGGATAGCGATTTCCCTGCTCGTCCTCACCGGGCACCAGCTTGATGCAGTTCGCCGGACAGACGGTCGGACAGAGACCACACGCGACGCATTTCGCCTTGCCGTCTTCGGTGGTGAGCATGCGATGCGTCCCGCGCCAGCGGCGCGAGAGCGGCTCCCGCTCCTCGGGATACTGCGTCGTGACCTTGTGCGGACGCACCAGGTGACGGAGCGTGTGCCCCATGCCCGACAGTGTCGCGCGAACGTAGCTCGACTCCTCGATCGGGCGTTCGACCACCTTGATTCCGATAGCCATCAGTGCGGCCCCATGGCTGAAAGTCTGGCTCGCTCGGCGGCGAGTTGTCGCAGTTGCGCCAGCCGTGCACCGACCACCGGCGCCGACGACGCACTGACAATGCGGCCGCGGTCCAGGATCATGAAGAGTCCGACCAGCAGCACCGCATTGACCCCGAACAGGATGAGGCCGTACACGAGGCTGCGCTCGATGCCCGCGGCGTCGAGGCCGAGCACCATCGCGGCGATGATGACGATGTACGCGAGCGCCACCGGCAGGAACACCTTCCAGCCGAGCGACATCAGCTGGTCGTAGCGGAAGCGCGGCAGCGTCCAGCGGACCCAGATGAAGAGGAACAGGAAAAACGCCACCTTGAGCGCGAAGATCACCATCGAAAGGAGGACCATCGTGAACGGCACCGCCACCGTGTTGTCGCGCGCCGTGAACGGGATGTCCCAGCCACCGAAAAAGAGCGTCGCGATCATGGCGCTCGCCGTGATCATGTTGGCGTATTCGGAGATGAAGAACAGCGAGAACTTCATCGCGCTGTATTCCGTGTGATATCCGGTGATCAGCTCCGACTCGGCCTCGGGAAGGTCAAAGGGCAGCCGGTTCGTTTCGGCGAAGGCGGCCGTGATGAAGATGAAGCAGGCCACGCCCAGGGACAGCGCATTCCAGACGTGGAGCGTGGCCTGCGAGTTCACCACCTGCGAGAGCGTCACGTTACCGGTCAGCAGCAGAACCGGAATGAGTGACAGTCCCATCGAGATCTCGTAGGAGATCATTTGCGCGCTCGAGCGGAGCCCGCCGAGCAGCGCGTACTTGTTGTTCGACGCCCAGCCGGCCAGCACGATGCCGTAGACGCCGAGCGAGGTGATGGCGAGGACGAAGAGGAAGCCGATGGGCAGGTCGGCGAACACCATGTCGATGCGTCCCCACTTCGACGCCCACGAAGCGCCGAATGGAATGACCGCCCACGCCATCATGGCCGGCGCGAAGGAGAGCATCGGCGCCAGAAAGAAGAGCGCCTTGTTCGCGTACGGTGGAAGCGTCTCCTCCTTCATGAAGTTCTTCACGCCGTCGGCGATGGGTTGCAGTAGTCCATGCGGACCGACGCGGTTGGGACCACGCCGGTCCTGGATCCAGGCCGACACGCGTCGCTCGGCCAGCGTCATGTAGGCGACGCTCACCATCCAGATGGAAAACAGCCCGATCATCTTGATCAGCGTGGCGATGAACCACACGCCGAAGGCCGGCTCGCCCTGGGGATCCGGCACCTGCGTGATCGACAGGAAGGCCGGAATCACGATGCGGCTCCCGCGGTCGCACCGGCCACCGCGGCGCCACGCAACCCGAGCGTGTCGTAGCTGGGACCGGCGAAGGCGGGCTCCGATGCGGCCAGCGCCGCGAACGCCTGGGCGCCCGTCATGACATTCAGTCTGTCGCCTAACGCGGCGGACAGGTCGGCGAGCACATACCAGCTCGGCCGGGCCATCCCCGGCGCTGCCCGTGCCTGCAGGAAGCGCTGGACGCGCCCGCGGAGGTTCGTGAACGTCCCTTCCTCCTCGACATGGTTGCCGATTGGCAGGATGACGTCGGCGCGAGTCAACGCCGACGGCATGAAGGTGGAGACCAGCACGATGGTTGATGCCCGCGACAGGTGCGCGGCGTCGTCCGCGGTGAGGTCGTGGTCCGCGATGATGACGGCGTCGCCCGCCGAGACGCCCGCGAGCGGCGTCGTGCTGCGCTCGAAACCCAGCAGCTCGGCGCCACGGCCATTGGCGGCGCGGTCGGCGCGAAGCGCGAGATCATCCACGCCCGCCAGTGGCGCTTCGGGGCCCTGCTCGATTCGGAACGCCCCGCGCCCGCCCGCCGCCTTCATGATGCGCGAGAGGAAGAACAACGCCTCGTTGGACAGGTTTGGCGAAGCCAGGACGAACACTGTCTTTCCCTTCAGCGCCTGTGCGGCGACGGCCAGCGCGACGTCCCAGTCGGTCGCGCGGGGACCCGAGGCACCCCGAACCGACGGCGCCTCCAGGCGATCGCCCCGATTCATCCAGCGATAGTTCAGCCGGCCGTGATCACACAGGAAGAACTCGTTCACCTCGGCGTTAGGTCTTGGCCGGAGGCGGACGACGGCGTTGTCCCTGGTCTCGACCGTCATGTTGCAGCCCTGACTGCAACCACTGCAGACCGACGCGGTGCGATCCAGCTCCCAGGACCTGGCCTTGTTGAGGAAGTCCTTGGACAGGAGGGCGCCGACCGGACACAGGTCGATCACGTTCCCCGCCCAGGCGTGGGTGAGATCCTTTCCCTCGAACTTGCCGATCGTCGCCCGGTCGCCGCGCTCGCTGACGTTCAACACCGCGTCATGCGCAACGTCGTCCATGAACCGGACGCAGCGCGTGCAGAGGATGCAGCGATTGGGGACGTACATGACGTCGCCGCCGAAATCCTCCACCGGGTTGAATCGCTTCGGCTCGCGGTAGCGGCTGTCGGCGCGCCCTTCCTGATAGGTGTAGTCCTGCAGCTCACACTCGCCGGACTGGTCGCAGATCGGACAGTCCAGCGGGTGATTGATCAGCAGCATCTCCAGCACGCCCTTGCGCGCATCGCGCGCTTTCTCGGCGTGCACGTTCACGACCTGGCCCTCGGCCACAGCGGTGGCGCAGGCCGGCGCCAGCTTCGGCGCTTCTTCCACGTCCACCAGGCACATTCGGCACACGCCGGCCACGGGCAGCCCGGGATGGTAGCAGTAGTGCGGAATGAGCACGCCGACCGTCTTGGCGGCTTCCAGGATCGAGGTCCCGGCCGGTACGGAGACCGTACGTCCCTCGATGGTCAGGTTGACGAGTGGCGTATCAGCCATCAAGCGACGATCGCGGGAACGGTGTGCACGGTCTTGCGCGTGATCAGGGCCTCGAATTCGCTGCGGAACTTCTGCAGTCCGGAGACGACGGGCGCCGCGCACGAGTCGCTCAGCACGCAGATCGTCTTGCCCGTCATGTCATCGGCGAGGTCCATCAGCGTGTCGAGATCCTCCGTGGTTCCGCCTCCGGCGACCATGCGCTCGAGGATCTTCGTGGTCCACGCCGTTCCCTCACGGCACTGCGTGCACTGCGCGCAGCTCTCATGGGCGTAGAAACGCGCCAGCCGCGCCACCTGCCGCGGGATGCTCTGCGCGTCGTCCATCACGATGCAGCCAGCGGAGCCGAGCATCGTTCCGACGGCCACCATGCCCTCGTAGTCCATCACCGCGGCTTCGGCCTCCGCCATCGTGATGATCGGCACCGATGATCCGCCGGGAATGACGGCCTTGAACTTCCGGCCCTTTGGAGGACCTCCGCACAGGTCGTAGAGGAATTCCTTGAACGGGAATCCCATCTCGACCTCGTAGTTGCCGGGACGCATGACGTTGCCGCAGACCGACCAGAGCTTGGTGCCTGTGCTCTTCGGGTTGTCGGCGCGGCCCATCTTCTTGTACCACTCGCCGCCATTCACGAGGATGGGCGGCACCGCGGCCAGCGTCTCGACGTTGTTGATCGTCGTCGGCATGCCGAAGAGGCCCGCGGCCGCGGGAAACGGCGGCTTGATGCGCGGATTGCCGCGTTTCCCCTCGAGAGAATTCATCAACGCCGTCTCTTCGCCGCAGATGTACGCGCCGGCCCCCTTGTGCACCCACACGTCGACGCGCTTTCCGGAACCCATCGCATTCTTCCCGATGACGCCGGCCCTGCGCGCTTCATCCACGGCGCGCTCCATGACGTCGAGTGGTTCGGTGAACTCGCCGCGGATGTAGATGTAGGCGGTCTCCGCGCCGATGGCATGAGCGGCAATGGCACAGCCCTCGATGAGGGCGTGCGGGGTCCACCGCATGATCTCGCGGTCCTTGAACGTGCCCGGTTCGGACTCGTCGGCATTGCAGCACAGATAGTGCGGCTTGCCGTCGCCGATTTTCATGAACGACCACTTGAGTCCGGTCGGGAATCCGGCGCCGCCACGCCCGCGAAGTCCGGATTCCTTCACCACCGCCTGGATCGCGAGGGGATCCATGCCAAGCGCCTGCTCCAGCGCACGGTATCCGCCGCGCGACTTCCAGCCGTCGAGCGATCGCGCTTCCGCCTCGCCGAAGTGCTCCGAGAGGACCGTCGTCTCGCGAGGGTGCGGTTTGTGGGGAAAGCCCATGTCGGGAATCGGGAATCGGGAATGGGGAATCGGGAGTAGGGGAACCGGTCCGGGGTTCGACTGGGCAGTCGATTCCCCATTCCCGATTCCCGATTCCCGCTATCCGTACTTCTTGAGCAACTCCGGCACCTTTTCTGGGGTGACCGACTCGATGAAATCCGCGTTCACCATCACCGGCGTCGCAAAGCCACAGGCGCCCAGACACTCGACTTCGATCACCGTGTACTTGCCGTCGGTTGACGTGACACCCAGCTCACCACATCCCGTCTGCTTCAGGAACGCCTTCACCACGTCCTCGGCGCCGCAGACATGGCACGGCGTGGTCGTGCAGACCTGGATGAAGTGTTTCCCCACCGGATGCTGGTGGTACATCGTGTAGAACGTGACGACACCCTTCACGTACGCCGCCGTCAGGCCGAGCACCTGACCCACCTCGGCCATCGCTTCCGGGCTCACCCATCCGCGCGCTTCCTGCACCATCCACAGCGCGGGGAGCAGCGCCGCCATCTTCGTCGGATAGCGCTCCATCAGCGCGTCGAGTTGGGCACGAGTCTCACCCGTGAACACGGGAACGTACGGCTCGCTCGAATGCCCGTGGGGCGTCGTCGAGATGGCAGCGCCAGCGGCGGCGGAGGGCCCATGACTCATGAGCAGTGCCCCTCGGAGCTCTGACCTCTGACCTCGGTCCTCATCGATCGATTTCCCCCATCACGATGTCGATGCTCGCGTTGATCGCTATGACGTCGGAGAGCAGATGACCTTCCACCATCTGCGGAATGGCCGAGAGGTTCACGTATGATGGAGGCCGGATACGCCAGCGGACCGGCTTGGGCGTCCCGTCGGAAACGAAGTAGTAGCCTTTCTCGCCCTTGGGACTTTCGACCGCGACATATGTCTCGCCAATCGGCGGCCGCGGACCTTCCATCACCTGCTTGAAATGATGGATCATCGACTCCATCTCGCTCATCGCCTTGCTCTTTGGCGGCAGGATGAGACGCGGGTCGTCGACGTTCACCGGCCCATCGGGCAGCCGCGCGGCCGCCTGCTCCAGAATGCGCACTGACTGCCGCAGTTCTTCCATGCGCACCAGGAACCGGTCGTAGACGTCGCCGTCCGTGCCGACGGGCACCTCGAAGTCGTAGGTCTCGTAATCGAGGTATGGGAAGTCCTTTCGGACGTCGTACGCGACACCGGATGCGCGCAGGAGCGGCCCCGACAGTCCGGCGTTCAGCGCGTCGGCGGCACTCATGGCGCCAATGCCGATGGTGCGGCCCACCCAGATGCCATTCCTCGTGACCATGCGATCGACTTCGGCAATGGTCTTCGGGAGCGTGCGGATGAAGTCGCGCAGCCCGTCCATCCAGCCGTCGGGAATGTCGGCGCCCATGCCACCGACCCGTGTCAGGGTCGTCGTCAGGCGGGCCCCGATCCATTGCTCCAGCAGCGTGTAGATCCGCTCGCGCTCCTGGAAGGACCACAGGAAGGGCGTGAACGCGCCGATGTCGATGCACGTCGTGCCGAGCCAGACCAGGTGCGACATGATCCGCGAGAGCTCCATCGCGATCACGCGCAGGACCGTGCACCGCGGCGTGATCTCGACCCCGAACAGGCGCTCAGCACCTAACGCGAACGCGACGTTGTTCCCCGGCGAGTTGAGATAGTCCTCGCGGTCCGTCCACGGGATGATCTGGTTGTACTGCCGGTACTCACCGATCTTCTCGAAGCCGCAGTGCAGGTAGCCCACATGCGGAATGCAGCGAACGACCGTCTCGCCGTCGAGCTCGAGCACCAGGCGCAGCACGCCGTGTGTCGCCGGGTGCTGCGGGCCGATGTTGATGAGCATGTGCTCGCCGATGAGCTCCGGCTCCAGCGAAGGCGGTGCCTCAAGCGTCGAGATGCGGCCGCCTTCGTCAACCACCAGGGGCGTCCGCTGGGGCCGTCCCGCCGCGTCGAGTCCGGACGTCGAGAGAGAAACCTCGACCGTGCGCTTCTCGGCCACGCCCCTACTCGCCCGTCTTCTCGCCGCCAGCGAGGCGACGCCGCATCTCGAGCGGCAGATCCTCGAAGGCATCGGCGATGGTGAGTTCGGTCATCGAATACCGGCTTTCGGGCTCGGCGGCGAGCGCCTGCCGCAATTGCTCGGAGCGCGAGAACCGGCCACGGAGCGGAAAATCCTTCCGGAGCGGATAGCCTTCCTGATACTGCTCCCACATCAGGATCCGCCGCAGGTCGGGATGTCCGTCAAACACGATGCCGAACATGTCGAAGCATTCCCGCTCGAGCCAATCCGCGCCCTGATAGATCGGGAAAACGCTGGGAACGCGCAGCGGCGCACTCTTCGCAATCTCCGCCTTCAGTCGCAGGAAACGACGATACGGGAGTGAGCGCAGATGCCAGACGACCTGCAGCGGCAGCTCGAGGTCGCGGTACTCGACCGCCGTCACGTCGGAGAGGTAGTCGTAGCGTTCGGAATCGTCGTCATGGAGGTACCGGACGATGTCCTGTACGGCGTCGGGCCGGACAAAGACCGTGGTCTCGCCCCAGACAACTTCCGCTCGCACGAAGGCCGCCGGGAACCGCGCGCGAATTCGCTCGGCGCTCGGATTCATCGGCCCGCCGCGGTGCGGGACGCCGTGGGGGGTCACCGGTGACGATGCCGGGTCGGCGCTGCCGGGAGTCATGAGCGGCGCGTCGGTCACAGCCCTGAGCGTGTCTGGTGAACCGAATTACCGAACGGCTCCGACAGCTCGTCGATCACCGAGGGCGGGATGTACAACTTGCTCGTTGGATCGGGCTCCATCTCGTCGCGGAGCCGCTCATCGGACATCCGTTCGCGCTTCACCTTCTCCTGCAGCATCATGATGCCGTAGATCAGCCCTTCCGGTCTGGGCGGGCAGCCCGGCACGTAGACGTCGACGGGGATGATGGTGTCGATCCCCTGCACCACGGCGTAATTGTCGAACATGCCGCCTGACGAGGCGCAGGCGCCCATGGAGATGCACCACTTGGGCTGCAGCATCTGCTGCCAGATGCGCCGGATTACGGGCGCCAGCTTGAACGGAACACGCCCGGCGCAGATGAGCACATCTGCCTGGCGAGGCGAGAACGACATGCGCTCCATGCCGAAGCGAGCGAGATCGTACTTGCTTGCCGCCGTCGCCATGAATTCGATGGCGCAACAGGCCGTGCCGAATGGCATTGGCCAGAGCGAATTCGCCCGGCCCCAGTTCACCAGGAAATCGAGCCGTGTCGCGACCCAGCCTTCCTGCGACGCGGGAGCGACGGTGACCACCTGCCGATCCGGCCGCGGGGTCAATCCCACTGGAGCGCCCCCTTCTTCCATACGTAGAGGTACCCGACCAGGAGAATGACCATGAACACGATCATCTCCCCGAGTCCGAAGAACGAGGTCGCGCCGGCCGGGCACGCCCCGCTTACGAGCGGGGCCGCGCACGATAGCTCGCGGAAGTAGGTGCCCCACGGGATCATGAAGACGGTCTCGATGTCGAAGATGATGAACAGCATCGCGACCATGTAGAATTTGATGGAAAAACGCTCCCTGGCATCGCCAAGCGGAGGGATGCCGGACTCATACGGAGTGTCCTTCACCGGTGTAGGGCGAATCCGGATGGTCAGATGGGAGACCGCGATCATCAAGATCGCGTTCACCAGCACAAACCCCAGCAGGAGAAGTATCGGCAGGTACGTGCGATCCATCGGGTTCCGACTTCGTGAAAAAATTCACTTGCTCGGCTGGAACGAAATTATCCTGCGTTTCAGAGTGGTGCAACGGACTGGCGCATCAGCTGTTTGGTCCTCCCAAGGTCGACAGGAAGGCGTTGGTCTTGGCGCGAAGCGACCGATACATTGCGCGCGCCGGAACGCGGCGGACTCCGCGCCGCCACAATCTCACATCTCCCATCTCACGTCTCATGTCTATACAGAACGACCGCTGGATCATCGAGATGGCGACCCGGCACCGCATGATCGAGCCTTTCGAGCAAAGCCAGGTGCGCGATGGGGTGATCTCGTACGGGGTCAGTTCATACGGCTACGACATGCGAGTGGCGAGCGAGTTCCGCATCTTCACGAACGTCCTCAACTCGGTCGTCGACCCCAAGCATTTCGATCCGAAATCGTTCGTCGAGTTCGAGGGCGGCGTCTGCATCGTCCCGCCTAACTCGTTCGCGCTGGCGCGATCCGTGGAGTATTTCCGGATCCCGCGCGATGTGGTGACCATAACGGTCGGCAAATCGACCTACGCGCGGTGCGGCATCATTACCAACGTCACGCCGTTCGAGCCGGAGTGGGAGGGGTTCGTAACGCTGGAGATTTCGAACACCACCCCCCTTCCCGCCCGTATCTATGCGAACGAAGGAATCGCGCAGGTCCTCTTTTTTCGCGGGGCCGAGCCGCCTCTCGTCTCCTACCGCGACAAGAAGGGGAAGTACCAGGGGCAAACGGGCGTTACGCTCCCGAAGCTCTAGGGCCATCGGTGACCAGACGTCGACGCCCGACCCCGGGGCCCGAGGACTCCCAGGCTGCCTTACGTCCCTCAACAAGGACGGACGGACGACGGAATTCCATGTTCTGTGGGAGGGTTCCCTGTTGCGTAGCGGGTGATGGGCACACACTTTATGTCTCGCCACGGCTCAGCCTTGGCGGGTTACTTCAAGCAGTCGATCGACGTCGAGGCCCGCGACGGGGCTTCGGGTTTTCCCATCATCGTGGGGACGGTCGGTCCGTCCCCGCGAATGACTACAGACCCTTCTTGGAGGTGCACATGAAGCGTGTCCTTTCGTGCGGTGCAGTGGCCCTGCTGTTCCTGGTTTCAGGCGCGGATGCGAACGCACAGGGCAAGTTTTCCGGGTTTGCGGCCGTCGGCCCGACCACGACCAGCGGCGACCTGAAGGACGCCGACAGCACGAAGTCCGGCTTCATCGTTCAGGGCGGATTCGAGTACAAGCTCTCCGCACCGCTGTGGCTGCGCCTCGACGCGTCGATGGGCTGGAACGATCGCATCACGAGTTACAACGAAGACGCCTACATCTGGACATTCGCCGGACGCGCCGAATACTGGCTCCCGTTTGGAAGCGACAAGCTCCGCCCATATGTTGTTGGCGGCGCTGGCATCATGCTCTACAAGCGGAATCCTGGAGAAACCGGCCTCGAGGACACGCCTCAATTCACGACAAAGAACCGCACGCTCATTTCCGGTGGCGCCGGGCTCGATTGGCAGGTCGGCGGCACGAGCCTGTTCCTCGAAGGCCGGTATGACATGGGTGCCGACAACCGCGCGATGATTCCAATCGTGATCGGAGCTCGCTGGGGCGCCCGGTAAACCAACCAACGCACGAATCTGAAGGGCCCCGCCATCCGGCGGGGCCCATTTTGACTTCAATCCACCGCGATTCAGGGCGCCTTCTCAGCCCGTGTAATTGCCGGACGACTCTTCCCCGTGAAACAGCATCGCGGTCCAGTAGTCCCGGTTCATCCGGGAGATCACGTCGATCGAGATGCCCTTGGGGCACGCTTCCTGGCACTCCCCAAACAAGGTGCAGCCGCCGAAGTGCTCGAGGTCCATCTGCGCCACCATCGACAGAGCCCGGCGCGCTCGCTCCGGCTGTCCCTGCGGCAGGTAGCCGAGGTGAGTGATCTTGGCGCCCGTGAACAGCGACGCCGATCCGTTTGGACACGCGGCAACGCATGCGCCGCATCCGATGCACGCCGCGGCGTCCATTGACGCCTCGACGTCCGCTTTGGCAATGGGCGTCGCGTTCGCGTCGCGAGCGCTCCCCGTGCTCACGGAGATGAATCCACCCGCCTGAACGATCCGGTCCAGGGCGCCACGGTCCACGCACAGATCGCGAACCACCGGGAACGCTCTGGCGCGCCACGGTTCAATGGTGATGGTCTGCCCGTCCGCGAAGCTGCGCATGTGGAGTTGACACGTCGTGGTCGCTCGCATGGGTCCGTGCGCGACGCCGTTGATCATGATGCCGCAGGTGCCACAGATGCCTTCGCGACAATCGTGATCGAAAGCGACCGGCGATTCTCCGCGTTCAGTCAGTCCCTCATTCACGACATCGAGCATCTCGAGGAACGACATGTCCGGACTGACGTCGGTCGCCGAGTACGTCTCGAAGCGACCAGTCTCGTCGGGGCCGGCTTGCCTCCAGACCCGGAGCGTGAAATGCAGACCGCCCGGGGCGTTCATTTGTAGCTCCTGGTCGAGAGCTGCACGTTCTCGAACACCAGAGGTTCCCGATGCAGAATCGGCGGGGCGCTTGCACCGCCGTATTCCCAGGCGGCTACGTAGGCGAATCGGTCATCGTCGCGACGCGCCTCTCCGTCGGGCGTCTGATGCTCTGTCCTGAAGTGCCCACCGCATGACTCCTCGCGCTGCAAGGCGTCCAGGCAGATCAACTCGGCCAGCTCGAGGAAGTCGCCGACGCGGCCGGCGTGTTCCAGCGACTGATTCAGTTCACTACCGCTCCCGGGCACGGTGACGTTCTCCCAGAACTCATGTCGCAAGGCTGGCAATCGCTCCAACGCCTTCCGCAGTCCGCTCGCGTTCCGCGCCATTCCGCACTCGTTCCACATCAATGTGCCGAGCTCCCGATGGAAGGACTGGACCGTTCGCTTGCCGCGAATGCCAAGCAACCGGCGAATGCGTTCCTCGACGAGACGGGTAGCGTCGACCACTTCGGCGTGAGATTCGTTCACCGGCGGAAGCGTATTCGTCGCGAGGTAATGGCCGATCGTCGCCGGAATGACGAAATAGCCATCGGCCAGGCCCTGCATCAACGCGCTGGCGCCCAGACGGTTTGCGCCATGGTCGGAGAAATTCGCCTCACCCAGCACGTGCAATCCCGGGATCGTGCTCATGAGGTTGTAGTCCACCCACAGGCCGCCCATGGTGTAGTGAACGGCCGGATAGATCCTCATCGGAGCGTGATACGGATCCTCGGCGGTGATCCTCTCGTACATCTCGAAGAGGTTGCCGTACCGTTCGCGGATCGTGTCTTCCCCCAGCCGTCGGATGGCATCGGCGAAGTCGAGGTAGACTCCTCGTCCGCCCGGTCCAACGCCTCTGCCTTCGTCGCACACCTCCTTGGCCGCTCGCGACGCGATGTCGCGCGGTGAGAGATTCCCGAAGCTCGGGTATTTCCGTTCCAGGTAGTAGTCGCGCTCTCCTTCGGGAATGTCATGCGGAGCGCGCTGGTCACCGGCTCCCTTTGGCACCCACACACGTCCGTCATTTCGCAACGACTCTGACATCAGCGTGAGCTTGGACTGGTAATGTCCGCTCTGCGGAATGCACGTCGGGTGGATCTGCGTGAAACACGGATTGGCGAAAGCCGCGCCTCTCCGATACGCTCGCCAGATGGCGGTGGCGTTGCTCCCCTTGGCGTTGGTGCTAAGGTAGAAGGCGTTGCCGTAGCCACCTGTGGCCATCACCACCGCGTGCCCCGTGTGTGCGCTCACGCTGCCGGTGACCAGGTCGCGGGCGACGATGCCGCGCGCGTGTCCATCCACGACGACGAGGTCGAGCATTTCCGTGCGCGGGAACATTCGCACGCCGCCGCGTGCCACTTCCTTTTCCAGCGCCTGGTAGGCGCCGAGGAGAAGCTGCTGGCCCGTTTGCCCGCGCGCGTAGAATGTTCTCGAGACCTGGGCGCCTCCAAAGGAACGGTTGGAGAGAAGCCCGCCGTATTCTCGCGCGAACGGCACGCCTTGCGCCACGCACTGGTCGATGATCTGCACCGAGATCTGCGCCAGTCGATAGACATTTGCCTCGCGGGCGCGGAAGTCCCCACCCTTGATGGTGTCGTAGAAAAGCCGGCGGATACTGTCGCCGTCGTTCTGGTAGTTCTTGGCGGCGTTGATGCCCCCCTGGGCCGCGATGCTGTGCGCTCGTCGCGGCGAGTCCTGGAAGCAGAAGCAGGAAACCTGGTAGCCAAGTTCCGACAGCGTCGCCGCGGCGGAAGCACCGGCGAGTCCCGAGCCCACTACGATCACATGGTATTTCCGCTTGTTCGACGGATTGACCAGCTTCATCTCGAAGCGATGGCGGTCCCACTTGTCGTGGAGAGGACCGGCCGGGATGCCCGCGTCCAGTTTCACGGCGCCTAACGGGTTTCGACTGACACGAAGGAGCGCGGCCCGATCAATCCCAGGAGCACCCCGACCGGAATCGCGGTGAACCCGAGCCAGAGGCTGACGGCCAGAATCGTGGCGATCGGGCGCGAAAACGGGTTGCGGCGTTGACGGGACAGGCCGAGAGTGCGGATGGAGCTCCAGGTGCCATGGTACAGGTGCAACCCGACCACGACCATCATGACGATGTAGAACGCCGCCATGAAGCGCTGCGTCCGGAAGGCGTTGACCAGGTTGGCATAGGGATCCAGATGGACGAAGCCGGGAAGGAGCGTCCCCGTCGTGAAGTGCAGCAGGTGGATGACGATGAACAGCGCGACCAGGATCGAGAGCCAGCGGATCGTGCGCGAGGCGACCGTCGCAATCTGCGGCTCACGCATGGCGTATCCGACCGGGCGGGCGGCCGCCCCCGCGCGCGCCAGCTGGAACGCGGAAACGGCGTGAATGACGACCGACCCCAGGAGTATCGCGCGAATCAACCAGAGCAGCTCGGGCACGCTGCGGAGGAAACGCGCGTAGGCGTTGATGTGCTCCGGGCCCGCGAAGGCGAGCAGGTTCGCCGTCATGTGCATGACGAGGAACCCGGCCATGATCAGACCCGTGACCGCCATCGCGATCTTCTTCCCGACGGTCGACGACGCGAATGTGGCGATGCGGCCCCTGGACGATCGAGGCCGCGCGACGTTGGCCGTTGCGCTCATGCGGCGTGTCCCGAGCCGCGGCTCACGGCCTCAGATGGTGAGACTTGCCATCGGTTCGCGCACCGCTTCGGCGCTCTTCGCCAGCGCGCTGCGCTCCTCGGCGGTGAGCATCACCTCGATCACCGACTCGAGTCCACGACGGCCGATCTTGCAGGGAACACCAAGGAACAGGTTCGAATGACCGTACTCGCCCTCGAGCCACACCGAGCACGGGAGCACCCGCTTCTGGTCCCCGACAATCGCCTCGGCCATCTGCACTGCCGCGGCCGAAGGAGCGTAGTAGGCCGAACCCGTCTTGAGGAGCGACACGATTTCCGCGCCGCCGGTCCGCGTGCGCGCGACGATCTGGTCCAGCTTCTCGCGCGGCATGAGCTGCGCGACGGGAATGCCGCTGACCGTCGTGTAGTTCACGAGCGGGACCATGGTGTCGCCGTGGCCGCCAAGCACCATGGCCTGGATGTCGCGCACCGAAACGTCAAGCGCGTCGGCGAGGAATGCGCGGTAGCGCGCCGAGTCCAGCACCCCCGCCATACCCAGCACGCGCTCGCGGGGAAAGCCGGTCACTTTCTTCGCGACGTAACACATCACGTCGAGTGGATTCGACACGACGATCACGATCGCGTTGGGCGACGTTTTCGCGACCTGTTCCGCGACGCCCTTCACGATTCCGGCGTTCGTGTTCATCAGGTCATCGCGGGACATCCCGGGCTTGCGCGCGATGCCGGCGGTGATGATGACGATCTCCGAGCCGGCAGTCTCTTCGTATCCGTTGGTGCCGATCACTCTGGAGTCGAAGCCTTCGATCGGCGCCGTTTGCCATTGGTCCAGCCCTTTGCCCTGTGGCACGCCTTCAATGATGTCGACGAGGATGACGCGGCGGGACAACTCCTTCTCGGCAATGCGCTGGGCAGTCGTCGCTCCGACGTTGCCGGCGCCGACCACCGTTATTGTGTTGACCATGACCTGGATACGTGTGGGATGGACGAACTGTCGCGCAAACTAGCGGCGCATGAGGAGTGGTTCAACGACACGCGCTCCGACAAACGTGTCATCCACCTATCTGAGATAACGCCCGCAATCCCCCGACTTTCATCTGCAGCAACGCGTGTTCTTTTGGTTTCTCGGCCAGCGCCTGACGGAAAAGCGGCTCCAGTGCCTCGCCCCGTCGCAGCGGATCACGAAGGTTCACTTCGTGGTCGCCGAACAGGCATGTCCGTAACCGTCCGTCGGCCGTAAGTCGAACGCGATTGCAGGAGCCACAGTAGGTGTGGGTCATCGGGGTGATGACGCCAACCGTTCCGGCGGCAGACGCCAGCCGATAGTACTTCGCCGGCCCGTTCCCGCGTGGGGGACCGTCATCCGGCGCGAGCGCCCCGAGCGCCGCGATGCGCTGAAGGACTTCGTCACTCGGCACGACGTGTTCCCATGTCAATTCGCGGAGGTCACCGACCGGCATCAGTTCGATGAAGCGCACGTGCCAGGGGCGCTCGATTGTCAGGCGCGCAAAGTCCTCGATCTCGTCGTCATTCGTACCGCGCAACACGACGACGTTGATCTTGATTGGCGAGAGACCGGCAGATTCGGCGGCCCCGGCGGCTGCGATCGGATCGAATCCGAGGTCGCGGCGAGCGATCGCGGCGATCCGCTCCGGCCGGAGCGAGTCCGCGCTCATGTTCACGCGATCGAGTCCTGCATCGCGAAGCGGAGGAGCCATCTGCGGAAGCCGCGCGCCATTGGTGGAGAGGGCGATGTCCTCGATGTCCGCGACGCCGCGCAATTGACGGATGAGTGTCTCCAGGTCCGGACGTATCGTGGGCTCTCCACCGGTGATACGGAGCCGTCGCAGTCCCAGCGGCGCCAGCTGCCTGACGACTTCGGTGATCTCCTCGTAGCTGAGGATTTCCGCTTTCGGCAGCCACTGCAGCCCTTCCCTCGGCATGCAGTACACGCACCGGAAGTTGCACCGGTCGGTCACGGAAATGCGGAGATACTCGATGCTACGTCCCCACTGGTCGCGGAGCGCGTTCATTGCGCCGCCTCGGCGGGCCGCCGCAACGCGTCGACCCACTCGCTCGTGCCGTCCAGGTAATGCTCACGCTTCCAGATCGGGACGCGGCGCTTCAGCTCCTCGATGACATAGCGATTGGCATCGAGCGCGGGGGCGCGGTGAGCATGCGCGCAGGCGATCGCGACGCTGACGTCGCCGACACGAAGAGTCCCGATTCGGTGTTCGAGCGAGACAGCCACGCCGGGGTATCGGTCGGCGGCCTCAGAGGCGATGCGGTTCATCTCCGCCACCGCCATCGTCTCATACGCCGAGTAGTCGATCCCGTCCACTTCGCGCCCTTCGTTCGAATTCCGCACGGTGCCGAGGAACAGCGAGATGGCGCCGCGCCCGGCTGCGGAGACCTCACGGGTGAGCGAAGCCGCATCGATGGGCTGCCGGGTGAGACGTGCCGTGCTCATCCGCCAGCCACCGGTGGAATGATCGCCACTTCATCACCGCTCCTGACAACGGCAGAGGGCGATGCGTACGACGCGTTTACGGCCAGAAGTGGCGACGGAGGAAGTGCGCGTCCTCCAGCCATTTCACGCACTCGCGAGACAACGTCACCAACGACTGATCCGTCCGCGAGTTCGAGCGTCAGTTCGCTCTGACCCACGGCATCAGCATATGAAGCGAAGAGCAATACTCGCACCGTCATAGGCTCTGAATATACGGAACGGGCAGCAGGCATTCGGCGTGGCGAACTCGAGGGCGAAAATGAAAAAGCCCCGGTTTGCGCCGGGGCCCCGTGGATCGGATTCAGGTCATTCTGTAACCGATGGTGGAACGAGGTCTGCCACCATCGCGCGCAGTTCTTTTGAGGGCTTGAAAACTGGAACCGGACGAGCAGAAACCTCGACGGGAGAACCAGTTCGGGGATTGCGCGCCATCCGCGTCTTGCGATGCCGGATCTTGAACGTGCCGAACCCGCGGACCTCGATGTTCTTCTGCTGCTGAAGGGCGTCCTTGATGGCGTCCAGGAAGGCGTCCACAACCCTCGCGCAGTCCTTCTTGGAGATCATCGGCCCTGCAGTCTTGGCGATCTGCTCGGTGACGTGCTCGACGAGGTCTGCTTTGGTCATTGCGTGGCCTCAACGAAGGACCGGGGGAAAACCACCCCGAACTGCGACCGAACTTAGGACGTTAATTATTGCGTGTCAAGCGGTTGGCTCACCTTGGGCAACGTCGCTTCTCACGGCTTTCATGAACTCCGCGAACAAAGGTCGAGCGTCATGCGGGCCCGGGGCGGCCTCTGGGTGGTACTGGACGGCAAAGACCGGCAGCCGCTTGTGACGGAGTCCCTCAACCGTCCCATCGTTCAGGTTGAGGTGGGTAACCTCGAGTTCGGGAGCCCCCGGGATGGCCTTGGGGTCGGCCGGGTCGCCCGAGACTGCAAAGCCGTGGTTTTGTGAAGTGATCAGGACCCGTCCCGTTTCCAACTCCTTCACGGGGTGGTTCCCGCCCCGGTGCCCGTACGGGAGCTTCTCGGTAGCGCCGCCGAAGCTGAGCGCGATGAGCTGGTGTCCCAAACAGATGCCGAAAACCGGGACCTCCTCCTCGGCGATGCGGCGAATCGTCTCGGGAGCGTACGTGACCGCCGCCGGGTCGCCAGGGCCGTTCGAGAAGAACACTCCATCCGGCCGCAATTCCAGAGCCTTTTGCGCCGGGGTCGTAGACGGCACGACGGTGACGCGACATCCCTGCTCTTCGAACAGCCTCAGGATGTTTCGCTTGATGCCGTAGTCGTAGGCGACGATGTGGTACGGAGCGTCCTTCGGACCCCACTCGTAAGGCGCGTCGGTCGTGACCGCGCTGGCGAGGTCGAGGCCGTCCATGCTGGGGCATGCCTCGAGCGCTTCCCGCGCGCTCTCCGACGGCGAGTCGCCGGCGTCGATGACTCCGCGCATGGCGCCGGCCGATCGAAGATGTCTCGTGAGTTGGCGCGTATCCACGCCCTCGAGGATTGGCACGTTGGCCGCGCCTAACCAGCTGCCAAGGTCGCCGTCGGCGCGCCAGTTGGAGTAATGCCGTGACAACTCGCGGATCACCACGCCAGCGATTTGCGGACGGGAGGATTCCGGATCCTCTCGGTTGATGCCGTAGTTCCCGATCATGGGCGCAGTCATCACCACGATCTGACCGCGATACGACGGATCGGTGAAGACTTCCTGGTATCCGGTCATGTTCGTGGTGAACACGACTTCCGCGGCAGTCTGCGGAGCGTCGGATACGAGGAACCCGTGAAAAAGGGTCCCGTCCTCTAGGAGGAGGAACCCTGGCCGGCGAGCAGGCATTTCGCTCACGCGTTGTTCACTTCTTCTGGCTTCCAGTCGGTGGCGCGCCCTTCTCGGGGGGGCCGATCGGAACGACGGATTGCGGCGGCGGCGTAATGGGGGCCGGGGCCGTTGACGGAGTCTTCGACAAGCCCTGGTCGAGGATCGACGTTGGAGTGCGTCCCCGCGTCGACATGAGCTGAAGCGCGAACGCGATGCCGAGGAACAGGCCGCCCGCCCACCACCCGATCTTCGTGAGCACATTGCCCGCCTGTCTCGTGCCGATGAAGGAGTCCGCGGCAGTCGACACACCGCCGAAGGACGCGGCGAGTCCGCCTCCCTTCGCCGACTGCATGAGAATGGCGGCGACGAGCACGATGCTGTCGATGATGAGGATGACCAGCAGGAAGGTGTACATTCGCTCTGAGAACCGGCGTGAGTCGTGAAGCGCTAACCGCGTAATATCACCTGACTTACGCCTCGAATCAAGCTCGGACGATGCTGGACCACGCTTCTGGATCCAGGCTGGCCCCACCAACCAGGACTCCGTCGATCTCCGGTGCAGCGACGAGCTGCGCCGCATTGCCCCGGTTCACGCTCCCGCCGTAGAGGATCGGGATGGCGGAGTATTTCTCGGGCGACAGGGCCCTGAGTTCCGCGCGGAGAACGCGGTGCACGCGGGACGCATCGTCGGGCGTCGCGTTCTTTCCGGTGCCGATTGCCCATACCGGTTCGTACGCGATCAGCACGTGCGCGATCTGGCTTGCGTCGACTCCAGCAAGTGCAGCGCGCAATTGCCTCAGAACGATCGGGTCGGTCTCCCCTGCCTCGCGCTGCTCCAGCTTCTCACCGACGCACAGGATCGGCGTCAGGCGCGCCCGGAAGCACGCCGCGACCTTCCGGCCGGTTTCCTCCTCGGTCTCACCGAACACATGGCGACGCTCCGAGTGACCCACCAGTGCGAAATGGGCGCCGGCGTCTCGTGCCATTGCCGCGGATACCTCACCGGTGAACGCGCCCTTGTCCTCCCAGTGGATGTTCTGCACGCCGACGCGAATGTCAGGCCGGTCTCTCAGGCCTTCAATCACGGCCGCCAGCGTCACGGCCGCCGGGAAAAAGATGACCTGTCGGTCCGAGTGACGCGGATAGTACTGCAGGAACGATCGGAGAAACTCACGGGCGTCAGATGGCCCATGATTCATCTTCCAATTGGCGGCGAATATCGGTCGTGACATTGGCTTCAGCGATCGTCCAGCGCGGCGACGCCGGGCAGGACCTTCCCCTCGAGAAACTCGAGAGAGGCTCCACCTCCGGTGGATACATGACTCATGGACGACTCCAGACCGGCTTCGGCGACTGCCGCTGCGGAATCACCGCCGCCGACAATCGTCACGGCCCCGTTCTTCGTCGCTGACGCCATGGCTTGCGCGATGGCGCGCGTCCCCTTGTCGAACGGCGGTGTCTCGAAGACTCCCATGGGCCCGTTCCACAAAACCGTTTTCGCGCTGGCAATTGCGCGTCCGAATGACGCCGCGCTCTCCGGACCGATGTCCAGCATCGCGGCCTCCTTGGGAATCGCATCCCGATGAACGACGCGTGCACTCGACGGTTCTTCCAGGCTGTCCGCGACGACGGCATCGTGAGGAAGCGTCAGGCGCATCTTCGCCCTATTGAGCAGGTCGCGCGCCAGGTCCACGCGATCCGGTTCAACCAGCGACGTCCCCGTTTCGAGTCCCATGGCCCGATAGAAGGTGCACGCCATCGCGCCGCCGATGAGCAAGCCATCGACCTTGGGCAGCAGGGCCTCGATCACGTCGATCTTGCCTGACACCTTCGCGCCGCCGAGGATGGCAACGAAGGGACGCTTTGGCTGCGAGATGGCCTGGCCGAGATAATCGAGCTCCTTCTGCATGAGGAAACCGGCCACGGCCGGCTTCAGGAGACCGGCGACGCCAGCGGTCGATGCATGGGCGCGATGCGCGGAACCGAAGGCATCGTTGACGTAGAAGTCTCCGAGCGCCGCGAACGCCTGGGAAAGCGATGCGTCGTTCTTCTCTTCGCCGGCGTGGAAGCGCGTGTTTTCCAGAAGCAGCACCTCTCCGTCGGCAAGTGCCCTGGACGCGGCGACCGCGGCATCGCCGGCGGAGGTCGCCTCGAAGCGAACCGTGCGTTTGGTCAATGTGGCGAGGTGCCGAGCCACCGGCTCCATGGAATACTTCGGATCCGGTCCGCCCTTCGGCCTTCCAAGGTGCGAGAACAGGACGACCCGTGCTCCGCGCTCGCACAGGTATTCGATGGTGGGCAACGCGGCGCGAATTCGGGTGTCGTCGCCGACGCGCCCATCGGACTCCAGCGGAACATTGAAATCGACGCGGACGAGGGCGCGCTTTCCCCTGAGCAACGAATTCGGGAGGTCGGCGATGGACTTCTTGAGCATCAAAGACTGGATGGGAGACGTGAGATGTGAGATAACCTGCTCACATCACGATTGCCGTGGAATCGGTCGGGAAACGTGAACCTGTCTACCAACGAACATCCAAAGTTATCAGGCCGTCGCAGGTGATCTCACTTCTCACACCTCCCATCCCAAATCCGCAATCATCTCATTTCCCGATCAATCGTATCAGATCCACACACCGATTCGCATATCCCCACTCGTTGTCATACCAGCCGCTGACCTTCACCATCGTGCCGTCGACCACGTTTGTGCTGAGTGAATCCAGGATGCAGCTGTGCGGGTTGCCGATGTAGTCGGATGACACCAACTCCTCGGTGGAAACCGCCAGGATGCCTTTCATGGCGCCTCCGGCTGCAGCCCGGAACGCCTCGTTGACAGACTCGATCGTCGTTGCCTTCTCGACTTCGACGGTCAGCTCCGTGAGCGAGACATCAGGCGTTGGCACACGGATCGCGATGCCGTCGATCTTTCCCTTTACCTCGGGAATGACCAGCGACGTCGCCTTGGCGGCGCCCGTGGTCGTCGGGATGATCGACAGCGCCGCGGCACGCGCTCGACGCAGGTCCTTGTGCGGCAGGTCGAGCACGTTCTGGTCGTTCGTGTAACTGTGAATGGTCACCATGGTGCCGTGGCGGAAGCCGAACGCGTCGCGGATGACCTTCACCATCGGCACCAGGCAGTTGGTGGTGCAGGACGCGTTGGAAATGACAGTGTGCTTTGCCGGATCGTAGTTCCTGTCGTTCACGCCCATCACGACCGTGATGTCCTCGCCCTTCGCCGGCGCCGAGATGATCACGCGTCGCGCGCCCGCGGTGATGTGCTTCCGCGCGTCGTCGGCCTTGGTGAACCGCCCGGTGGATTCGAGGACGATGTCGACCCCCAGTGCCTTCCATGGAAGGGCGGCGGGATCCTTCTCGGCGAAAACCTTCAGCACATCCCCATCGATGGTGATTGCGTCACTGGAGTGCGAGACGGTCCCGCGATACGCGCGATGAACCGAGTCGTACTTGAACAGGTGAGCCAGCGTCTTCGTGTCCGTGAGGTCGTTCACCGCGACGAAATCCAGGTCCTTGAGACCTCCCTCTTTCGCGGCGCGCACGACCTGCCGTCCGATCCGTCCGAACCCGTTGATTCCAACCTTGATGGCCATGCCGGAAGACCTCATTGGAGCGGCGCATCGCCTGGGAGGCGCGCGCGGCCGAAAGTGACGTAGCTGATGATCCGGGATCCGCCGGCAAAAAGGGCGGCCGCGCAGGCGTTCAGAGTCGCTGCGGTGGTGACGACGTCATCCACGAGCACCAGGTGCGCGCCGCGCAGTCGAGTCGGATCACCGGTGACCCGGAAGGCGCCGGAAACATTGCGGAGCCGCTCCTCGGGAGTCAACCGCGTCTGCGAAGACGTGAAATTTGTGCGAATGAGCACATCGCGCCAGACGGCGAGACCGAGGCAACCACCAATTGCGTCCGCGAGCCGCGCACTCTGGTTGAAACCGCGCTCACGTTCGCGCCTGGTCGACAGCGGCACGGGAACCAGCGCCGTGCGTTCGGCGGCCACATCCGGCGGCCACGAGAGCCGGGCCATCCGCGCGCCCAATCCTGCCGCCAGCGCATGCCAGCCGTCGTACTTGAGCGCGTGAACGAGCTCACCACCCAGGCCATCGGGAACCCAGCAGACGGAGCGGACGGCCCGGACATACGGCGGCAGCAAGTCGCACCACCGGCACGCGCCGTCGGCGAGGGGATACCCGCAGCGCGGGCACTGCGGGTTCGGCAGCATCGGGAGGCGGGACCAGCACGTTCCGCAGGCCAGATCGGACGCGCCTTCCGGCAGGCGGGCATCGCAGGTGACACAGCAACGGGGGAGAAGGAAGTGGGCGAGGGCGCGGACCGCGCGCCGGCCTGCGGAAGCGTTAGGCGGCCAGTGCCTGCCGCATGACGTTCCGGTCGGGTGCGCGACCGAACCAGCGTTCGAAGGCTTCCGCTCCCTGCGCAATCAGCATCTCCAGCCCATCGGCCGCGCGATGCCCTGCCTCGCGGGCGGCGAGGATCCAGGGGGTCTGGCCGGCACGATAGGCGAGATCCATCACGGCCGCGTCACGAGGCAGCAGGCTCACCGCGACCGGAACGTCATCGCCCTGCAGACCGACGGGAGTGGCGTTGACCACGATCGTGGCGTCCCGGATGGCGTCGGCAGTGGAGTATGCGAGGCCAACGAGTCCGGGAAACCGATGGGCGAGCGCGACCGCACGCTCCCGGCCGCGGGCATGCACGACCACGCGTGCGCCTGGCCATTCCTCCACGACCGCGCACACCGCGGCGGCTCCCCCACCGGCGCCCAGCAGGCCCACGACGGCGTCCACCGGTTCCTGCCCCAGCACGCTGACGGCCAGGGCACGAAATCCGGCCACGTCGGTGTTATCCCCCACAAGCCGGTTGCCATCACACCAGAACGTATTGACCGCTCCGGTGCGGATCGCGGTCCCGGTGTGTCGGTCGCAGGCCGCGGCCACCGCGGCTTTGTGCGGCACCGTGACGTTGCCGGCCGCGTTCTCCGCGCGCAGTTGGCCCAGAACATTCCCCAGCGCGTCGGGAAGAACGTCGAGTGCTTCATATGTCAGCGGAATTCCCGCTGCCCGCAGGGCGGCGTTCTGGAATCGTGGCGACAGCGAGTGCCGCACCGGATGGCCGAGCAGGACCAGTCGACCCGGGATCGTCACCCGGCCTGCTGACTCGGACGCGCCGTGAGCCGATCGAACACGCGCCGGATCTCGGCCTGAAGTTCGACGAGCGTTTCCCGATACTGCTCCAGGTCACCGCCAAACGGGTCGTTGATCGCGCGCCCCGTCGATGCTCCAGCGGCAAACGCCGTCAGCAGGTGCGTCCGCCCCTCCCCGCCTAACGCCTCGGCGCGTTCCTGGTGGTGCGGACCCATGGCCAGGACGACGTCGTGTGACTGGACCAGTTCCCGGGTCAACTGCTGCGAGCGGTGTGACGCGAGGTCCAGTCCGCGTTCCATCGCCACCAGCAGGGCGCCATCGGATGCCGGCGCGCCGTCCCATGCGCTGGTGCCCGCGCTCGCGACCTCCACGTCGGCAAGCCCGCGCTCGATCGCCTCGCGGCGCGCGATGGCCTCGGCCAGCGCGCTCCGGCAGGTATTCCCTGTGCACACGAAAAGCAATCGCATGGCGTCGTGCCGTTCCAACGTGATTCAGTTAAAAGGTGACGCGAACATCGTTCCCTCGGTTTCGCCTGGCACGCTGGAACGGCACTCGTCAGGCATCGCCGATCAGGTCCGGCACGCTCTCCCGCAGTACGTCCGCCGAAATGGCGCCGGGTCGGATGACGCGCGGGCGGCGACCCGTGCAGTCCACCACGGTCGAAGGTGCCGACGCTTCCAACCGACCACCGTCAAGCACCCGGAGAATGCCGCGTGCGACCGCATCCCCCCACTGCTCAACAATCTCCCCGGCGGTCATGGCTGGCGGTAGCCCGGGCAGGTTGGCCGATGTCGATGTAATCGGGTCTCCGTAGGCAGCGATCATCCGCTGCAATGCGGGATGTGACGTCCATCGCACCGCGACGCCACCCTCGGGACCGCGCAACCGGGGTGGCACGCGACGCTCGCCCCCGCGCAGGACGAGCGTGAGTGGTCCCGGCCAGTGACGCGCCGCCAGCTGCGCCGCCGCGCTCGGAAGGTGAAGGTCGAGGCGCTCGAGCATCGCGCTGTCGGAAACAAGGAGGAGGAATGGCTTGGCCGCGGGGCGACGCTTGAGCGCCACGAGCCGTTCCACGGCGTCACGATCCACGGCGCCACCGAAGCCATAGACCGTTTCGGTGGGATACGCCAGCACCCGTCCGGCCTGCAGGTGCGCCGCCGTTTCGCTCAGGGACGCTTCGATTTCGGCAGGAGACCAGAACGGGACAGCGGCCTGACGCATCAATCCGCCAGCGAGGCCAGACGCTCGACGCGCGCGAAGTCGGCTTCTTCCGTCACCTTCATCGCCCGTTCGCTCCCGCGCACCACGAAAACGTCCAGCCCAAGGCGTTCCACCAGCGCGGCATCGTCAGTTGCCGTCACGCCCGCCCGGCGAGCCTCGACGTACGCATGCTCGATGACGCGCATGGGAAAGGCCTGCGGAGTCTGCGCGCGCCAGAGTCCTTCACGTTCGATCGTGCGGGTGATCCGCCCCGATGCGTCGACTTCCTTCAGCGTATCGACGACGGGTAGCGCCGCGACCGCTCCATGGCCGCGCCGCGCTTCGGTGATGACCGCGTCGATGGTGGCGTCGGTGACGAGCGGGCGGGCCGCGTCGTGGATCACCGCCACCGCCAACTCGTCAGGCAGGTCCTCGAGGCCATTCCACACCGATTCGCCCCGATCCCGACCACCGGTGCTCACCAGCAGCCGGTCGAGATCGCATTGGAACAGCCAGGGCGGCGGGTCGGCGGCGTGCGAGCGGGGAAGCACGCAGACCACCAGTGCGACGTCGGAACGGCGCTGGAATGCGTGAACCGCGTGGAGGAGCATTGGCTTGTCACCCACCCAGCGAAACTGCTTGAGCTCGCCCGTGGTTCCCGCCGCGCGGGACCCGGTGCCGCCCGCGACGATGACCACGCCGACGTCGGGTGCCGGCGGTACATCCCGCGTCGAGGTGCCCGCGTCGCCCGCTGCGCCGGTCATGAGCGGAAGAGCGTCGCGAACAACGCGCCCAGGTGCTCGTGCGCCGAGAGACGCATGCTGCCGCCGTTTCGCGCCTGGAGTCCGCGGGCACCCACGTAGGCGACCGACATGCCTAACTGTGCTGCCTCGGCCAGGCGGCGCTCCGACTGCGACACCGCTCTGATTTCGCCACCGAGTCCCAGCTCGCCGATGAAGACCGAGCCACGCGGCAGCGGGATGTCGTACACGCTCGATGCGACCGCGGCGGCGATGGCGAGGTCTCCCGCGGGTTCCGTCAGCCGCAAACCGCCAGCCACATTGACGAAGACATCGAGCTGCGACAGTGGCAGCCCCGAGCGCTTTTCCAGCACCGCCAGGAGCAACGCCAGCCGGCGCGGATCGACGCCGTTGGCGACACGTTGCGGCGTTCCGTATCCCGCCTTCGCGGCCAGCGCCTGGATTTCCACCAGTACCGGTCGCGATCCCTCGATCAGCGCCGTCACCGCCGTGCCTGACGCGGAAGCCCCGCCGTCGCCCATGAAGAGCGCGGAAGGATTGTCCACGCCCTCGAGGCCCGATGCCGTCATGCGGAAGACCCCGATCTCGTCCACGCTGCCGAACCGGTTCTTGGTGGCGCGCAGTACGCGGAAGTCCAGCGATGCGTCGCCCTCGAAGTACAGCACCGTGTCGACGATGTGTTCCAGCGTCTTCGGTCCGGCCACGCCTCCGCCCTTCGTAACGTGCCCGACGATGAAAACGGCGCACCCCGTGTCCTTCGCGAAGCGCATGAGCCGGGCCGCGCATTCGCGCACCTGACCCACGTTGCCCGGCGCTCCTTCCAGGTCAGTCGAGTAGATGGTCTGAATCGAGTCGATGACCAGCAGATCCGGGGACATTGCTCCCGCACTCGCCAGAATCTCCTCGAGCGCGGTCTCAGCCAGCAGCTCCACCAGCAGCGCGTCATCACCGAGTCGCTCGGCGCGCAGCCGGACCTGCGGGCCGGATTCCTCCGCCGACACGTAGAGCGTGCGTCGCCCGGCGCGGGCAGCGCTGGCGGCGACCTGGAGCAACAGCGTCGACTTGCCGATGCCCGGCTCGCCGCCAATGAGCACGACGCTGCCGTCGACAATGCCGCCGCCTAACACATAGTCGAGCTCCCGCAGGCCGGACGACATTCGTGTGGACCGCCTGACTTCCACGGCCCCAATGGGCGTGGGCCTGGAGGTGGGCATCGCTTCCCGCCGCGCGCGAGAGGAAGTCTTTGCGCGCGGCGTCGTCCGCTCGATCTCCTCGGCCAGTGTGTTCCACTCTCCACAGGCGTCGCAGCGCCCGCCCCACTTCAGGTACTCGGCGCCGCATTCCGTGCAGCGGTACACCGTCTTCACCCTGACCGTCACGACGCTTGCCGCTGCGTGTAATTGTCGAATCGGGTGTACTGCTTGTGGAAGTGGAGTCGAATGGTGTCCGTCGGACCGTTCCGCTGCTTGCCGATGATCAACTCCGCCAATCCTTCGAGGGGCGTGCCGTCCGCCAGCCGCCGTGGTTCTCCACGCTCGTCGGTCGTGCCTTCGTAGTACTCCGGCCGGAAGAGGAACATGACCACGTCGGCGTCCTGTTCGATGGCGCCCGACTCGCGCAGGTCAGAGAGCTGTGGACGCCGGTTATCACCCGATCGCTGTTCAGGCGCGCGCGAGAGCTGCGACAACGCCACGACGGGGATTCGCAGTTCCCTGGCCAGCGTCTTCAGTGATCGCGAGATGTAGCTGATCTCCTGCTGGCGGTTCTCGGAATCGGGCGGACCGGCGATCAGCTGGAGATAATCGATGATCACGAGGCCGACCTTGTTCTCGACCTGCAGTCGTCGCGCCCGCGAACGAATATCCAGCGCCGTCAACCCGGGGCTGTCGTCAATCCAGATCGGGGCCGAACTCAGGATTCCTGTCGCCTTTGCCAGGCGTGAGAAGTCGTCAGGCGACAGTCGCCCGTTTCGAAGGCGCTGCGCATCGATGTAGCCCTCGGCGGCGAGCATGCGGGCGACGAGCTGCTCCTTGGCCATTTCGAGCGAGAACACAGCCACCGGCACCTGCGCCTGGATGGCGGCATTCTGCGCGACGTTGAGGATGAAGGCGGTCTTTCCCATCGAAGGGCGAGCCGCAACGATGCTCAGTTCCGAGGGCTGGAATCCCAGCGTGAGGCGATCGAGGTCGACGAAACCGGACGGCACGCCGGTGACGGCGCCGCCGCCACGTGCCAGTTCTTCGATGCGCTCCATCGCCGGCCAGAGGAGCTCCTTGATGCGATGGAACCCTTCGCGGCCGCGCTCGGTGTTGATCTGCAGGATCCGCTGCTCGGCGTGATCGAGCAGTTCGGCTGACGTTCGCCGTCCGTCGTACGCCTCCGACACCAGCTCGGTCGAGGTCTCGATCAGTCGCCTGATGAGGCCTTTTTCGCGAACGATCCGCGCGTGGTACTCGACATTGGCGGAGGTGGGGACCACATCGAGCAGGTGCGACAGGTATTCCTTGCCGCCCGATGCATCGAGTTCGCCGCGGAGCGCCAGTTCGTCAGCCAGCGTCAGAACGTCGACGACCACACCGCGTTCGTTGAGCGCCACGATCGCGCGGAAGATCCGGCGATGGCCCTCACGATAAAACAGAGTGTCGTCGCTGAATTCGGACGCGCGAAGAATCGCGTCGCGGTCCATGATCATCGCGCCGAGTACCGCCTGTTCAGCGTCCTCCGACCATGGAGGCCGGCGGTCGCGAAACGTATCAGCTACTGTTGGTGCGATCGAGGAGTCTTCGAGCAAGCTGGACATCGTCCCACGTCGGCCGCTTCCAGGCCGGATTCCTGAGCAGGGCGGCCGGATGGTAGGTCACTACCAGCGGCACGCCGTAGTATCGGTGAATCTTGCCGCGGAGCTTGCCGATGCCTTCTCGCGTGTTCAGGAGCGTCTGGGCCGCGAAGGTCCCGAACGCAACGATCACTCGTGGCCGGATCAGCTCGATCTGCCGCAACAAGTATGGACTACAGGCTTGCACCTCGTCCGGCATCGGATTGCGATTACCGGGTGGTCGGTGCTTGAGAACATTGCAGATGTAAACGTCGTTGCGCGAGAGCTTGATTGCGCCGAGGATTTTGTCCAGTAGCTGGCCGGCTTGACCGACGAAAGGTCGACCGAGTTCGTCTTCTGTCGCGCCCGGTGCTTCACCAACGCACATGAAATCGGCGTTGGGGTTTCCTTCACCCGGCACGGGATTCTTCGCCTCGCGATACAACGGACAAAGTGTGCACGTTGAAACCGCTGTGGAAAGTTCCTCGAGCGTTGCGTAGGGCGATGTGGTGCCGCCAAACAACTCTCGTCCAGCACCCCCGATGATGATCCCTTGCGGCACGAGTTCGAGCGGCATCGTTGCGTGCGTGTCACCAGTCGTCGGCGTGGCGGACGGTGCCGGCATAGAGTAGCGAGAGTCCTTTTCAGTTGGCGCGCCGCCGGCGTCCTTCAGCACCGCGCGCCAATCCTCCGACGCTCCCGACGCGGGAGGCGGTGTCTGCGCTTCGGAAACAGCGCTTCGTTCCTTGCCTGCTTCCTGTTTCCTGTTTCCTGTTTCCTCGACGGGCGCAGCCCCGAGTAATCGCATCGCCTCGTCGACGCTCAGCTGGTCAAAGACCAGCTCCGTCTCACCAGCCTCGCGCCGCTGCTCGAGGAAGCGGCGAAGCCGGTCCCTAGCGTCCATCGATGAGCTCCGCGATGCGATCGAGGATCGCGTCGGCGACCTCGGTCTTGGGAAGCAACGGCACGTCCGTTCGTGTGCCGTCACGCGCGAGCATGGTCACGCGATTGGTGTCCACCGAGAACCCGGCGCCTGGTTCGCGAGCATCGTTCGTGACGATAAGGTCGAGGCACTTGGATTCGAGTTTGGCGGCAGCATTCTCCAGGACCTCGTCCGTCTCCAGCGCGAATCCCACGGCGATCAACCCGGGCCTCCGGGACGAGATTGTCTCGCGAAGAATGTCCGGTGCTGATTCGAGCGCGAGGGCCTTCGGTGCCTTCGTCTTCTTCACTTTCGATGCGGCGACCGTGCTGGCGCGGAAGTCGGCGGGAGCGGCCGCCATCACCAGCACGTCGGCAGCGGTAATCTCCGCACGCACCGCCTCGAGCATTTCCTCGGTGGTCTCAACCGTAACCAGGCGAGGGCCGATCGGTGCGTCGATGGACAGCGGACCGGCGATGAGCACGACGTCGGCCCCGCGGCGCCACGCGGAAGCAGCGATGGCAACGCCCATCTTGCCGCTACTGCGATTCGAGAGAAATCGCACCGGATCGAGCGCTTCGCGTGTAGGGCCGGCGGAAACAACCACTCGCTTTCCCCGCAGCGAATCCGTCGTTTCCAGCAGGCGGCCCGCGTGCGCCAGAATCGCCTCGGGTTCGGGCATTCGCCCCGGGCCGGAGCCCTCGCCGACCGCGAGTTCACCCACGTCGGGGTCGAGCACGTGATATCCGAGTTCGCGCAGGTGCGCGACGTTGCGCTGCGTTTGTCCGTGCGCCCACATGCGATCGTTCATCGCCGGCACGAACAACACCGGTGCCGTGGTCGCCAGAAGACAGGCGCTGAGCAGGTCGTTGGCGCGACCGGTGGCGGCGCGCGCCATGAAGTCGGCAGTGGCAGGCGCCACGACGACGAGCTCGGCGGACCTGGCAAGGTGGAGATGGTCGAGCGCGTGGCCCGTTTGCACGAGTGCCGTGTGGACTGGCCGACCCGTGAGGGCCTCGAAGGTTACCGCACCGACAAATTCCGGGGCCGACCGCGTCAGGACGACATCGACTTCCGCCGTCGCCTGCGTGAGCAGCCGCGCCAGCCACACCGACTTGTAGCTGGCGATCCCTCCGGTGACACCCAGAAGGACGCGGCGGCCGGCGAATGGCCTGACGGGACTACTCCTCGCCGCGTTTGCGTGCCACCACGCGATACTCGATCTGTCCTTCGGACAGTTCCTCGAGTGACCGCGTGGTCAGCTTCTTCTCCCTGGACGTCCGCTCACGCGGAAACTCGTTGAGCATCCGCGCCTGCTTGGCGGCAACGAGCACGCCGAGGTACTTGTTGGCGGCACGATCCTTGATTTCGTCCGGTGTAAATACTCGCATGGAGTTCAGGCTGGCGTAGAAAGTTGAACTAGGTGCCGGTCGAGTTCCTCAACCAGCGCGGTGACACGGGCGGTCAACTGGGGCTGCCGCGCGTGCCGCACGGCCTCGGCGTCGATGATGGACGACACCACCCGATAGGCGGATTCGAGGTCGTCGTTCACAACAGCGTACTGGTAAGATACAGCCGCGCGGAGTTCCTCGCGCGCCGCCCGCACGCGAGTCCGGAAACCGTCCCCCGACTCCGTTTGCCTGCCCGTCAGACGCTGCATCAGGGCCTCAGCGCTGGGGGGCAGCAGAAAGACCAGCACGGACTCGGGATAGGCGGCTCTGAACTGACGCGCTCCCTGGACGTCAATGTCCATGATGACATGACGTTCCAGGCCAAGGACGTGGTCAACCTGGCTGCGCAACGTGCCGTACAGATTTCCGTGGACTTCGGCGGATTCCGCGAACTCACCACGCTCGCGCATGGCAACGAATTCCGGTCTGGACACGAAGAAATAGTCGCGAGTGTGGACTTCGTTGCCTCGCGGTGGGCGTGTCGTGGCGGAAACGGAGTAGCCCACATCTTTGCGACGCTCCAGGAGCAACCGCGAAATGGTGGTCTTTCCGCCCCCCGAGGGCGACGAGATGATGAGCGGAAACGGATTCATTCGAGATTCTCCACCTGCTCGCGGATCCGTTCCAGTTCTTCCTTGACGGTCACGACGTCGGCGAGGATGGATGAGTCATAGGCCTTGCTCCCGGTGGTATTCGCCTCCCTGAGCATTTCCTGCAGCAGGAACCCGAGGCGCTTCCCCACAGGCTCATCGGCACCGTCTGAGACCGAACGCCGGAACGCGGTGAGATGCGAGCCGAAGCGAGACAGTTCCTCCTGGACATCGAGCCGATCGGCCTGAATCGCGATCTCCATCGCCAGGCGCTGCTCGTCGACCTGCACGCCGTTGGCAAGCTGACGGATCGATTCGCGGGCCTTGGCGCGTTGCTCCAACAGGCGCTGCGGAGCGCGCTCGCCGATTCGCGACAGCGCGTCTTCAACGATCGTGAGTCGTTCGATGAGATAGGTCCCGAGCCGCTCCCCTTCCTGCCGTCGTGAGTCCGCGAGGCTGACGGCGGCGTCGTCGACGAGTTGCAGAAAGGCGGATGCCTCTCCTTCAGACCCCTCGCTGACGGACGACATCACGTCCGGCATGCGAAGCACTGTTGCCACATCGACATCCCCTGCCAACCCGAACCGGTCCTTGAGGCTCCGCAACAGGCCGACGTAGGCGCCGAATCGCTCCTCGTCGATCAACGGTGGTCCTGCGACACCGCGATCGACACGGGCGGACAACGTGATGTGTCCACGAGAGAGCCGCTTGCGGAGTGCCTCCCGGACCTCGCCTTCCCACCGCGATAGCTCCGCGGGAAGCTTGATCGTGGCGTTGAAGAACCGGTGGTTGACTGACCGCAACTCGACCGTGACGCGGGCGGACCCGACGGTCCCTTCCGCGGCGCCGAAACCCGTCATGCTTCGTATCATATGAAGCTGCCTAAGTTACGGTGCCACAACGACCTTGTCAATTGATGAAGCTCCAGCGAATCCCGTAGACCGACGTTATGCTCGGCATGGTGAAGCCCGGAACCTGCTGGTATTCCGCGCCAAGGAAGTTGCGGTACTGGAACGAAATGGTCGCAGTGAGAAGCCTGATCTCCAATTCCGCACTCCAGGTTCGGTACTGCGACGATTCCACGAAGCCGTCGGCGGTCGGGAACAGCGCTTGAGTCCGATAGTCGTGGGTGACCGCCAGGAGGATGTTGAGGTTCCCGCTCGGGAACTTCGCGCGCATGTCCGAGTCCAGGAACAACCGCGAACGCGTTTCATACTGCGGTCGATAGATCCCCGCTGCCTCGTAGCGGGTAGCCGAGACGTCCAGTCCGATGTCGCGGTAGAACTTCCCCCGCATCGTGGCGAACAATCCGTTGGAGGCCCCCTGCACGCCCGAGCCGAAGGTCGTGTCGAAGGCGATGGCGGCAGGAAGGAAGCTGGTGTCGCGACGAATCGCCCCACCGGTCAGCCAGATGCGCCCCGCCCTCATGCCGACTTCGGCGCGAATGGCAAGACTGGTTGGCGCGTCAGCGCCCTCGATTGGCATGAACCGGCTCACGCTGCCACTCACGGCGAACCGTCCGCCGAAGTTCACATGCGCTCCCCCTTCGAGCCGCTGCACGCTGTCGAGCGGCGAGCGCTCCCCAAGCAGCGAGAGCATCAGTCCTCCCGACTCGTAGCCGACGCGTACGGCGGGCGCGAGACTGGTCTCGCCGCGCCAGCGACGAAGTCTCCCCAGGGCAGAAAGCCGCACCGGTCCCCTGCTGAGACCTCCGCTGAGCACGAACTGCGGCCGTGATTGCGTGGTGTCGTTAGGTACCTCGAGCGTATCGGGTTCCTCAGGAGAGCCGCCAGGACCACCGCCACCCGGACCTTCCACGGAGTCGACGATGGTGAGCAACGGATTCCTGATCGAGAACGATTGAGCGGACGCGAGGGCCTGGAACCAGGGTCCGCTCATCGGGTCGCCCCAGGCCACCCTGCCAATCGCGATGGTCGACACACCGTCCAGTGTCGGCAATGTGTCGGCGCCGGCGCTGGGCGTGTCGTCGAAGAGTCGCTCGGTGAACTTCCGTCCCGACCGAAGCAGGGACGCATCCACGCTCCACTTGTTCCGCGCGATCCCGACGCGACCCCATAACGACGTCTGATCGCCCGCTTCATTCGTGCGCCGGTCGGTCGTTGCGTAATGGTTGCCGGCGAGTTGCACCACTTGTCCACCGGGAAAACGGCGGCCGTAGAACCCGCGATAGGAGTTGGTCTGCAGGTCGCCGGTGTGGATGTCTATGCGCGTTACCGGCGTCGTGTTGGTGACCCGCCAGGTCCGCAGGTGGACTCGGACTTCGTCGGCGGCGGTCTCGATCGTCGCATCCTCCAGATGCCACAGGTCGATCTGCGAGAGGTCGTGCTGTCCGCCCAGGCGGGAGTTGAGCGCGTCGATTTCGATGCCGTCGACGAATATCCGCACGCGGCCGAAACGACCATTGAGGGCGGCCATCTCCGGCGCCGAGATCCACCCGGCGCGGAATGACGTGACGCCCGGAATGCGATCGATGAGCTCCCCTAACGTGAGCGCGCCCGAGGCGTAGAGTCTGTTCCGGTCGAACGCGACCGCTTCCCCGATGGCGAGCGACGGCGGCACCTCTGCCCTCGCAATCGGCGCCTTGATGGTGTCGGCGGCCAGGGCTCGCAGCCTGGCCAGCCGCAACCGCTCCGCTTCAACTCTGGCGAGGGAATCGCGTCGCGCCGCTGTCGTGTCGGCCGTGGTGTCCCGTCGGACTACCGTATCCTGCGCAGCCGCTCCGGGTGCCGTAACGACGATGGCGGCCAATGCCACCGCGAGCCCCCACCATGGAACCAAACGCGTCAGCGCGTCCTCCCGCGAACAAACTGGACGAAGGTACCCATGGGTACGCCCGTTGGTCCGCGCGGGATCATCACAAGGTCGGTTTCCGAATAGGCCGTCCCCGCGATATCGAGGTGAACCCAGGGGTAATCGGCGAATTCCTTCAGGAACAGCGCCGCGGTGATCGTGCCGGCCGCCCGGCCACCGGTGTTCTTGAGATCGGCCACGTCGGACTTGATCAACTCCTTGTACTCGTCCCACAGGGGGAGCTGCCAAGCCGGCTCGCCCGCCGTCGCGGCAACGCCCAGCACCTCGCGCATCATCCGGTCGTCGTTGCCTAACGCGCCGACGGCGTTGTTTCCAAGGGCAACGACGCACGCACCGGTCAATGTGGCCGCGTCGATGACGGCCGCCGGGTCATAGCGCTTCACCCAGGCCAGGACATCCGCCAGCACCAGGCGCCCTTCGGCGTCGGTGTTGATGATCTCGATGCTCTTGCCGTTCGAGGCCTTCACGACGTCGCCGGGCTTGACCGCGGTGCCGGACGGCATGTTCGTCGTGGCGCCGAATACGCCAACGACATTGGCGCGGAGCTTCAACCTGGCGATGGCTTCCATGGCGCCGAGCACGGCGGCGGCGCCGCACATGTCGAACTTCATGAACTCCATTCGCTCGGCCGGCTTGATGGAAATGCCGCCGGTATCGAAGCAGAGTCCTTTCCCCACCAGCACAATCGGTGCGCCACCCTTGCGGCCGCGCCGGTACTCCATCGCCACGAGCCTGGGCTCCTGCGGCGTGCCCTGGGCCACCGAGAGGAACGATCCCATGCCTTCCTTCTCCATCTCTTTGCGGCCCAGCACGGTCACGCTCATGCGATGGCGCTTGCCGATATCGCGGGCCGTGTCCGCGAGATAGTCAGGCGTACAGACGTTGCCCGGCATCATTGCCAGCCGGCGCGTAATGTCGTAGCCAGCGCCGATGGCGCTGGCCGCGGCCACCGCGGCGCGTAGGCCGGATGCATTGGGCGCAATGATCGTCGCCGCGGTCAGCGGCGCCCGCCGTTCCTCGGGAGGCGGCGGTATCCGCATCTCGACGAACTCCCACGACCCCAGGTTGAGACCGATCCCCAGCGCCTCGATCCCCGCCTTGTCTGCGCGCGGAGTCCAGACCGACATCTGGCCTACGCCGAGCTTGTGCCCCTGCCGACTCGCCAGCGCGCCAGCGCGCCGTAGCGCGAGCGGCACGCTCGACGGCTTCCCCATGCCGACCAGCAAGACACGCTCCACGCCGCCCGCGCTGCCCTGCAGGTGGAGCGTCTCGTCTCGGCCTCCGCGGAAGTCGCCACGCTTCAATGCGGTGGCGAGCGCTCCGTTCAGCGCGGCATCGAGCTGCTTCAAGCCGGCGGGCATCGAATTTCCTGCCGGCAGCAGAAGCGCGAGCAGCGGCGCCTTCACCGTCGAGAGATCAGCGGATCGGACTGCGAGGTCGAGGGCCATGGTGTTTCGGTGGTTCGAGGAATCGGACGAAGGCGGCGAAAGCTAATCTGGGAGGTAACAGGAAACAGGAAACAGGAAACAGGGAAGGCACGACACGTTCAAATACTGAGGGCCCGAGCATCAGCTCGGGCCCTCAGTCCTTCCCTGCTTCCTGTTTCCTGTTTCCTCTCAGTTCCCAATGCCCAGGACGAGACTCGAACTCGTAAGGGCCGGAGCCCGGCGGATTTTGAGTCCGCTGCGTCTACCAATTCCGCCACCCGGGCGCGAACCCAAACTTATCACAGGTTCGCGCCTGTCGCTCGACCGTTGGTTATCGGCGCTATGCCGGAGGAGGCCGTCGTCCGGCCCGCGGATTCATGCCGGCAGGTGGATCTCCCATCGGCATCATGCCGCGGCCGCGCAACTGGTCCATCTCGCGCCGGATCTGCTCCTGCACACCCAGATACCGCGCGCGCTGGACCGGAGTGAGGAACTTGCTCAGCTCGCGCTGCTCAGCCTCGGTCAGGTCGATCCGCTCGCGCTCGATCTTGAACTGGTCCGTGAGCAGTTGTTCGACCCGTCCCGCGTCCGCCGAATCGAGCTTCAGCACCTCGTCGCGGAGTGCGCGGCGCGTGATGATTTCGCGGCGATTCATGTCGCGCCGCTGAAGGTCGAAACGCTGATTGACGTCAGAGAGCTGGCGCATCCCCTCGTCGGTCAGACCAAGCTGCGTCTTGAGCAGATTGGCGAGCCGCATCCGGAATCGCTGCTCGAGCTGCTCGCGGTTCATCCGTCCGGCGCGGTCGCCGCGTTGCGCGGCCATGGTCGAAACAGGCGAGACCACCAGCACCGCCACCATCAATCCGAGTTTCAACGTATGTGTCGTCATCTCTCTCACCTACGAACCCTGCCGGCCGGTGCCACTCAACGGCACTTCGGCCGGCTCTGTGACCGGCAGCGCTTCGATCGACTCGAGCGCCGACAGCAGCGCTTCGAGATCCTCGTCACCAAGGTCGCTTACGCCCCCGGCAAAACTGATGGCTGGCATGTCCCCGCTCACGGCGGTCGTGTTCGCGGCGATCACTGTATCGATTGGCGCGGACACCGGATTGCCATTGAAGAACGAGCGGGCCACAGCCAGCGACATCCCGCCCAGCGCAATGAATGAAACGGCAGCCGCAATCTGGAACGCGTGACTGTGCCGCCACGAGCGGGTCGCAGGACGCGATGCCCGACGCGGAAGCGCGGCCACAATCGCACCGACGTTCACCGCCGGCGTCGCTTCGGCATACGCTTCGCGAACGAGTTGCAGCAGGGCCAACTCCCGGGCGCAATCATCGCACGCGGTGACGTGATCCCGGACCTCTTGACGCCGGCGCGCGGAAAGCGTGCCGCTCAGGTACTCCGGCAGCAGTTCGCGAATCTCGACGTTCAGGCAATCACTCATTGAGGTTCTCCTTCACGGTTCGCAGCGCGTTGTGGTAATGAACACGCGCCGCGCCTTCCGTTGTTCCAGCCACTTCAGCAATCTCCTTGTACGACAGTCCATCATTCACACGCAGGAGGAAGACCTCCCGTTGGGTCGGCGACAGCTTCCCCACCGCCCCCCACACCTTCCTCTTCGCCTCGCTGGCAATCAGGCCATCCAGCGCGGTGTATTCGGTAGCGGCGTCCACATCCTCCAGGCTCCCCACATCCCGCCGCCTCCGAAGCGCTCGTCGCCGATCCACAACCAGACGGCGTGCAATCGTGAACAACCAGGTCCTGAGCGAGCTGTCGCCTCGAAAGGTCTCCAGCGACGAAAACGCCCTCACAAACGTGTCCTGAACTACCTCTTCAGCCGAGTCACGCTCGCCCAGGCTGCCAATGTACCGGGCGAGCGCCGAAGCATGTCGCTCCACCAAGGCAGTGGCCGCCCGTTCGTCGCCCTCTTTCCAGCGCTGAATGAGAGTGCTGTCGAGGGAGTCATCCCGGCCGGTCAGATCCTCTACCATTGCGGAGTCGACCGATGAGACGGGGCTGTGCGCAAGTCGTTAAGAGATAAGGGAGCACCGGTCGGACGCGGTTGCCACGCCCTGTGCCGGCGAACAAGATGGGTCATGGGGGCGACCCGGCGGCAGGTGGCGGACTTCAGCGACCCATCAGGGTGAGTACACCCGTCGAGATCATCGCGCATCGTGGCGCGAACAGGGAGGCACCGGAGAACACCCTGCCCGCATTTCAGCGTGCACTGGAAATCGGCGTCCAGGGTATCGAGCTGGATATCCACCTCACTCGTGACGGTATGCCGGTCGTGCACCACGATCCGTACCTCCCGGAGACGACTCGCGACGGACGCCGGATCCCCATCGCCGCGCTCGAGATGGCTGAGGTGAGGGACTGGAGCCCGGCGCCCACCCTGGATGAAGTGCTGTACCTCGTCGATGGGCGCTGCCGGCTCTACGTGGAGATCAAGGCAGCCGCGGCGGTGGAGCCCGTTGTGGAGCGCCTGAAGAACCGCCGCTCGTGGTGCGCCGTGCACAGCTTCGACCATCGCGTTTCCGCGAAGGCGAATTCGCTGGATCCCGGACTGGCCACGGGGATATTGCTCGTGAGCTATCTCGTCGACATCGCCGGCGCGATGCGCGCGGCGAAAGCGCGCGACGTCTGGCAACAGGCCGACTTCGTCGATCGCGAACTCGTCGGGCGCGTTCATGGCCAGGGCGGGCGCGTGATCGCGTGGACCGTGAACGAAGTCGCTCGAGGGCGCGACCTCGTGGACACAGGCGTCGACGCCATCTGCACCGACACGCCACGAGAAATACTGACGGCGCTCGCGCCATCCCCTTCGTAGCGACTGGCTCCGGTCGAAACGCCCGCCTACCTTCAGCGCGAACCTTTTCCCGGAGTGTCAGGTTGTCAACGCGTCACGTGTTGCTGGTGGCGATCGCGTCGGCGCTCGGCTGCGCGACCGGTCGAGCGTCTCCAGCCCCCGCAGCTCAAGCATCCAGCGCGCCGGCAGCGTCTGCGGCCGCGCCACGGCAGGATTCCACCCCACCAACTCCCCCTGGCGCCGGTGCAGTGTCCGCGCCAAACGCGGATCCATTCCCGAGCACGTATCGCCCGGTTCCGTCGGGTCCGGTCGCCATCCGTAACGCGACCATTCTCACCGCGACCGGACCCGCGATACCCAACGGCACCATCCTGCTGCGCGACGGCAAGATCGTCGCCGTAGGCGCCAACGTTACGGTGCCTTCGGATGCCCAGGTCGTCGACGGCACGGGGAAGTACGTCACGCCAGGCGTCATCGATACGCACTCGCATCTGGGCGTCTACGCCGCGCCAGGCGTCGACGCGCTCAGCGACGGGAATGAGATGACCAGTCCGTCGACGCCGCAGGTGTGGGCCGAGCACTCGGTGTGGCCGCAGGATCCCCAATTCCCCCGGGCGTTGTCGGCCGGCGTGACGACCATCCAGATCCTGCCTGGTTCGGCGAACCTGTTCGGCGGTCGAAGCGTGGTGCTCAAGGTGGTGCCGTCACGCACCGTGCAGGGAATGAAGTTCCCCGCGGCCAAGTACGGTCTCAAGATGGCCTGCGGCGAGAACCCCAAGCGTGTTTACGCGCAACGCGGACTGATGACGCGGATGGGCAACGTCGCCGGATATCGGGCGCAGTGGATCCTGGCGGAGCAATACCGCAGGCGGTGGGACAAGTGGCTGGTCGATCGAAAGGGCGATCCGCCGGCGCGCGACCTGGCCATGGAAACTCTGGCCGAGGTCCTGCGCGGGAACATCCTGGTCCACAATCACTGCTATCGTGGCGATGAAATGGCCCAGATGATGGACATCGCCAAGGAGTTCGGCTACTCGATCAAGTCATTTCATCACGGCGTCGAGGCGTACAAGGTTGCCGACATGCTGGCGGCGAATGGCATTGCCGCGTCAGTGTGGTCCGACTGGGGTGGCTTCAAGATGGAAGCGATGGACGGCATACGCGGGAACCTTCCCCTGCTGCATAACGCGGGCGTGAAGACCATCGTGCATTCGGACGATGCCAATGGCATGCAGCGCCTCAACCAGGATGCGGCGAAGGGAATCTCCGAGGGCATCGGACTCGGCATCCGCGTCCCGGAGGACGAGGCGATCAAGTGGATCACCCTCAACCCGGCGTGGGCACTGGGCCTGGACGACAAGATCGGCTCCCTGGCCGCTGGCAAGAACGCCGACGTCGTCCTGTGGGACAAGAATCCGTTCAGCATCTACGCTCGCGCCGAGAAGGTCTGGATCGATGGTGCAATGTTGTTTGACCGGCTGGATCCGAGTCAGCAGTGGCGCACGGACTTCGAACTGGGGTATGTGCCCGCCCCGAAGGTGTGGAAAAATGAGAAATGAGATGAGAGACGTGAGAAGGGAGTCGGGAAGTCCTCCCTCTGGCCTCTGGCCTCTGGCTTCTGGCCTCGTTCGCGCACTGTTGCTCGCCGTCGTAGTCGTCAGCACGGGTGAGTCACAGACGATTGCGATTACCGGCGGCCGGGTTCATCCGGTCAGCGGACCCGTCATCGAGAACGGAACCGTTCTCATTCGCGAGGGCAGGATCGTTGCTGTCGGGGCGAACATAGCCATTCCGCCTGACGCGACCAGACTCGATGCGACCGGCAAGTGGGTGACGCCCGGCATCGTGAACGTCGCGACAACGTTAGGCGTCGTGGAAATCGGCGCGGTAGAAGAAACGGTCGACACGCCCGCCCGCGGACGCGGCGACGCGATCACGGCATCGCACAAGGTGTGGGAGGGATTCAACTCGAATTCGCCGCTCATTCAGGTCACTCGTAACGACGGCATCACGACCGTGGGTGTGGTGCCAGGCGGCGGACTGGTTGGAGGCCAGGCCGCGATGATCGATCTCTCCGACGGCAGCCTGACCGACATGTTGCTCCAGGCTCCGGTGGCCATGACGGCCGACATCGGCAGCAAGGGCGAGCACGTCGGTGGTACGCGCGCGGAAGTGCTCCAGCGCCTGCGCGACCTGCTGGCCGATACGCGCGAGTACATGCGGCGGAGAGCCGACTACGAGCGCAACGCGACGCGGGAATTGGCGGCCCGTCGCGGTGACCTGGAGGCGATGATTCCGGTGGTTCAGGGTCGCCTTCCGCTCGTGATCGATGCGAACCGGGCGAGCGAGATCGAATCCGCGCTCAACCTGGCGAACGAATTCTCGCTGCGGATCGTGATCAGCGGCGGGGCCGAGGCGTGGATGGTCGCCCCCAAGCTCGCAGCTGCTCGCGTGCCGGTGATCGTGGGCGCCCTGAACAACATTCCGCTGTCGTTCGCGATGCTGGGCGCGCGACAGGAGAATGCCGGGTTGCTGCAGCGGGCCGGTGCCCGCGTGCTGATCAATGGTGGAGCGGACGGTTTCAACGCCCGCAACGTGAGATTCGAGGCCGGCGTTGCGGTCGCGTTCGGGATGCCGTGGGACGATGCGCTTCGCGCGGTCACGCTCACGCCGGCCGAGACGTTCGGGATCGCGGACCGCGTTGGCTCGTTGCAGGTGGGTCGCGAAGCCAATGTCGTCGTGTGGAGCGGCGATCCGTTCGAGCCCATGACGAGGGCCGAGCGGGTGCTGGTTCGCGGCGTGGACGTTCGCCGTCCATCGCGCCAGGACGAGTTGATGCAGCGGTACAAGGCGTTGCCGCCGACGTACCGTCGCTAGTGGATCACTGAGGACCTTTGGGTTGCAGGCGGTGTCTCAGGCCGCCTGCAACCACCTGGTGGGGCTGATGGCACCCGTTGTCTCCACTTGCTGTCGGAGGCGATCATGCGCTCGAAGCTGACTGGCATCCTGCTTCTGCTCTTCGGCCCTGACGCGGCCGCTCAGGCAACGTGGGTCGTTGACCGGACGCCGATCCTCGACGTTCCGGGGGTCTCCACAACGGGAACGCTGATCTTCGGCTATGCCGCGGGAGGAATGCGACTCGCCGACGGCGGTCTGCTGATCGCCGATCGGGCGGAGAACAGCATTCGCGTGCTCGACGCAACGGGAAAACTGGTGCGATCGGTCGGCCGCACCGGAGACGGGCCCGGTGAATTCCAGTCCATGCTCTGGGCTGGACAATGCGGCTCTGACTCATTGCTCGTGTGGGATCTTCGCCGGCGACAGGCGACGATGATCGGATCGAGCGGTACACCGAGCCGCCAGTTTTCGGTTCCTGCGGGGGATACGGCGCAGGTACCGTTCCAGTTCTCCTGCTCGCCTCACGGCACGATAGCGTATCGGAGCGCGCCGCGTCCCATGCGCGGTGCGATGCCGAACCCACAGAACCCGAACATCGTCAGCGTGACGGCGGCGGTGTATCGGATCGGTCCTGGTGGAACGATCACGCAGCGCCTGGGTGACATCCCAGCGGGCGAAGTGGTGGCCATGGTAAGCCCATCCGGGGGGCGCGGCGCTGCGCCGCGACCGCTGGGCCGCACGGCGTCCATCGCTGCGCTGGACGATGCCGTTGTTATCAGTTCGGCGGATTCGGCCTTCGTAATTGTCCAGCAGGCCGGCGGCCAGACGAGTCACCACCAGTTACCGATTACGCTTCGGGCACCGACGCGGACCGAGTTCGACGAGGCGGTTAGAGCCACTGCGTCGATGGGACCAGCGTCAATGCGTCAGGCCATGGCCCAGCAACTCGCTGCCATTCCCTTGCCCGACCGGCTTCCCGCAATATCTGCGCTGTTCGTCGATTCGGAGGGACTCGTCTGGATACAGACCACGCCGCCCGGGGCAAAGGCCCTCGACTTTCTTGTGATGCGAGGCGATGGTCGCGTGGTTGCGCGAGCCCAGGTTCCGCTGGGGATCACGCTCTTCGAAATCGGCCGCGACTATCTGATGGGCAGCTACACCGACGCAGCCGACGAAATGCACGTGGCGATGTACCGCCTGCGCCGGCAGTGAACGACAAACCAGCCTAACGGCAGTTCAGCTCGCCCGCCGGAACCGCGCTTTCACGACCTCGCAGCTCGTCAGGCAGCGCCGCCGGTGCCGCCTTCAGGCGGTGGAGTCGTCTCGTCCGGCGTCTTGTCATCGGCGGCGAGCTCCTTCTCGAGGCGCTGCACCTCGGCCTCCTTTTCCGCGAGCGCTGTCACCAGCCGCTGGAGGGTTTGCCAGTCGACATCGGTGCCGGCCTGCTTCGCGCGAAAGACCGCGTAGCCGAGGGCCTGTGCGGCCTTGTCCGCCAGCTGCCGCGCGCGGAACGCCTCGAGGCGGGTCTTGCCTTCGTCGAGGGCGCCCTGCGCCGCCTTACCAGCGCGGTCGAGTTCTGTCTTCAACTTGTCCCATAAGGCCATACTTCCTCCTCGTTCTTCAACTACTACGTGATCTGGCGGACGAAGTTGCGTGAAAAGCGAGGCCAGAGGCCAGAGGCCCGAGGCCAGAGAAAAGAAAAACCCCCGGCGACACCGGGGGTCACTTCCTCTGGCCTCTGGCCTCGGACTTCTGGCCTAGTTGTTGGCCACAACGCTCACCTTGTAGCGCTTCTTGTCCTTGTGCTCGAAGCGGACCACGCCGTCGATGAGCGCGAAGAGCGTGTAATCCGTGCCCTTCCCGACGTTCGAACCGGGATGCCACTTCGTGCCGCACTGCCGCACGATGATGTTGCCGGCTCTCACAGCCTCGCCGCCGTACTTCTTGATCCCGCGGTACTGCGGGTTGGAGTCACGGCCGTTGCGCGAGGAGCCGACGCCTTTCTTGTGTGCCATTTATGCCTGCCCTCAGCCGAGGCTGATGCTCTTGATGCGAACTTCGGTGAACTTCTGACGATGTCCCTGCTTGCGCGCGTAGTTCTTCCGGCGCTTGAACTTGAAGACGACGATCTTGTCGCCCAGCCCGTGCTTGACGATTTCGCCCGTCACCTTTGCGCCGGACAGGGTCGGAGTACCGGTCTTGATGGTCTCGCCCTTTCCGCCGAGCAACACGTTATCGAACACGACCGAGGTGCCGGGCTCACCCTCGATTGAGGGGATCCGCAGCGTTGTCCCGGGCTCGGCCCGGAACTGCTTGCCGCCGGTCTTGAAGATTGCGTATGACATGAAATCGGGACTTGGAGAGCTGGTAAACCTAATTGCGAGCACAACTTGGGGTCAAGGTTCACTTTGAGGTCAGAGCTCCGAGGTCCGAGGTCCGAGGGGTGTTACCTCTGACCTCGGAGCTCTGACCTCGGACCTCATGCAACCGCGTACTGCCCCGTCACGTCGCGCCCCGCGCCCTTCACCACGAGTTTGAACTCGTCGGGACGAAGCATGGGGTCGTCGCGCAGCTCGAGCGGGAAACCAGCCGCTTTTTCGAGCTTCTTGAGGAAGTCCTTCTCCTCCTCGAGCAGGTGGAGCGCCACCTCGGGATGGAGCTTCACGAGCAGCGATTCCCGTTTCCCTTCCACGGCCATCCGCTTCACCGCGCGCTCGATGCGCCTGACGATGGTCTCCGGGGTGAAGACCCGGCCGGTGCCGTGGCACGTCGGACATGCCTCGGTCATGCTCTGCAGGTGACTCTGCCTCACCCGCTGCCGCGTCATCTCGATCAGCCCGAGGTCGCTGACGGCAAAGGCCCGCGTCCGCGCCCGATCGCGCCCCAGGTGACTCCGCAATTCCTGAAGCACGCGATCGCGATTCGACTTCGACTCCATGTCGATGAAATCGCAAACGATGATTCCCCCGACATCCCTGAGGCGCAGTTGTCGCGCGACTTCGCGCGCGGCCTCGAGGTTGATCTTCAGGATGGTCTTTTCCGGGTCCTTCTTCCCGGTGAAGCGACCCGAGTTCACGTCGATGGAGACCAGGGCCTCGGTCGGCTCGACGATCAGGTAGCCGCCTGCCGGGAGGTCGCAGCGGCGCTTGAACAAATCGCGGATCTCGGTCTCGATCTTCGCCTTGTCGAACAGCGAAGCGTTCCCTTCGTACAGCTTGACGCGGTCGACCAGCTCAGGAGCGACGCCCTTCAGGTACTCCGCGATTTCGTTGTAGACCTGTTTGGAATCGACCTGCACGTTCTCGACTTTCGTGCTGAAGATGTCGCGGACAATCCCGCGAGTGAGGCTCGTCTCCCGATGCAGCAGGGCCGGCGCCCGCACGAACGTGGTCTTCCGCTTGATGCGCTTCCACTGCGCAATGAGGGTCTGCAACTCGCGCTCGAAGGTTTCGCGAGTCACGTCCTCGCCCACCGTGCGCACGATGACGCCGCCGGACTTTTCGGGCAGCACCCCCTCCACCAGCTCGCGCAACCGCTGCCGCTCGGCGCGCTCCCCGATCTTGCGGCTGACGCCGACGCGCGCAGCGTGCGGCATGTAGACCAGGAAGCGACCAGCGAGTGATACCTGCGCGGTGACCCGTGGGCCCTTGGTGCTGATGGCCTCCTTCGTCACCTGCACGATGATGTCCTGGCCTTTCTTCAGGACGTCCTGTATCGCGGGGGCATCAGCCCGGCGTTTGGCGCGACGCCGGTCGGTGCGGCCATTTTCCGCGCCGTCCTTCTCGTCATCGTCAGGCTCATCCTCGTCATCTTCATCCTCGTCGGGGACGTTCTCGTCGTAGACGAGATCCGAGGCGTGGAGGAATGCGCTCTTCTCCGTCCCGATATCGACGAAGGCGGCCTGGATTCCCGGAAGGACGGCATCAACCCGTCCGATGAAGATGTCACCAACCAGTCGCTTGACGTCTGGCCGGTCGACGAGCAGCTCAACCAGCTGGTCGTCTTCGAGAATAGCTACTCGTGTTTCTCGATTCGCTGCGCTGATGAGGATTTCGCGTTTCATCGTGAGCCGCCGCCGGGTCCGAACCACGCGACTCGTGGACGCGCCAGGGGCTGGGCCGTAGAGGGAGTGGCGCGAGCGTGGCCATCGTGGTAACTGGCCAGCCGAACCATGTGTCGGTGGCGCACCTCGTCCGGACCGGGATCGTCCACGCCAACTCCGGCCGGCCCCACCACAGGCTCGCGAAGGCGAGCCTGAAGTGATTGGCCCAATCGGTTACGGCCGGCTGCAATCGAAGCGGCATGCGATCTCTCACGTCTCCTGCCAGTCCAGTCTGGTGCCAACCCGGTCGATCGGAGGCGACACGCGCCGCCATGACGCGGGCATTTCGAACGGCGCCGACCGCGAGTCGCGCGGTCCGCGCCCGTGTTCACAACGACGGAGCCCGACTGTGGGCTCCGGGAATGCCTTCTAGAATCCAAGCGTTGAGCGAGCAATGAGCCAGGCACTGGCCGCAAGAAACGCGAGCCCGGCCTGCCACTCTCTCTGACGCATGTACAAGCTGAAACTAAACGATTCCCCGCCCGTTTGCCCGCGCCACGGCGTCAATCGAGGCACGAAGGGGGGGACGCTGGCCTCGTACCGTGCGTAGTCCTCGGGAAAGCGCGCGCTGACGCTCGTCCGCTCCTGCTCGATTGTCGGCCCGTAGATGAAGGCGAAAAGGGCGATTACCACGAGAAGCAGCGACCAATGCGCGGCCAGCGCAAACCCCGCCGCGATCAGAAAGCTCCCGAAATACAGCGGGTTCCTGGTGTGGGCGTACGGGCCGGACATGGTCAACTGCTCATTCTTGACGATGTGACCCGCCGCCCAGGCACGAACGACCAGGCCCGCCAGCGCCACCGGCAGGCCTAACAACAGTGAGCCGGGGGTCGGGCGCGCGAACACGAGATAGGCGATGCCGAACAGAAACCCGATCCGCAGCCGAACCTTTCGATTGATGACGAAAGCGCTCAACCGGCCACCTCTTTCAGCAGGTGACGGGCGATGACCATGCGCTGGATCTCGCTCGTGCCCTCGCCAATCTCGCAGATCTTGGCGTCTCGCATCATCCGTTCGACGGGATACTCCTTGGTATAGCCGTAGCCGCCGTGCACCTGGATCGCCTTGATCGTGGTGCGCATCGCGAGCTCTGAACAGAAGAGCTTTGCCATGGCCGCCGCTTTTCCGTACGGCTCTCCGCGCTGGGCCAGCCACGCCGCGTGGTACACGAGGTGCTTGCCGGCCTCGATCTCGGTGGCCATGTCGCTCAACTGGAACTGGACGCCCTGGAATTCCGCGATGGGCTGCCCGAACTGCTTTCTGACGGTCGCGTACTGGAGCGCCTGCTCGAACGCGCCTTCGGCGATCCCGAGCGACAGGGCACCAATGCCGATGCGTCCCGCGTCCAGGGTCTTCATGAAGTTGACGAACCCCTCGCCTTCCTCTCCCAGACGCTGCTCCGCCGGCACTTCCACGTCGGCCATGATCAGCTCCCGCGTGTCCGACGCGCGCCAGCCGAGTTTGTCCTCCTTCCGGCCGGTGGTGAAACCGGGCATGGCGGGGAGGGAGTCGTCGTGCCCGATCCCATACGGCTTCGCCTTTTCCAATTCCTCGTTATGCTTGGTCAGGATGAACGAGGTGATTCCGTGCGTCCCTTTCGTTGGATCGGTGACCGCGGTGACGACGAAGATCTCGCCCACGCCGGCGTGCGTGATGAATCGCTTCGAGCCGTTGAGGACATAGCGGTCTCCCTTCCGGACGGCGCGCGTCCGGGTTCCTGCCGCATCGCTGCCGGCACTTTCTTCGGTCAGCCCGAATCCGCCCATCACGCGGCCCGATGCCAGCAGCGGCACGTAACGCGTTTTCTGTGCCTTCGTGCCGAAGTTGACGATGGGGGATGTCCCTAACGTCGTATGGGCCGAGATCGTGAGGCCATGCGAGGCATCGACCTTCGCGAGCTCATGGATCACCGTCACGTAACTGAGAATGTCGAGTCCAGCGCCGCCCAGCTCCTCGGGCCACGGCACCCCGAGAAAGCCGAGTTCCGCCATGCGCTTGATGGTCGGCCATGGGAACTCGGCCGTGGCATCGTAGTGCCTCGCGACCGGCGCGACTTCATCCCGGGCGAATGCGCGAACCGTCTCGCGGACCGCCAGGTGCTGTTCCGAGAAGTACAGGAAGTCGTGCATGACTTGGTCAGGTATCAGGCATCAGGCATCAGGCACCGGTACAACCAAGGTAGCGCGTGGTTTTTCTCAATCGTCAACTGCCAGGTGCGCAGACGTCGCACAGGTTGCAGCGGTAGCCGTCGTCCGACCGGTCGCCAAAGTAGTTCAGGATGAACCTGCGACGGCACGTCAGAGCTGTCGCGTAACTCACCATGGCGCCGAGCTTTGCACGCTCTACTTCGCGTCGCGTCTTGAGCTGGTGAATCAGGCGCTCAAGCCGGGCTCGGCTTTTCGAGTCCATGGCAACGGTGGCGCGACTCGGGACGCGATCGACGAAAACCAGTTGGCGCGATTCCAGCTCGGACAGTGCCTCGTCGAGGCGACGAGCCGTCCATCCGCTCTCCGCGACCGAGATTGACACCCAGTCCTCAGTGGCCCGCACCTGACCGAAGACCCGTTCGAGCACGTCACGCGCGGCAGGAGTGAGCGAGGCCCGTTCACACTCCACTCGAAGCGACGAAGCAAGGACCCGGAGCCGAACGACATCCGGTCGACTGACCGAGGCAAGGACATCTCGCTGCTCGAGGATGGACAGCGCGGTCGCGACCGATTGAGTCTGCACTCCGTCGCCCAGCCGCGACACGATGAATCGTTCATCGAGTGGCACCGGTCGCCTGCCTTGCGACAGGGTGGCGAGGACCATCCAGACGTTTCTGAGCAGTTCGCCGGGAACATTTCCATGCTCTCGCATCCGATCATGGACGTGGCGGTCGTTCGGATTGAACAACAGCAGGCAGTCCGATGCAGCCCCGTCCCGCCCCGCCCTCCCCGCCTCCTGGTAGTAATCCTCGAGGGATCCCGAATGCAGGTAGTGCAGCACGAGCCGGACATCCGGTTTGTCGATTCCCATCCCGAAGGCGTTGGTGGCGACGATGACCTGGGCGGCGCCACCCATGAACTGTTCCTGCGCCCGCGCTCGGCGCTCGGGCGAGAGGCCAGCGTGATATGCGACCGCACTCACCCTGCCTGACGAGAGCATCCGCGCGACCTGTTCCACCTGCCGCCGCGTGGCGGCGTAGACCACGACCGGATCGCCTACTCCTCGCAGCCGGCTGACCATCGCCTGGTGTCGCGCGGCATCCGTTGGGATGTTCTGGACACGGAACGTGAGGTTGGGGCGGTCGAAGCCACCAATGATGACCTCGGGATCCAGAAGTTCGAGCAGGCGCGCGATGTCGCGGCGCACGCCGGGAGTCGCTGTTGCGGTCAGGGCGACAGTCTGAGGGTCTCCGATCTCTCGCCGCACAGCGGCCAGCCTGAGATAACTCGGGCGGAAGTCCTGCCCCCATTCACTGACGCAGTGCGCCTCGTCTATGACCAGCAGATCGACGCCGACTTCCCTGAGCAAGCTCGCCGTTGATCCAACTGCCAGCCGTTCGGGGGCGACGTAAAGCAGACGCACCTCGCCGCGCCGAATGCGCTCGACGCGCGCCACGGTTTCGTCAGGCGGAAGCGTGCTGTTGAGGAAGGTCGCCGCCACGTTCCGCCGTTCCAGAGCCTGCACCTGGTCGGCCATCAGTGAGATCAGCGGCGAGACAACGACGGTGAGGCGGCTGAAGCAGAGCGCTGGAACCTGGAAGCAGATCGACTTCCCGCCTCCCGTGGGTAGCACGATGACGGCGTCGCGCCGGCTCAGCACGGCCTCCACCGCCGGAAGCTGCGGTGGCCGGAAGTCGGTGTAGCCGAAGTACTGTTGCAGGACAGCGCGGGCCTGGCTCATTGTGGGTTTGGCCATTGGGAAATTCTGGCCCGCCTCGACTGCGGCGACGTGACCACGCCACTGCATGCGGAGCATTTCATTGCACGCCGCGAACGACCTGACCGCTAGTGCCGTTCCAACTTGTTTCACCGAACGCTCGAAGGTATGGGTTTGCATTGAACCACTTGGCAAGAATAGTTGGAACGGCACTAGCTTCTTTGTTCAGGCATTCCTTCGTGGTGGTGACGATTGCTGCACCTCAAGACGGTCGTATCGCGGAAGACGCCGCTCGACGGACGGCTCGAGATTCCGGAAGGGTTCGCACAGCGGCTGTCGGCGGGCGATGTCCCTTTGTCGGTCCTGCTCTACGGCGAGGAGACCCTGGTGCGCGTCGAGGAGATGGCCTGCACGTGCGCGAAGGGAGCAGGCGGAAATCACGTGCACCGTTTTCTCAGCTGCGACGTTCTCAAGGCCCTGCCAACAGGCGCGAACGTGGAACTGACGGTAGACGAAGATGAGGGACTGATACGTATTGAGCTCGAGCCATGAGCGCGCCAATGCGCACGCTCTCACACCGGGACCTCGAGGCCCTGAGCGCCCAGGGAAAAAGAAAGAAATCGGCCAGCAGGGTGAGCCCGGCTGGCCGATTTCCCTCCAGAAAGGGTGCCGCTACTTGCGGCCCTTTCCACCTCCACCCCGGTTGCTGCCACCACCACCCGACGCCTTCACTTTGCCGGAGCTACCTCCCGAACCTGCCCTGACACCGGACGAGGAGGGAGCCTTCCCTGAGTTGCTCGGCGCAACCCGCATCGACGGCCGAGCCGTCTGACCGACACTGCCGCCACTCGATTTTCGCTCGACGGATCTCGGCTGGGAGTTGAAGACCGGGGCGTTTGGCCGCGCACCGCGATATTCGGACGGCGCTGGCCGGTTATTCCCGCCCGATTTCCGTTCCACCGACTTTGGCGGCGCAGAGAACACAGGCGCACTCGGCCTTGCCCCGCGGAACTCGCTGGACGCGGCGCCGCCGTTTCCATTCGACTTGCGTTCCACTGACCTTGGCGGTGTGATTACCGGCGCATTCGGTCGGACACTGCGAAAATCAGGCGGCTGTACGCGGCCGTTGCCCCCGGTCTCGGTTCGCCCGCGTGGCGGCTGCGCTGTCTCACGCTGCTTTTCAATGACACCGAATCCGGAGCGGTTCACCGGTGGTGCCGCATTGCGTGCATCCGGTGAGTTACCACCCTTGTCAGGACGGTAGTCGTCGAACGTGGCCACGCGGTTGCCTATCCGGTCGTTGCCACCCTGGCCATTGCGGCCGCCCTGCCTGCCGCCGTTGTCGAGGGTCCCTGGTCCGCGGTTGTCGCCGTCGCGCCGCCCATCATCCCCGCCTCGTGGATTGACGATTGGGCCGCGGCGATCATCGTCACGCCGGCCGTTCCGGTCCACATAACGATCGCGTCCGCGATCGTGTCGCTCGAAGGTGACGTCGCGGCGCACGTACCGGTGACGGCGATCGAGATTGATGTAGTTCACCCGGCGCGAGAAGATGTTGACGTTGATGTTGACCACTCGATAGCGCGGACTCACGTAGACCGGCGAGATGTGGATGTAGCGGCGCGCATTGTGGCGCCATCCACCGCCGTACCACCCGTCGTAGTAGACGCGGCGACCCCACCAGTCGACGTCGTAGACGAGCCAGGAGCCGATCGGGAAGCCGATGCCGAACGAGAAGTAGCCGGTATGGAACCCGAACCCGAAGATGGGCCGCGCGTAGACGACGTACGGATCGTACGTGGGCACGTAGATCACCTGCGGATTGGCCGGCACGATGATGATCCGGTCACGATCCTGGATGACGGTGTGCTCCTGCGTCGACACGAGGTTGCCCTGCTCACGAGCCATCTCGCGCAGCCGTTGAACCGCTTCCATCACGTCGCCCGACTGCGACGCGTACGCCTGGCCGAGTGCTGTGGCCCAGTCGTCCTGGGTGGCCAGCATGTTCAGCACGGGCGGGTAGTGCGCGACCGATTTGACGCTGATGTCCCAGCCCTGGTCATCGATGTTCCTCGTGCCGCGCTCGCGAACGTATTGTGCCGCGATCGCGACCTGGTCGGGGAACGTCGCCGCGACGAGGATCTGCGCGAGGAGCGCATCGGGGTACAGCGCCACCGGCGCCACCAGGTTGTCCAGCTCTTCCGCCGAATAGACGACCGTCCGATACGGCTGCGGATCCTGCGCCAGAGTTGCGCACGCGGGCAGCAGGAGAAGAGCGCCAAGCAGGGACGAGCGAGACAGAATGTTCTTCATGTGAACGCCTCGATGTTCGAGACTTGTGACATGGTACATGCTTGCCATCAGTAATGGCATTCCATGTGCCGCGCCATCAGGCCCACCGATTCCCGATGCGGCATCTCGCAACCTTTCGTTTATCGCATTGCCACGCATGATGATGCGAGGCCGATCGGCCTGACGAGTCCGGCGTAAGTCACCATTTTTTCGTCCGGGCACCGATTGACGTCCCAATTCCGGGACGACGCGCTGTCCTCGGACAGGTGCAGTCGGCTGGATGGAAATGCGAGCGGTCAAGGGCTTGCGTTGCGCGCTCCAGACGGCCGAGGCTAAGCTGGATCAGACGATGAGCTACCGAACCGCCCGCACCGCGCTCGCGTTGTTCGCCTTGATCGGCTGTGAGGCATGGCCTGCCCCGTCGCCCATGACGCAGGCTGCCCACGAGGCCGACCATGCGCAGTGGCGTGCGGCCCGGAGGAATGGACTCGTCAGGCCGGGGTCAGGAGCCGTGACCTGGATTGGGTTGTGGGACCTGCCGGTTGGGGAGTTCCGTATCGGTGCAGACTCCGGGCCTCCCATGGTGCTCGCGGGAAGTCATGTGCCGCGCGAGGTGGGAACGATCGCCCGCACCGATACCTCGCTTCGCTTTACGCCGGCCAGAAACGCCCATCCGACGCTTGGCGACAGCACCCGCATAACGACCACGATCGATCTGGTGAGCGATCGATCGCGTGGAAGTACCGTGATCGCCGTCGGCTCCGTGCGCTTCCGGGTGCATGGTGAACCCGGCACGGACCGACTGTGGATTCGGGCCTGGGACGAGAATCATCCGCGAATTGCGACGTTTCAGCTTCCCGAGACGTTTCCTGTGTCCGCCGAGTGGCGGGTGGCGGCGCGGTTCGACTCGTTCGCGGTCGCTCGGGACTTCCAGGTCGCGGACGTCGCCGACGGTACACAGGCGTACCACTCGCCCGGAGAGCTGGTCTTCCGCGTCGCTGGACACGAGCACCGGCTTGCGGTTTCCGCCGACGCGGGGAGCCGCGACTACTTCATCATGCTGTGGGACTCGACGGCGACGAGTTCCACGTATGGGGCGGGTCGGTACCTGCGCGTTCCCCTCGCCGACTCGACCGGATGGACCGTCATCGACTTCAACCGGACCTACAATCCGCCCTGCGCCTTCACGGCGTTCTCAACCTGTGCGTTCCCACCGCCGGAGAACCGTCTTCGCTTCGCGATCACCGCCGGAGAAAAGCGCGTCCCCTGACGTTTCGCGTCCGCGCGCTCGTCAGGCACTCACCGGGGATGGCGACAGCCCGCGATACGAGGGGTCGAGCCGCCTCCTGAACTGGTGCCGCACGAGCAGGAGGCTCACCGCGAGCTGCACGGCGACGGTGGCCACGGAAAGCAGCCAGATGTGCCGGATCTGGAATCCCGGGCGCGTCGACAGCCACACGGCGGGAACCGCGAACGTCACGATGCGAGTGGCGCTGCTGATCACTGATGGAATGGTGTTGCCCAGCGCCTGGAACATCCCCGAGCACGTGAAGATCACGCCCGATGCCACGAAGTTGAACGAGATGATGTGGAGGAAGCCCGTGGCGATGGCAATCACCGCGGCGTCCTTCGTGAAGAAGCCGACCATCCGCTCGGCCTCGAACTGAATCACTACCGTGAGCAGGAGCATGAGGCTCGTACCGAGGATCACCGCCGTGGCAAACGTCTTGCGCGTGCGGTCGTGCAAGCCGGCGCCGAAGTTCTGTCCCGCTATGGGAGCGGCCGCGAAGGCCACGGCCATCGCCGGGAGGAACACCGCCTGCATGACGCGACCACCGATGCCGAACCCGGCCTGGGCCTCGGCGCCGAACCCGCGGATGGTCCAGTAGACGACGGCCATGTAGACGAACATCAGCGCGAACTCGCCGCCGGCAGGAAGGCCGATCCTCAGGACGCGCTTCCAGGCGTCCATGCGCGGACGGAACATCGCGGCATCGAAGCCAACGAACTTCTCGAGCCGCTCGAAGTACACGAACATCATCACGACGCCTGCCACGACTGCAATGGAGCTCGCCAGTCCGGCTCCCGCGACTCCCATCGGACGGCCAGTGCCCACGCCGGCGATGAGCACCGGTGCCAGGATCGCGTTCAGCAGCACGGTGAGCACCTGCACGACCATCGTCGGCTTTGCGATGCCTGTGCCACGGAGCGCTGATCCCATCGACACGAGCGCGAACTGCAGCGCCATTCCGGGCGTGAACCAGCGCAGATACGTCATTCCGGCTTCGACCGTCGCGGCGTCGGCACTGATCGTTCCCAGATACCACCGGGAGAGCCCGAATCCACCACCGAGGGTCAGGACTGCCAGGAGGGCGGCCATCAGCAGGCTCTGGTTGTAGATCAGGTTCGCATCGTCGCGGTCTTTTCGTCCGCTCGCATGCGACACCAGCACCATCGTTCCCACGCCGAGGATTTGCGTCAGCGCGATTACGACGAACTGCACGTTACCGGCCGCGGAAACGCCGGCGATCGCCGTGCCGCCCAGCCGCGCCACGAAGTACAGGTCGACGAGGTAGTAGAGCGTCTGGAAAACCATGCCGGCCGCGATCGGCGCGGCCAGGCGCGCGATATGTCCCGCGATCGGCCCCTTGGTCAGGTCGTGCATGTGAACCGGTCAGTTGTAACGAGGCGAAACGAACGGACTTCGGTCAGCAGGAAGGATAAGCGGGATCCGGTCCGGCAATAGCCGGCCGGTCCTTCCGCACGGCGAGTGCCCACATCACATCGAAGACAAATCGTCCCAGGCGGGCTGAGTGCTCGTAGTCGATGTATTGCGGCTCGTCCGTGACCTGGTGGTAGTCCTGCGTGTATCCGAGTGACAGGTACACGACCGGAACGTTCTTCCGCACGTAGTTCACCTGGTCGCTCCGGCAGAATCGGTTCATCGGATTCGCGGTCACGTCCCATGACCGGTCGATCGCCATGACCTCGGCGCGAACGGCGTTGACGGAGTCGATGACATCCCCGAACTCCCGCGACAGCCGGCGTGCGCCCAGCACCTGGACGGAGGAAGGCCCGCCGTATTTCACCTCGGTGACCCGGCCCTTCCCAACCATGTCCATGTTGTGTGCGGCAACGATGTTCTCCAGCGGCACGGTGGGGTGATCGACAAACCAGCGTGACCCGCGCAGCCCGCCTTCTTCGCCCTGATGCGAGATGAAGATGATGGAACGGGCCGGCTTCTCCCTGGCGAACCGCTCAGCGATCTCCAGCATCAGCACAGTCCCCGAGCCATCGTCGTCGGCGCCGTTCATGATCGAGTCGCGTCGCGGGGGGCGAATGCTGCGAGCGTGCGCGATGATCGAATCGATGCGCCGCTGCTGATCAGGCGTCGGGATGCACGCGGGATCGTTGGAGCCCTGTCGGCGCGTCACCGTATTGACTGCTCGAAGGGAATCGTGGTCGTAGGAAGCCGTCGTGAAGCCCGTATGGTCGTTATGCGCGCCCACCAGGACGTATTCGTTCGCCCGTGCCGGATCGGAACCGGGAAGAACGGCGATGACGTTGCGGGCGGGAATTGCCCCGAGGCGCCAGGAATCATTCCAGTCGCCGGACACCGGGCGTCCCGCGTCACCAACGGTCAGTTCGCCGAGTGAACGTCCGAAGAGCCGGTTGGCGGCCGCAGCGGTGATGATGGCGGCGGGAGGATCGACTCGAGGACCCGGCGCGGTGGCCGGGGCCAGGCCCATGCGGGTCGCAAAGGCGCCGCGAACCGTCGTCGCAGACGTCGCCTCCAGCCCGATGAACACCATGCCCACCGCGCCCGCCATGGTGGCGCGCGAGTCCATGGTGTCAGCGGCGGCGCCACCACGACCGCCGCCTCGACCACCACCTCGCCCTCCGCGACCGGCCCGCCCAGCGTCAGCAATCACTGCCGCCGCCGCACCGAACCGATCCGGCACCAGGTCACAGCGCTGCGGCGCCGCGCCGGCCCGTCCGGTGCCGCCACCGGCGGCCATGGGTCCGCCAACGAAGACCGCAACGCGACCGCGAAAACGCTCCGGATCCAGTTGAACGGTGTCGTTCCATCGGCCGGCAAACACGGTCGGCGCGTTGGAGAACTCGGCACGGCCACCGATCGCGTTGGCGACCGGGGTCGCGGGAATCCAGTCGGTGCCGCCGGCGAGCGGCTGCCCAGCCAGCACCAGGCGCGACTTTGCACGGTCGTATCCTGTTGGTCCCCAGGGGAGGTCCTGGTACCAGGTGTCGTTGTCGCCCGCCGGCTTCAACCCCAGTCTCGCGAACTCGCGGGCGATGTAATCCGTGCCCTTCACGTTTCCGGCTTCGCCAATGCGCCGACCCTGCATGGAATCGTCAGCGAACTGATAGAGCCGCGTCCGGAGGTCGTTGGCCGTGATGTCAGCGGTTGTCGGGCGCGGAGCCCACTTCAGCGGTCCCTCCTCGGGCCAGACTGGACGACTCGCCTGCGCCGGAAGGATGTTGGGCAGCAGGAGGGAGAGGCAGACGAGCATTCCAGCGCGGAGAAGGCGCGAGCACTGAAGGGTCATGTGAAGAGCCAGGAAGAGTTGGCGGAAAGAGAAACGGAATGAAGCTGAACGAGAGGCGCAAGCGTGCTCGCCTGACCAATCAACGCACCCGCGAGGCCTCACGTTCGTTCCACCAGCCGGTCGATAAGGAAGCTCGTCTGCTCGAGCGCCTCGCCCGTGAACGGACCCAGGAATCCCTGTACTTCATGGAACATGGCGCGGAACCGATCGCGGTCGCCGCTCGCCAGGATGTCCGCCACTTCACGGGCGGCGTCGAGGTACGTCGCGGTGACGCCCGGCGTGGCGGGGTTCTTCATCTCGATCGGACCGTAGAGATCAGCCGACTGCGCGAAGTGCCTCGCTCCCATGTACAGCTCCATCAGGTACGCCGGCGAGGTGAACCGCAGCGACTCGGCCAGCGGCGCGCCAAGCCGCGCCAACGTGAGGCCATGGACCTGTGTCTGGAAGTGCGTGAGTACCTGCACCGTGGCCATCATCCGGTCATGATGCTCAGGTGTTGCTTCGACCACCGCCAACCCGCGAGCCGTGAACATCGCCGACACCCACTGCGCCCAGTGGTCGCCGCGTCCGCGACAGACCACGACGCGTTGGCCCTGCAGCGAGTGCACCGAGGGCCCGAACATCGGGTGAGTGCCAACGACGCCCGCCCGCGTCGAACCGAGCATGGCGCGCATCGGTTCGGACTTCACGCTGGTGACGTCCATCAGCAGTGAATCGGGTCGAAGTCGCGGACCGACCTCACGGATCACCTGCTCGGTAGCGTCGATCGGGACGCTGATCACCGTGACGTCCGCCACCTCGGCGGCATCACCAGGTGAGAGGTCCGTCTCCAGGTCGGTGACCAGGACGCTGTGACCGAGGTCGCCGAACATGCGAGCGAGCAGCGTTCCCATCGCGCCGCGGCCTCCGACGACAGCAATGGTGAGCGATTGCGTCTCGTAAGGCAGTTCCGTGCGAAGCGCCGCCTGATGATCGCGGCTGGCCCGCAGCAGGACACGGAACAGGGCCTCCATCTCGCCTTTCGGCAGACCCATCTCCTCAGCCCGCCGCGCTCGATCCTCGAGGATCTCCCGCTCGCGATGCGGATCGCGGATGCGGAGGTGGTGCTGTCGCTTGTAGGCGGCGATCTCCGATACGACCGACATGCGACGCGCGGCAAGCTGCAGCAGCTCATGGTCGAGCGCATCGACCATGGCGCGCAGCAGCGGTAGCGGTCGGGGGGCGGCAGGCTCACTCGACATCCCGACAACGTAGCGCGATGTCGAGTGGCCGCGAGGCCGTATGCTCTACCGGCCGGTTGCCTTCTTCCCGATGTCAACCGCGCGGAATCCTGCCTCACCCCAGCTGATGATGAAGACGCTGAAGCCCTGCTGGATGCGCTTCTCGATGTCGTTCGCGGTCGCGGGGTATCCGCAGGGGACGTTGAACTCCTTGCAGGCAGCAAGGACCTGCTGGATCGCACCCTCCCATCCCTGCTCATCGAACACCCGCTGGCCGTTGGCGTCAGTCGACGTGAAGACGCCGCGAAGAGTCCCGGCACCGGGGAACAGGACTCCGATGCCCTTGACCGCGGCGATTTCACGGACATTCGCGAGACCTTCCTTGCTTTCGACGATGGTGAAGTTCACCAGCTCGCCGTTCGGGTTGAGCGGCCACACGTCCGCCTTCTGGCGGTACTCGCTTTCGCTCATGCCCCACACCGATGGAGCGTTTCCGACGTCGTCAGAACGCGTCCCGCCCTGGGAAGCGAATCGCATCGCGGCGATTCCCTTCCTTGCTTCGTCGGCCGACTTGACGTCGACGAGAACAATGCCGGTAACTCCGAGGTTGAGCTGCCTGGCGATTCGCTGCACGGCGAGCGCCGGGTCAGGGGCGATCTCGTGCGTCTTCACGAACAGCGGCTGATGGAGACGTTTCATGGGGGACGCCTTCAATGTCCCGCCCTCGGCCATCCCCTTCATGAATTCCGCGAAGGGCGCAAAGCCGCGATCGAAGTCGCCCTCCATGCTGCCGTCGAACATGTAGTCCGCCGACTCGTTGGCGAGCGCCTCCTGAGCCAGTTGCGCCGGTGTCTTTGGCGGTGGCGCGTCAGCGGGCACGGCGCCGCCGCGTCCGGGGCGACGGTTGGCGGGAGCATACAGACCAAACACCGCCTTCTTCTGCGCGAGCAGGTCCACCACGGGATTGAGGTGGCGGGGAGCTTGAACCATCGCGGCGCTGCTGACCGTGAGTGCAGCGAGAGTCAGAATCCAGCGAGTGCGCACGAGTCAGACCTCAGTTCGAAAAGGTTGGAGCGGCGAGTCTATATGCGGTCAGATCAGGCAACAGGCAACAGGCGTCAAGACAAGAGGCTTCAGGCTTCAGGGTTCAGGCTTCAGGACCGGGGAAGCTATTCGGGCTTCGCCGAAGCCGACTGTTTCTGAACGGATGTGCTCTCAGCGCGAAGGCGAGTGCTCTCGACCATGACCGCCTGCCGTGCATTCACTCTGGCGAGATCGTCCAGGGCCGCGTCCAGCATCAGGAGTTCATCGGCCGACGTCGCCGGGTAGGCCGCGTTCTCGTCGACGTCACCGCCCCGTCGTTCCGACGCGATCCGGGGATAGCCTATCACTCGGATCGCGGGGGAGGTAAATCGTCCGGTGCCTCGCGATCACCGGTCGGCCCCTGGCGCCACGCGATCGATCCCGTGTCAGGGTTATGGTGATTGCGCTTTCGCGTGATTGGGTCACGACTGTTACCAATGTACTGGCTCCACCTATGCCCCAGGTGCGAGCCGTTTCCTGATCTCATCCGGAGGTCCCATGTTCAGACCCGGTCATCCAACCGGTGGCGCCACCAGGACCCGCGTGGTGCTGCTCCGTCGGGTGGCGCAAAGCGCCGGCACCCTTGCCGCCGCAGCCGCCCTGGTTTTCATCATCTCCCCGCCGGCAGCGGCGCAAGCCACGGGCCGGATAGCCGGCGTGGTAACCGACTCCGCCACCGATCGCCCCGTGAGCGACGTCCAGGTCGTCGTGGTGGGCACCCGCATTGGCGGAGTCACCGATTCGCAGGGCCGTTACACCATCGCCGGAGCGCCGGCTGGCACGCGCTCGATCGAAGCGCGGCGCATCGGATACCGGGTGGGCCGGGTCACCAACGTGAATGTGCAGGACGGCGGAACGGTGACCGTGGACATCAAGATCGTCGCCATCGCGCTCACGTTGCAGGCGGTCGTCACCACCGGCGTTGTGGATCCCACCTCAGGGACGCGCGTTCCGTTTACCGTCGGACGCATCGAGGTCGAGAACATCCCGGTGCCGTCAGCGAATGCCATCGAGTCGATTCAGGGGAAGGTGGCGGCCGTGACGATCGTTCCGCCGGGGCAACCAGGCAGCGGGACGAACATCCTGTTGCGATCTCCGACGAGCATCAACAAGTCCAACGCGCCCCTCGTGGTAGTGGACGGCGTCATCCAGAGCACGGCGTTCGGCGCCGCCAGTGCGGATCTCGAGTCGCTGGACATCGAGAGCGTCGAGATCGTGAAGGGGGCGGCGGCGGCTTCGCTCTATGGTTCGCGCGCGCAGTCGGGCGTGATTCAGATCCGCACCAGGCGTGGATCGAACCTGGCCAGCGGAGCGACACGATTCACCGCGCGGACTGAGTGGGGCAACAATGGCCTGGCCGGGAAGATCGACTGGGCGCGTTACCACTACTACCAGGTGAACGAGAACGGAGAATACGTGGACCCGCAGGGCGCCGTCGTGCCGCGAACGGAGCGCGTCGCCAAACCGGCGTACACCCGGTTCCAGGACGTAACGTATCGAGATCCAATCTACGATCAGGTGGTGCGCTTCTTCGATCCCGGGCAGTTCTCGAAGAATTCCTTCAATGTCGCGCAGAACTCGGGGCGCACGAACTGGTTCCTCTCCCTCGTGAATTCGCGCGAAGATGGCGTCGTCCTCGGCAGCGGCCAGTACAACCAGAATGACGTGCGACTCAACCTCGATCACCTCGCGAGCGGTGTGCTGAGCTTCTCCTTCAGCGGTTATCACAGCAAGTCGGACCGGAACGAGTTGTACGGCGACACGTTCTTCGACCTGATCAACCAGGCGCCGGATGTCGACTTGCGTCAGCCCGATCCGGACGGGACGCCCTATGCGTTCCAGCTCGATCCCGAAGGACGCGAGGAAAACCCGCTGTATGTGCTCGCGACGGAAGACAGCAAGCGCCATCGCGCCCGGACGCAGGGGAGTCTGCAGGCGAAGTACGCGCCGTTCCGCTGGCTCACGTTCGACGGGAACCTGAGCTACGACCGTTCCGATCGTCGCAACGACTTCTTCCTCGACCAGGGAATCAAAACTGAAGGATTTGCGCAGGGCGGCCTCGGAGAGATCGAGCAGACGACGGGAACCACCACCGCCACGAACGCTTCGATCAGCGCGAACCTGCTCGGTTATTGGCGCGGGTTCACGGCGCGGTCCACATTCCGCGCCCTGATGGAGTCGGAGGACAACGAGGTCACGACGGCGGAGGGATCTGACTTTGCCACGCCGGGCGTGCGCAGCCTGAACAACGCCAGGACGCGCTTCGTTTCTTCATCGCTCGAGGAAGTCCGGGCGAGCGGATACTTCGTGAGCGGCGGCGTGGATTACGAGGGTCGGTACATCGCCGATCTCCTCATCCGGCGTGACGGGAGCTCGCTCTTCGGTCCCGAGGAGCGCTGGAATTCGTACTATCGCTTCAGCGGCGCCTATCGACTGAGCGAGGAGCCCTGGTGGCGCTGGCGCGATCTGAACGAGTTCAAGCTCCGTTTCTCGCGCGGAACCGCTGGTGGACGTCCCAGCTTCAATGACCAGTACGAGACCTTCGCCTTCAACACCGCCGGCGGCGTGCTGAAGCAGAATCTTGGCAACCGGTTCCTGAAGCCGGAACGCACGACCGAGACGGAGATCGGCATGGACGCCATCTTTCGTGACCGGTTCTCACTCCAGATCTCCCGGGCGGAGACGAAGTCGGTCGACCAGTTGATCCAGATCCCGCTCCCGGCGTTCTATGGCTTCTCGTCGCAGTGGCAAAACGCGGGAACGGTCGAAGGCAACACGCTGGAGGGAACGCTCGAGGCGCAGCTCGTGAGCCGGGCGAATCTCTCGTGGCGGGTTGGCCTCGTCGCGGATCGGTCGCGCCACAAGATCACCGAGTTCAACCGGCCCTGCTTCTCGACGCAGACCATCGCGTTCCGCTGCGCCGGTGTATCGTTAGGCGCGATGTACGGATTCTCGTTCCTCAAGCGGGTCGAGGACCTGCCGGCGGCCGCGCAGGCTCGGGCCAACGAGTTCGACGTGAACGACGAAGGCCTGCTGGTGTGGGTCGGACTCGATGCCACCGGCCAGCCGAAGCAATACACACAAGGCGAGGTTGCCACGGGCGGGTGGAACAGCTCGACCACGATCGGGACGGGCACCTACGGATGGGGCATGCCGATCAAGTTGCGCGATTCGACCGGCAGCGACGCCGTGGTGCGGATCGGCGACGGCAATCCGGACTTCCACTGGGGCGTTTCCAACAGCGTCAGCTGGGGCAACTTCGACCTCTACGGGCTGGTCGACGCGCAGGTCGGTGGACAGAACTACAACCAGACCAACCAGCGCATGTACCAGTGGGCCAAGAGCGCCGACGTCGACCAGGTGGGCAAACCGCAGGAGCTCAAGAAGCCGATCGAGTACTACATCGCGCTGTATGCGGCAAACGACCCGACCGACTACTTCGTCGAAGACGCAAGCTTCGTGAAGTTGCGAGAGGTATCGCTCCGCTACCGGATCGGTGGCCGGGCCCTCTCATGGTTCTCGCGCTTCGGTGCGACCGGGGCATCGATCTCACTGATCGGCCGAAACCTGATGACCTTCACGGACTACAAGGGCTACGACCCGGAGGTCGGTGGCACGCTGGTCCGCCTCGACAGCTTCGACTACCCCCGCTACCGGACATTCACCGGCAGCATCGAGTTCATCTTTTGACCCGGGCCAACCAATGCGCAGACTCATTCCCATCCTCGCACTGGCGGTCCTCTCTTGCCAGTCGCTCGAGGTTACCAATCCCAACCTGCCGGACCGCGCCCGCGCGACGCAGCAGCCGACCGCGGCCGAATCCTTCGTCGCGACCTCCTTCCGGACCTGGTGGCCGGTCGGCGGCCACGATGACTACCCGTCCTGGGCGTTCTCGACGATTGCCTGGGAAATCACGTCCGGCTTCGCGGACTTCGGCCAGCTGGAGCTTTCCGCCGAACCACGCGCAGCGTGGAACAACAGCCCGGTCAACGCCCGGAACAACGTGAACGAGAGTCCGTGGCAAGGCATGTACCGTACCATTTCGTCCGTCAACGACGCGCTCATCGCGATCGACGGCGGACTGGTGATCGTCGATTCCACAAGAACGGCGCGGACAAAGGCGGTGGGCAAGTTCATCCAGGGAATCTCGCACGGATATCTGGGACTCTACTTCGATCGAGCGTTTGTCGTCGACGAGAAGCTCGATCTCGACACGATCACCGTTCCGACCTTCCGACCGTATCCAGAGGTGATTGACGAGGCGATCAAGCAGCTCGATTCGGCCATAGCTGTCGCACAGCGCACGAACTTCACGCTCCCGGTCGATTCGTGGCTGTATGTGGCCATGACTCGCGATCAGTTCATCCAGCTCGCCAACTCCTTCGTCGCCCAGCTACTGGTGTACTCGGCACGCACGAGAGCCGAGCGCGCTGCCGTGAACTGGACCGAAGTGATCCGGCGCGTGGACCTGGGGATAAAGACTGACTTCACGCCAGTGGCGCAGGTGGACATCCTCTGGGATGACTGGAAGCGGCTCGTCGCGCGAGTTCGTACCGCATCGAGACCCAGTGATTTTGGACGACCGGCGTACTGGACCCTCGGGCCCGCAGACTCGGCAAACGGCTTCGTCAACTGGGTGAACACACCGGTGGACAGCCGCGTCGCGTTCCAGATACGCACCAAGGACCGGCGCATCCAGGGGAGCGGCGGACCATCCACGCCCGGGACCTATGTCGGCTACAACCTGAACAACATCTTCACCGCGAGCCGCGGTACGTATCGGTTCTCTCATTACTACTTCCTGCGATACGGCACGGGGACGTCGTGGCAGTCCGGCCCCCAGCCGGCGATGCTCGTTTCCGAAATGGACCTGCTCAAGGCGGAAGCGTTGGTCCGACTTGGTCGCGCCGCCGAGGCTGTGCCCCTCATCAACAAAACACGCGTGGCGAACGGGCAGCTGCCGCTCGTGACCATCGACGGTCCGCCTGACGAGCCAGGCTGCGTGCCGAGGAAGCTCAACGGGCAGTGCGGCAGCCTGTGGGACGCGCTTCGCTACGAGAAGAGAATGGAGGGTCTGGGCGTCAGTGGCGTCATCGCGTACTTCGATGCCCGCGGCTGGCAGACGCTTCCGGAGAACAGCATCCTGCAACTGCCGGTGCCGGGCGCAGAGCTGGCGACGCTGCTCATGCCTAACTACACGTTCGGCGGGCCGGGTGGAGAATCCAGTGCACTCGCGCCCGATCCGGAACGTTGCCCGGTAGCGCTGGCGCGCTGTCCATAGCGCTCTTGCTCGCTGCGGATACAACGGCGCCCCGGGAGCATCGGGGCGCCGTTGTATTTCCAGGACTCGACCGGTGCGTGGATGATGCGCCGGGTGCCTACCGAGGCATCGCGATGGAATCGGCGATGAAGCGGTACAGGCTCTTCATCTCGGCGAGGGTCAGCGGTGTCGGCCCCATGGCGGATCCCAACTGGCCGTAACGGATCTTGTGCTGGGCTTCGTTGGGCTTGCCGCGGAGAAATGCGCCGAGGGACAGCCCCTCGAGTAACCGCGCCTTCCCCGTGGAACCGTGGCAGAACTCGCACTTGGTTGCGTAAATCGTCGCTCCCTCGCTGGCGCTGCCGTCCTTGCCGAGGTTGGAGAACGTGATGCTGCCCGTCGGATACACTCCCGTGACCGACATGTCGTACAGGGATGTCACGTCGAACGCACCCGCTTTCAGGAAGCGCACGAGGTCCCAGATCTGCGCATCGCTCATGATGGCGCCATAGTCCGGCATCTGGTCGCCAACGGTTGGATTCGTCGCCGGGTTGTACGTCGACAAGTCGACGGATGGGGAGCGCCGGGTCGCCCCCGTCCCGGTCTTGATCGCGGCGAACAGTTGTTCGGCGGTCTTCGTCCGGCTGAGTGACACCAGGTTCACGCTCGAAATATTCGGCCGCGACGCACTTGGCTTGCGGTTGATATAGAAGCCGGCGTTCCCCAGCTGGTCCCAGCCATGGCACTGCTTGCAGCGGAAGAAGTCGCCCTTCGCGTTGAACGTGGCGATGAGCGGATCGGCCTGGTTGAAGCCGGTGCTCGCGTTCCAGAAAAGGTCATATGAGATGCCGCCTCTGGTGGCATCCGCGACATCGTAGGGGGAGCGGTTCGGTGCCGTCGAGTCGCCATTGCACGCAAGGAGGACGGAGACGGCGAGCAGGCCGGATATTCGGGCACGCTGTTGGGTCCACATAGGAGTTCTCTCCGGTCGTGAGACAGGGTCGCACGGTCGTCAGGGGATCCTCAGGAGGTGATTTTCGAGTATCTGTGGAGGCGACTGACCAGGTCAGCCCTTGATCGGCTGATCTGCTGTCGGCAGGACCCCTATGGAATCGAAGGGGGTTCCCTGAGGCACACGCGGTTCGAGCAGTCCGTGTAGACCCTCGATGGCGATGGGCACGCGACTCCAGGAGTGGATGTAGGGTTGCCCCCGACGGGCGCTCGAGCAATTACCGCTACGTTGTACGGGTTTCCGGTAATCCTTATCCGGAAAACCACCATAGCGGGGACCCCACGCTTTGACGGGAGTTGAAGTGACCCTACATCGCGTCGGACTTGACCTCACTCAGAGTTCGCGGCGTGATGCAGGAATTCCGGCAGGTGATTGCGAAATACCGACCTCCAACGCGGATGGACGCGCATGACAAAGGCTTCGTGGAAACCGGGGATGGCGATTCTGAGCCTCGCGCTGGTGCTGGGCGCATGCAGCGACAAGATCGTCTACAAGGACCTTCCCGATTTTGTCGCCCCGCCGGAGGGCGCCGAGGGCTTCCTCGGATTCTCCGACGTGACCGGGAAGCGGACCACCTGTGGCAACTGCCACTCCGGGAAGCAGGCGCAGTGGGAGGGCACCGCGCACTCGCACGCGTGGGAGACGCTCGCCAACAGCGGCGCCACCGCCAAGCTCTGCGAGGGATGCCACACCGTCTCATCGTTAGGCAACCACTCCACCGGCCCTAACGCTGGCTACGGAGCCACCCAGAGCCCGAGATACCAGGACGTCCAGTGCGAGTCCTGCCACGGTCCAGGCCTGACTCACGTCACGAACCCGGACATCCAGACCAACAAGCCGCTCGCCTCCATAGCTGTTGGCGCGACTCTGACCAACGGCTGCGGAGAGTGTCACTCGGGCGCGCACCAACCGTTCGCCGAGCAGTGGGCGTCTTCACGTCATGCGAATGCGCCCGGCACGCGCGGCACCAACGCCAGCTGCTGGTCGTGCCACGATGCGAAGAAGGTGCTCGAGTCCTGGGGCGTCAATACCAACTACATCGAGGCGGCAGACGCCAACTCGCATCTGCCC
>DATCIJ010000027.1:0-17660 GCA_036507855.1 Gemmatimonadaceae bacterium | reverse complement strand
GCCGACGACGTCGGATGCAATCAGGCAGTGCACCCGGCGGCTGTTCAGTGCGATCGCGAGACGACCAGCGCCGAATCGCAGCAGACGCTTGCGGACCGCATTCATGAGCTCGATGTCGGCGCCGGAGGCCAGCAGCGCGGAAAACGTCTCCTGCAACTCCCTCTCCCTGACGCCCCGGACCGGACCGGCGATCAGGCTGGTGGCTCCGCCCGAAATGAGCACGATCGCATCGCTGTCGCCGTTCTTGCCGGCGGCGAGCGCGCTGACACGGTCTGCGGCCTCGAACGACGACGCACCCGGAATCGGATGGTCTCCCTCGATTGCCTCGAGGCCGTGGGTCGCGGTCTCGTCAGGCGTGTTGGCCACGACGAGTCCGCCGGCGACAGGCACGTTGCGATCCCGGAGGGCTTCCATCGCGCCCGATGCCATGCGGTGCGCGCCCTTGCCGGCCGCGATCAGCCACACCGGCCCGATGAGGTCCTGAAGGGCACCGACCGCCTGACGAGTCGCCTGGCGAGGGTCGGCGGCGGCAATCGCGGCGCGGTAGACTCGCGTCAGGAAGTCGTGAGGCTCGATCGGGAGCATTCCAGAGACACGTCGCCCCGGCGCAAGGCCGGGGCGACTGTGCATTCAGGGCGTGCCGCCCGGCGGATTGGGTGGCGGGTTGAGTTTATCGATTTCGTTCTCCAGCTCGGTGTAGGCATCCTGCGCCATGACGCGGAAGGGGAGGGTCTTGTAGGTGACTCGCCCGGTTTTGTCGATCACGTACAGATGCCGGCTGTTCGTCTTGCTGGTTTCATTATGTGCCTGGTACATCCGGCTCACTCTCGCGTCCGTATCGCCCATGACCATGACGGGCGTCTCGAGCTCGCGGAACCAGTTGATGAGTGTGGTGTCGGGGTCGACACTGATCCCGAGCACGACGACACCGCGTCCGTTGTTGAAGATCGTGGCATACTGATCACGGTACGCCTCCATTTGGACCGTTCAACCACGCGTTCGCGCTTTCGGGAAGAAGGCGAGAACGACGGTCTGGCCGCGGAAGTCCGACAGCTTGTGCGCGTTGGCGAGCTTCCCGTACCGCGTGATTCCGGTGAACTCGAAGTCCGGCGCCATCTCGCCGACCTTTGGCCCGACTTCGGGCGGCGGCGCGGGCTGCTGGGTGTGGGCGGCGAGGGGGACGCCGATGAGAGCGGCGGCGACCAACGTGGCCCAACGAGAGTGAGTCATCAGCGCTCCTGAAAATCTTGAAGAACGAAAGATGCTGGCGGGATGCGGGATGGCGGAAGTGGTGTCATCCGTCCACTCCAACTCGGATCGCACCTGGATCAACTCGCACTCGGAGCTCCGTCGAGCGCAGCGTGTGGAGTTCCCCGTCGGCGTCGAGCAGGGGCGGCTCGGTGAACTGAATCGTCAGCCTCGTTGCGGACCGACGCTCAACCTCCGGCTGGCCGATATGTGTACCCAGCCTGGCCCGAACGAAGAGCTGCAATCGCCGCCACGAGGTAGCGTCCTGGACCGAAATCAGGTCGATCTTCCCGTCGGTGACCGTGGCCCCGGGCGCAACGCGAAAGCCGCCGCCAAACCGCGGCCCGTTCGAGGCGACAATCGCGCAGAACGGAAGGACCGGGCTTGCCGGCTCATCCTCGAACTGGATGGACGCCTGGAGGCCGGGATACGAGCGCAACAACGGAAGTGCCGCCGCCACGTAGACCATCGCTCCACTGAAGGCACGTACGCGTCGCGCCGAGCGTAGCACCTCGGTCTCCAGGCCAAGGCCCGCGACGTTCAGAAACGCGATGTCATTCGCCCAACCCAGGTCGACACGCACCGACGCGTTGCCCGCCGCGATGCGCGCCATGGCGACCGGGTCATCGGCCGGGAGCTGAAGGGCGTGAGGAAAGTCGTTTCCGGTCCCGGCCGCGATGGGAACGAGCCTGGCATCGCGTCCGGAGTCGATGATTCCCCGCGCCACGTTGCCCCAGGTCCCGTCACCGCCTAACGCAACGATGGTATCGATGCCGTCAGCCGCAGCCCGCACCGCCAGGTCGCGCTCGTCGCCCGGACCGCGCGTCAGCCGGACGTCGTGAATGCCGGCGGCGGCGAGCGCCTCCCGGACCCGCGGAAGACGGCGAGCCCCGCGGCCGCGACCGGCCGCGGGGTTGGCGATCAGGCAGGCATTCAACCGGCGCGACCGACGAGCTGCCTCAGGACGTAAGGCAGGATTCCGCCGTGCGTGTAGTAGTTGAGTTCCTCGGGGGTGTCGATGCGCGAGCGCACCGCGAAGCGCGTCTCCCCGCCGTCATGCTTCGCCACCACGGTGAGCGTGGCGCGCGCCGCCATCCCGTCGCTCAGGCCATCGATACGGTACTCCTCGAAGCCCGTCAGCCCCAGCGAAAGGCGGGTGGCGCCACCCGTGAACTCCAGCGGCAGCACGCCCATGCCCACCAGGTTCGAGCGGTGGATGCGCTCGAACGACTCGGCGATCACGGCGCGAACGCCTAACAACGCCGGGCCCTTCGCGGCCCAGTCGCGGGATGAGCCGGTGCCGTATTCCTTGCCGGCGATGACCAGCAGGGGAACACCGCGCGATTGCAGGTTCCTGGCCACGTCGTACAGCGGCACCGCCTCCCCATCCGGTGTAGTCGCCGTCCACCAACCTTCCTTGCCGCGCACCAGCTCGTTGCGAATGCGGATGTTGGCGAACGTGCCCCGCATCATGACTTCGTGGTTGCCGCGGCGCGCGCCGTAGGAGTTGAAGTCCTTCTTCGCCACGCCCTGGGCCAGCAGCCACTGGCCGGCCGGGCTCTTCTCGGCGATGGATCCGGCGGGAGAAATGTGGTCGGTCGTGATGGAGTCCCCGTACATCGCGAGGACCCGCGCGCCCGTGATCGGACGGATGCCCGGCGGGGTCGCGGTCATTCCCTCGAAGTACGGCGGGTTCTTCACGTAGGTGGACGCAGCGCTCCAGGCGTAGCGATCACCGGGGGGAACCGGCAGGGAGCGCCACTGCTCGTCGCCCTCGAACACGTTGGCGTACTGTGACTGGAACATCTCCCGTTTCACCGAGCGCAGCACCTCGTCCTCCACCTCGGTGGGCGAGGGCCAGATGTCGCGCAGGAAGACGGGGCCGTCGGTCCCGACGCCTAACGGTTCGCGCTCGAGGTCGATGTCCATCCGGCCGGCCAGCGCATACGCGACGACGAGTGGCGGAGACGCCAGGTAGTTGAACCGCGTCTGCGGATTGATGCGTCCCTCGAAATTGCGGTTGCCGGAAAGCACCGCGGCCACCACCAATTGTCCATCGTCGATCGCCCGTGACACCGCGTCGGGCAACGGTCCCGAGTTTCCGATGCAGGTCGTGCATCCGTATCCGACGACGCCAAACCCGAGCTTCTCGAGGTCCGACAGCACGCCGGACCGGTTGAAGTACTCGGTCACGACTTTGGAGCCCGGCGCCAGCGATGTCTTGACCCATGGCCTGCTGCGAAGTCCCAGCTTCACTGCCTTCCGGGCGAGAAGACCCGCCGCGAGCATGACCGATGGATTCGACGTGTTCGTGCAACTGGTGATGGCGGCTATCACGACCGACCCATGCCGCAGCACGCACTCCTCTCCGTTGATCGTCAGCACCACCGAATGCTCTTCGTGCGCCTGGGCCGCGCCCTCGGCATCCATGCGCGCCTTCGCGACCGCTGTTTCGTTGGCCGCCGTCACCGGAACCGGAGCGGCAGCGACCTCGATACGCTCGCGCTCGGCGGCCAGCGCAGCGATGAACATCTCCTTCGACTGCGAGAGCGGGACCCGGTCCTGTGGCCGCTTCGGCCCCGCCAGGCTCGGCGCCACCGTGGAGAGATCCAGCTCGATCGAATCGGTAAATACGGGGTCCGGCGTCCCGTCCGTGCGGAAGAGTCCCTGCTCGCGGCAGTAGGACTCGACCAATTGCACACGCGACTCATCGCGACCGCTGAGCCGGAGGTACTTCAGCGTTTCGGCGTCGACCGGAAAGAAGCCCATCGTGGCGCCGTACTCAGGCGACATGTTGGCGATGGTCGCCCGATCCGCCAGGGACAGCGACGACAGCCCAGCTCCATGAAACTCCACGAACTTCCCAACGACATTCTTCTTGCGGAGCATCTCCGTCACGGTAAGCACCAGGTCGGTGGCCGTGGTGCCCGGAGGCAGCGCTCCGTGAAACTTGAACCCGACGACGTCGGGAATCAGCATCGAGACCGGCTGCCCCAGCATGGCCGCTTCGGCCTCGATCCCGCCCACGCCCCAGCCCATCACCCCCAGGCCGTTGATCATCGTCGTGTGCGAATCCGTGCCGACCAGCGAATCAGGATAGGCCAGTGTTTCGCCGTCTGCCGTCGAGGTGAACACGACCTGGCCGAGGTACTCGAGGTTGACCTGGTGACAGATGCCTGTCCCCGGCGGAACGACGCGGAAATTGCGGAAGGCGTTCTGGCCCCAGCGCAGGAACTCGTATCGCTCGCGGTTGCGCTCGAACTCCAGCTGCGTGTTGATGAGCAATGCGGCTTCGATACCGTACTGGTCTACCTGCACCGAGTGGTCGATGACCAGGTCGACGGGCTGCAGTGGGTTGATCTGCGCCGGGCTGCCACCGAGCCTGACGATCGCATCGCGCATCGCAGCGAGGTCGACCACGCACGGCACGCCCGTGAAATCCTGGAGGAGCACGCGGCTGGTCCGGAAGGCAATTTCCTTCTCAACCGGTTTCGTGACGTTCCAGTGCGCCAGCGTTTCGATGTCGGCGGCCTTTACGAAGGCGCCATCCTCGCCGCGCAGGAGGTTCTCGAGGAGAATCTTGAGCGAGAACGGAAGCCGGTCGACGTTGCCGCGCGACAGGTCGCGCAGGGCATCGAGCCTGAAGATGGTGTACTTGTCTCGCCCGACCTGGAGAGTCTTGCGTGACGAGAAGGAGTCGAGGTGTTTCATCGCATCTTGCGTCAGGTGATCGAGCTGACAAGTAATGTAACGGGACGAGTCAGCGATCAGCGATCAGCGACCAGCAACCAGCACCAGCAACAAGCTCTCAGCCAGTAAGCCGTCCGCACCCAGCCCTCAGCATCTCTCCCATGTCACGCGCGTTCGTTGACGATGATCGCGACGAATCTGGTCGCCCCCGGCGCGAGTTCGACCTGCCGCCGCGCGACGACCCCGGATTCGATGCCGCCGCGGCGAAGGCGCTGCTGGAAGCCGCGCGCGATGGGGTGACCGGTGACGCGGAACAGGCCACGGGCTATTACTGGGGCGACGCGGCGCTGCGCGCACATGTCGAGGCGATCCGACGCCAGGCCGTCAAGGATGGTGATGAGCGCCTTGAGCAGCTGGCTGGGAGATTCCTGAAGTAGAGGTCATTTCATTCCTGCTTGTTGCTTCACGTACTCCGCCGCCTGACGGTGTGTGGCAAACCAGACGTTTCCCTTGCCGCGGATGTGAGCCAGCAGCAGCTCCAGCGCGACAATCCGCGAGCGGTGACCGCTGATGTGCGGATGCATCGTCAGCACGAACATCGTACCCTCTTCCCACGCTTTGTCGAACTCGTCGATCCAGACCTGAGCCACTTCGCGCGGTGACGCGTAGTTCGCTCCCTGTACGTTGAAGAGTGGAGCATCATCGAGAATCCACTCCACGGGGATCTCGACGATTCCGGTCGGCTGTCCATCCTGCAGCAACTCGTACGGACGGTCGTCGGACATCATTGAACTCTCGTACGTGAAGCCCAGTTCACGGATGATCGAGAGCGTGGCCGGCGAGAAGTTCCATGATGGCGCGCGATAGCCGGCCGGCTTCGTTCCCGTGACTCGCGTCAGGTACTCGAACGCCCGCCGCACCAGATCGCGCTCGACATCAGCCGGGACTTGCGTGTTCATCTCGTGGATCCAGCCATGAACCGCGAACTCGTGCCTGCCTGACGCCTTGATCACGTCGGCCATCTCCGGATGCAGCATCAGGCTGACGGCCGGGATGAAGAACGATGCCGGGATGCGCTGGCGATCGAGCAGGTTCACGACGCGGCCCAGCGCGACCCGTGCCCCGTACTCACCCTGGGAAAGCGCCCCGACCGTGGGCTCGCCGAATCGCAGCGACACCGATTCGTTGTCGACGTCGAACGAAAGCAGGACAGCGACGCGCGCACCGCCGGGCCACTGTTTGGGCTGTAAGCTCCGTCCCGCTCGGACCGCCCCCACGACTTTCCTGATGCTGTCCTCCGACCATTCCCACGCGGGTCGGCGGGTTGGGGTCTGGGCTTGAGAGTGCGTGCGCGTGGTAACAAGCAGCGCGGCTGTCAGGAGAATTGCGGAGCGCATGGTGAGTGGGGGCGAGCGCAATGCGCAAAGCGCAAGGCGCAAAGAGGAGTTGAGGCGATGCTTGACGACTCATGATCGTCGACGAGCTTCCGACACAGACGGCGAGCTGCCGTCCAGGGGATCTTGTCACTGCGGGGTCGATCCCGCGAGACCCACCTTACCTCTCTCCGGCCTGCATGCCACTGCCGACAACGCCATTGGGCCAGTCACCGGTCGAAATCGCCCGGATGCTGATGTCGATCGACTCAACGACCGGAAGCGAGGCGCGCATCATCGACGCGATGGCCGCCCTCCTCGAATCGCGGGGCTGGCCGGTGGTGCGGATTCCGGTCTCCAGCGGTCGAGACTGCCTCCTGGCGCGCTGGCAATCCGATCCGGACGTCACGTTCTCCACGCACCTCGATACCGTTCCTCCGTTTCTGCCGCCGGTGCTGGATGGTGATCGCCTCTCGGGACGCGGCGCATGTGACGCGAAGGGAATCGCGGCTTCGATGTTGTTCGCCGCGGAGTACTTGCGGACGCGCGGTGTGGCGGTGGCCCTCCTGTTCGTCGTGGGTGAGGAGACCACGCACGACGGCGCTCGCGCCGCAAACCAGTGGGCAGCGGCCAACCTTCCCTCGCGACCGCGCGTGCTCATCAACGGCGAGCCTACCGAGAGCACCTTGGCGTTAGGCACGAAGGGTGCGATGCGGGTCGTGGTGCGCACCACGGGTCGCGCGGCGCATTCCGCCTACCCCGAGCTGGGTGATTCCGCCATTTCCCGGCTGGTGGCGCTCCTGTCTGATCTCGCGCGGCTGCCGCTTCCGTCGGATCCGGTCCTCGGCCCCACCACGGTGAACATTGGCGCGATCTCCGGAGGCGTGGCCGACAACGTCATCGCTCCAGCCGCCGAGGCGCGCCTCATGGCGCGACTGGTGACTCCGGCGGAGGAAGTCATTCCCCTGTTCGAGCGATGGGTCGCGGGGCGCGCGAGCATGGAACAAGGCGTCACGGTCCCGCCGGTGCGGCTGACGGCGATCGATGGTTTCCCGACATCGGTGGCGGCGTTCGCCACCGATTTGCCCGCACTGACGAACTGGGGGACGCCATACCTCTTCGGACCGGGATCCGTGCACGTCGCGCACACGGACCACGAGCACGTGAGCGTCGCCGAACTCGAGCGAGCGGTCGACGCGTACGTGCGATTGGCGGCTCTGGCCGTCGCCCGCTTGCGCGACTGAGCGCGTCAGGCCGAGGGTTGCGCGAACACGATGAAATGCCCGCCCGGTTCCCGCACACCGATCTCGTGCATGCCGTAGAACGTCGTCCGCCGCGGCATCTCGATGGGATAGCCGGCGAGCGCCTGCTCCACCGCACCGAGGTCGGCCACTTCGATGAACAGCGCCGCCGACCGACCATTCACCTCGCCGGTGTTGGCGCCCAGGTCGGCGAGAATACTGGGGACGCTCTGCAGCATGACTTCAACTCCATCCTTCACCAGAATCACGAAGCCGATGGCGTTCTCGTGAGGCACGGCCACGGTGCGCTCGAATCCGAGCCGGCGCTCCCAGAAATCGAGGCTTCCCTCGACAGTCTCAACGGCCAGTACGGCGGTGACCTTCTGAACGGTGATGGGCGGCATGGTGCGATCTCCGGAGATGTCTGACGGGCCGGAGAACATTGCACGTGGGAGCTGCATCCAGAAAGTGTCGGAGTTCGCGGGCAGCGGGCAGCGGGCAGGAGCGCAGGCTCGCAGAACCCTGTAGCTTCACCCCATGAGCGAGAACGATCCGCTGCTGGCGTTTCGTGGCGAGTTCCCGATCCTCGACCACACCAACTACCTGGTATCGAACTCACTCGGGGCCATGCCGCGTGGCGTCCGGGACCGGCTGGCTGAGTACGCCGACGCCTGGGCGGAACACGGGGTCCGCGCCTGGGCCAGGGAATGGTGGGAAATGCCCGGCGCGGTCGGTGATGTCATCGCCCCGCTCATCGGCGCCGGTCCGCGTGAAATCGTCATGGTGCCTAACGTCACACTGGCGCAGGCCACGATACTGTCGGCCGTGCCCTATCGTCCGCCGCGGAACCGGATCGTCATGACCGCGCTCGACTTTCCGTCGGTGCGGTACGTCTACGACGCCCTGGCCACGCGGCTCGGCGCCGAGGTGGTGGTGGTGCCTTCGGAGGATGGGGTTGGCGTCGACGAGGACGCATTGTGCGCCGCCATCGACGAGCGAACGGCGCTGGTGGCGATATCGCATGTGCTGTTCAAGTCGGCCCACATCGTGGACGTCGCGAGGATCGTGCGCCATGCCCACGGCTCCGGCGCCATCGTTTCGCTCGATGCCTTTCATTCGGTGGGCGTGATGCCGGTCGACGTCAAGGCGATCGGGGCTGACTTCCTGACCGGCGGCGTGCTGAAATGGCTTTGCGGTGGACCCGGCGGTTGCTTCCTCTACGCAACTCCTGGCATGACCGAGCGGCTCGAGCCCTCACTCACGGGCTGGCTGGCGCACGCGCGACCATTCGGGTTCGAGCCCGACATGGAGTATGTGGACAGCGCCTACCGCTGGTTGGGCGGCACCCCGGCCATTCCCTCGATCTACGCGGCGATCGAGGGTCCGCGGTTGGTGCAAAGCGCCGGGATCGACGCGATCCGGGCAAAGAGCGTCCGGCAGACGTCGCGCCTGGTGGAACTGGCAGACGCGCGAGGCTTCCGACTCCACGCGCCCCGCGATCCAGTGCGCCGGGGTGGGACCGTCGCGTTCGACGTACCGCACGCGAACGAGGTCGCCCAATGCCTGCTCGACCGTAACATCCTGGTTGACTTCCGGCCGGGGGCGGGAATTCGCGTCGCGCCCCACTTCTATACGCGCGATGACGAGCTGGAGGACGCCGTCTCCGCCATCGATGAGATACTCGCTACCGGCGCCTGGTCAACGCATGAGGGCAGGTCGTCCGTGGTGACGTAACAACGCCCGCCTGTTAGCGTAGTAGGTGCATCTCAGATCTCCCATCTCACATCTTCCATCTGGTTTCATGCCCACGCCCCCGAAAAAGCTCCGCAAGCAGTACAAGAACGAGAAGTACCCCGAAATCGTGCTGCGCTTCGAGGATGGGCACGAGATCAAGTTCCCGAAGGGCTCGGTGAAGTCATTCGACGCCTGGGCTGGCGAGCGTATCAAGATTCTCGCTATCTGGGACCATACTTCGGGCGAGCGCGAGAAAGTGGACACGCTGCTCGCCGAGCAATTCACGGACGAGGGAAAGTAGGACGAGCCCGCCGTCCGCCGGCGTGTTGGTGAGGCTGGCGCCGGTAGTTGAGGCGGCGCTTCGCGCCGGCCGGCCGGTCGTCGGCCTGGAAAGCTCGGTATTCGCCCAGGGACTCCCTTCACCACACAACGCCGAGGCGGCGCAGCGCATGGACGCCGCCATCCGTGGAGCCGGAGCAGTGCCGGCGATCACCGCCGTCGTCGGCGGTCAGGCGGTCGCCGGACTGGCGCCTGACGAGTTGTCCCGATTCCTCAGCGGCAGGGGCGTGTCCAAGGCTTCGGCCCGCGACCTGTCAGTGGCAATCGCCGAACGTCACGACGCGGCCACCACGGTCGCCGCTGCGCTTCTTGTCTGTCGCTCGGCCGGGATCGAAGTGTTCGCTACCGGCGGAATTGGCGGCGTTCACCGCACGCCCGCGTTCGACGAGTCCGCCGACCTGCTCGAGCTCTCGCGCACGCCTATGATCGTCGTATGCGCCGGCGCCAAGTCGGTCCTCGATCTTCCGGCCACCATCGAACGGCTCGAGACGCTGGGCGTGACGGTGATCGGGTATCGAACGAGCGAGTTTCCCGGGTTCCACTACGCGAGCACGGGCATTCCCGTCCCGACGCGTCAGGACGACATCGCCGACATCGTGGCGACGTATCGCGCACAACGCGCTCTGGGACATCCGGCGGCCGTTCTGGTCGTGCAGCAGCCTCCACCCGGGGCCGCGCTGGAGCGCGACGTTGTGGAGACGGCGATCGCGGCGGCCCTTTCCGGAGCGCGCGAGGCGGGAATCCGTGGCAAGGACGCGACGCCATGGCTCCTGTCGGAACTCGGCCGCGCCACCGGCGGCCGCACGATACACGTCAACCTCGCCCTGCTCGAGGCTAACGCACGGCTTGCGGCCGAGTTGTCGGTGCGCCTGGCGCGAAGGGACGACTCGTGACGTTCCAGGTTCCCGGACGATCGCTCCGGCGCATGTCCCTGCCCGGCTGCGTTTTGAGGAGATACCTGGAACGTCACTCGTAAGGCAGCGCGCCGGCGGTGACCGGCCGGATTCCGGCTGGTCCGCAGCGCCGTGGAGGCCGTGACGGAATGCCCCGATCGCGCGTTCTCACGTTAGTGGCGCCGCGTCAGGCGTGTTGGAAAAACGCAACCGTTGAACTCGGCGGCGCATCAGTAGTAGTATGTTCGTCGCACGTCGTCTCGCACACGAGGTGACCCGGGAAATGCCGGCTCCGTTCATGAGTTCCGAGGAGTACGATGAACGCGCGCACACGCTGTACAATGACGCCAGGTATGACGAAGCGCTGGCCGTGCTGCGCGAGGGTCTCACCCTTTATCCACACGCTGTAGAGCTTCATATCGGCGTCGGCTACGCGCGCCTGGCTCGCGAGGAATTCGCGTGGGCGCGCCGCAGCTTCGAGGAGGCGCTCGTCCTCGACGGAGACCACGAGGACGCGCTCGCCGGCTATGGTGAGACCCTGCTCAGGTTCGGCCAGACGGCGGACGCGCTCCGCGCGTTTCGCCGGGTACTCGACCTGGGCTACGAGGACGATCTCGAACTGATGCTCCAGATCGGGCGCGCGCTCTTCCGCGACGGTCTGGTGAGTGAAGCGAGAGAGTTCTTCGAGATCGCCGCCCGCCAGGCGCCTGAGTCGGCGGAAGCGGTCGCCCTGGTCGGCTTCGCCCAGCACCGTCTCGGCGAGGATGAAGCGGCCATCGCCACGCTGCGGCGCGCGCTGCAGCTCGACTCCGACAACGCCGAAGCCCGTATCTACCTCGGGAATATTCTGTATGATCGCGGGGAGCTCGAGGCGGCCCTCTTCCACCTCGATCGCACCGCACCCGAGGATCACTGGGAAGAGCTGGGAATATGGCGCCTCATCGAGCTGAAGAAGACGATCCACCGGCTGGGGGACGACGACGCGGATATCCGCCGTTGGGAGACCAGGTTGACCGAGCTCGCCGGTGAACCGGATTCCATTGACGATCTGTTGGCGGAGATCGAGCAGCGCGCCCTCGAGGACTCGCAAGTCGATGCGCGCAACCAGCTGGAGCTCTTCGGCCAGATGCTGGCCGGCCTGGCCGACTCTCGTCATGACGGGCTTACCCACCGGATCCTGAAGGACGGTCACCCGTTCGACGGAACCTGGGAGGAAATCGTGACGAAGATGCGTGACTCGGCCGGCGCGTGGTCAAGCCGACCGGTACAGGAGTTCATGATGAACGAGGCACGGCGCGGGTTTTCCCTGACAGGCGTCGTGATTCCCACTGGGGATGCCGAGAGCTTCATCAGGGGAAGCGCCGACGCGGGATTGCTCCGCATCCTGAAGTGACATCCGGTGAAGGTGTGTCGGCGCGGGCGCCCTCGGGTGCCCGCGCCGCGACGTTGGGGCCCCGGCCCCCTCAAGTCACGCGCACCGTCCTGCCTAACGGCTTGACCGTCCTGGTTCGCGAAGATCATGGAGCGCCGGTCACGGCCATCGTGACGTGGGTGAACGCCGGGTACTTCGACGAGCCCGATGAGGACGTGGGGATCTCGCACGTCCTGGAGCACATGTACTTCAAGGGCACGCCCACCCGGGGCGTTGGGGAGATCGCGCGCGAGACGAAGGCCAGCGGCGGATATCTCAACGCCCACACCATCTACGATCACACCGCCTACGAGACCGTCCTGCCCAGTTCGGGATTCGTTCGCGGGCTCGAGATTCAGGCCGACGCCTATGCCAACTCGCTGATCGACGCTGGCGAGCTGGCCCGCGAACTCGAGGTGATCATCCAGGAGGCGAAGCGAAAGCTGGATTCGCCCCCCGCGGTGGCCGTGGAATCGCTCTATGCGCTGCTGCACGACCGTCACCGCTTCCGCCGCTGGCGAATTGGCGCGGAGACGGGGCTCCGGGCGCTCACGCGCGACCGGATGCTCGGCTTCTACAGGAACCACTATCGGCCGCGGAACACGATTCTCGTCGTCGTCGGGGATGTTCCAGCGGACGAAGCGCTCAGACAGGTGACGCGCCTGTACGGTCACCTGCCTGACGAGCCGGTTCGCCGGGACGCAGGTCCCGACGAGATTTCGCTCCCCGGATTCCGGTTTCGCGAGATGGCCGGCGACGTGACGCAGGCTCAGGTGGCATTCGCCTGGCGAACGCCGGGACCGCATCACCGCGACACGCCGGCGCTGGACGTCGCCGGCGCCTTGCTCGCCGATGGCAGGGGATCACGGCTTTATCGGGGAGTCCGCGAACGCGAACTGGCATCGCAGGTGCTGGCGATGAACTACACGCCCCGCGACACCGGCGTCTTCATTGTCCGCGCTGAAGGAAACGCGGGGCGCGCCGCCGAGGCGGCGGAGGCGATCTGGTCGAACCTTCGGGCTTTGCGCGATCAGCCTCCGTCCGCGTTCGAAATCGAGCGGGTACAACGGCTTTTCGAGGCGAGATGGCTCCGTCGACAGGAGACCATGGAAGGGCAGGCCGATTTCCTGGCCGAGTGGGAAGGACTCGGCGGGTGGGAGAAGGCGTCGGAGTATTTCGACGAGGTGATGTCACTGGATCCCGCGGCCGTGCAAGGGGCCATGGATCGACACCTGGATCCCGATCAGGCGTCGATGCTGATCTACCGGCCACGCGCCAATCCCGTGTTCGATCGGCCCGCCACCGATGTCCGATCGCGCCTCGATGCCGACGGGTCAGGTTTTGTCGTTGCGCCGGCGGCCGCGCCGCCGCGACAGCCGGCTCTCGCGCGGAAGCCGCAGGTGACGCTGGAACGCCGGATCGGCGCTGTCTGCGTGTTTCGGGCCGGATCCGGCCTGCCGATACTCGTCAGGCGGAGGCCGGGCGCTCCGATGGTGCATATCGGTCTCTATGCGTCGGGCGGAGCAGCGGCGGAGCCGGCGGACCTGGCGGGGATCGGGACGCTCATGGTGAGAGCGTCGGTGAAGGGCACATTGCATCGGGACGCGGACGCCATCGCCGGCGAGTCGGAGATACTCGGCGGGAGCATCGGAACGAGCGTGGCGCCTGACGGGAGTGGCTGGACGTTGTCGGTTCCGCTCTCCCGATGTCGTGACGCAATAGATCTGCTGCAGGACGTTGTTCAGTATCCCCGGTTCGACGAGTCGGCCGTGGACACGGAACGAACCATCGCCCTGTCGCAACTCGCGCAGCTCAGGGATGACATGCTCCGCTACCCTGTGCGACTGGCGACCGAAGCGGCGTTCGCCGGCCACCCGTATGCCCGTTCGTTGTTGGGAGACGAGGAGTCGCTCCGGGCCGTTACCGGTGACGCCGTGCGCGGCTGGCACCAACGCGCGGTGCTTTCGTCGTCGGCCGTGGCGGCCGCGGTGGGTGATGTCAGCGAATCCGACCTCGCGCAGGCGTTCGCCGATGCCTTCGGCGAAATCGTCATGGCGCCGGCGACGCCGCCATCGGTGCCGTCATGGCCCGATTCCGTTCAGCGACGCGTCGAGAATCGTGACAAGGCGCAGACGGCGTTGGCGATCGCCTTCCCGGGTCCGGTGCGCCGCGACCCGGCGCGATTCACGGTAAGCTTGCTGGCCGGTGTCGCGAGTGGGCTTGGTGGCCGCTTCTTCGAGGAACTGCGCGAAAAGCGAAGCTTGGCGTACACGGTTCAGGCGTGGTCAGCCGAGCGGGTCAGCGCTGGCATGTTCGCGACCTACATCGCGACTGATCCGGCTCGTGAGGACGAAGCACGCGCGGCGCTGCTGGCGGAATGCGCCAGACTGCGGGATGAACCGGTGACCGGTGAGGAGTTGGCGCGAGCGGCCCGGTATGCCATTGGCTCACACGCTATCGCTCTGCAGAGCGGGGCAGTGGTGCTTGGCGAGATGCTCGACGCCTGGCTTTTCGGCGCGGGACTGGAAGAGCTCGACGAGTTCGAGTCTCGAGTCTCCGCTGTCACGGCCGTCGGCATCCAATCCTATGCGGCCGCTGCGTTCGATCCTGAACGGCGCGTGGAGGGCGTTGTCCGGGGCAGGTAGCGCAGACGTCTGAACGTCGCGGTACGAGTCCTCCGAGCCTTCCAGCAGATCTTGGTTGGGAGACGAGGAAAGGAGTGGGGATTGCGCGCGTGCCCGGTTCCCGATTCAACCGTAGGCGACGGAGTCTGCGTGGCGTGCAGTGATACGCGCTGTCTGCTGGCCGCACTTTCGAGGTATTCCGCCTGTCTTCGCCGTGATATCTGGACCCATGCGCAGTTATTGCGGCAGCAGCGTCGTGTTGTGATGCGGTACCTGGCGTTGCAGGCCTCGCCGGGATTGGATAGCGTGGATCAGGCGAAAACCAAGTTAGCTCGACGCCGAACGTCTTCCCATCCGCACCGGCCTCAATCTTGAGTGACGCGTCGAAGAGGTACACGGAGAGAGAGTTCTCGCTGATCCTGTCAAAGGCAGCGGAGCTCGCCGGTTCCTCCAACTCGGTAAGTCGCATCGAGGACGGCCTGACCCTCAAGGAGATCACGTCGATCGGTGCAGAGGCGGGACTGGATGCAGATTCTATCGCGCGCGCGGCTCGCCTCATCCCAGATGAAAGCCGGCGTGCCGTTCTAAGCCAAGCCATGGGCGGCGTTTTGCGGGACCGACGAGCCTTTGACCTGCCGGGTGCACTTACTGATGAAAGTGCGCGACGGATCCTCAATTCAGCGCGCACGGTGTTGCAGACTCATGGTGTGGGCGATGCAGGCGCCTCTGGCGTCTCGTGGTCCACCAAGGCGGGCCACGTCTTCGTGTCTGCCCAAGGAGACGGTGCGGAGACTCGAGTACAAGTCACTGTCGATCACCGCGCTTACTTGGTCGGTCCCCTGATTCTCGGAAGCGCTGGGGTGTTGGCGGTCCTGTACACTGCGATTGCGGCTGGAGACAGCGGGTTTGCGAATCCGTACCTGGTCCTTGCCGGTGGTGCGGGGGTTACTGCGGCTTGCGTGTGGTTTGCAGTGCGTCGCATTGCGGGCAAGACCCGAGCAACGCTTGAGCGTCTCATTGACGCAATCAGTGAATCCGTTGACCGCGAATGCGCGAGCTAACGTGCGTTGCTGCTGGCGGTGGAGCTGTAGAACGCGCCGAGGCACTCGCTTCGCTCGTGTCCACGGCGCGATCTTATCTAGTCCACCGCAGCAGAACGCCATCCGTTAGGCAACAACAGGGTCCCGCATGTTCTCCGAGTCCGCTGAACTCTACGATGCGATTTACAGCACGTTTAAAGACTATGCCGCCGAGGCGGATGCGATTGCGAGACTCGTGCGAACGACGCATCCCAGCGCCCGAACCATTCTGGATGTTGGATGCGGCACCGGCGAGCATGCCAAGCATCTCCGCATGCGGCATGGCTTCGTCGTCGACGGGCTCGACATCGATCCGGGACTCCTAGCATTCGCGCGGCAGAAAGTGCCTGACGCCAATTTCGTTTTGGCCGACATGGGTGGATTCGATCTGGAGCGACGATACGACGTCGTCGCGTGCATGTTCAGTTCCATCGGCTACCTAAGGACCATCGCTCGCGTCACCGCGGCGTTACAGTGCTTCCGGCAGCATCTCAATCCACACGGCATCGTCATCGTCGAGCCATGGTTTCCGCCTGGGGTGTTACGAATCGGTAAAGGCACTATCAGGCGCGGCGAAGTCAACGGTATCCGAGTCGAGCGGACCAGCCATACCTCAGTAGCCGGGAATGTCTCAACACTGACGTTCACGTACCACATCGAGCGGGCGGATGGTGCGCAGACCGCGCGTGAGGTGCACGAGCTCGGGCTGTTCACTTCCGCCGAGATGCTCGGGGGCTTTCGCGACGCCGGTTTGGCGGCGACGCATAATCCGGTCGGCCTGTTTGACCACCGGGGACTTTACGTCGCTCGCGCCGTTGCCTAACCCGCGTTTGCAGCCGATGAACGCAGGTTCTGTCGGTAGCGAACACGGGGCGCTCACTCTATTGTCCATGAAGGACCGCGAGCGCCCCGTGTTCGCATTCATTATGAGCGTTCGCAGCTGAAACGCAGTTCGTTCAGGTTGTAGAAAAACCCGTTTCTGAATCGGACGCGGGGCGGGTGAGACGGCAGTTGAGCGTTAGGCGATGTGCTCCATCGCTCCATCGCTCCATCGCTCGGTGCGAGACCGAGATGGACGCCGCGTGAGTGGTCGGGGGGTCGCTTGACTAGTGCGCGTAGCCGTGATGGGCGAGCTTCTCGATGTTGTGGACCAGGCAGAAGAGCTTCCACTGCCCATCGACTTTGATGCGACCGCGCAGGGTGAAGCGAGCGAGCCCCTTGTTGTAGCACACATTCCCGAAGACCGGCTCCACGGTCCCGAAGCGTTGCCCATACTGTGCACGGCCCTCTGGGGTATCGATGCGACCTTTCATGCGCGCCGTGTGACTGGCGGGCTCCGGACTCCGCGCAGCGCGCCCGTGGAAGAACATGACTTGACGCGTCTGCGTTTTCTCGGGGGTGCGTAAGCACTGCGCACGGTGTGGACACGGCACGCAGTCGCGTTTCGCTCCTCGGAATTGCTCCCCGACATAGCCGTTGATCACGAGATGGCGACCCTTGCGGTAGAGGGATTTCCCCGCGGGGCACACGCAGGTGCGCGCCTCCGCATCGTAGAGGAAGTCGCTCGGCGGATAGGTGGTGGCTTGCGGCTCGGACGAGGGCCGCGATTTGTCATGCAGCGGATCAGGCGCGTCCTGATGGTGGGCGTGCGTCGCAAAGCGCTCGTCGCGCCGCCGCATGTCGTTGTCGGCGATGAGCGCGTCCACCTCGCGGGTAGCAAGCGCCTGCAGGTTCGCTTCGCTGTGATAGCCCGCATCGGCCGTGATGAGCGAGTGCGGCGAGAGCACGTCGTGCCTGTCCTGCATCGCGGTGACGACGGGCAGCAGCACTTCTTGCTCCGACCCCGTGCCGTGCGCCTGGGCTTCCACGATGATCTGATGCGCGCTGTCGACGGCAGCGACGCCCGTGTAGCCTTGGATCACGCCCTTGCCCGTGGCCATCTTCGCGCTCTCGTTGTCGGTGCGGTTGCTCTTGCGGATCGCCCCTTTGGGCCCGCGACGGTCCTCGGGATTCGCCGCCAGCCACTCC
>DATCIJ010000026.1:0-14303 GCA_036507855.1 Gemmatimonadaceae bacterium | reverse complement strand
GGTGTCGGCCGCCACGGCCGCGCTGGCGGCAAGCCCGTCACGCCCCAGCACGTGCACGTACACGGCGTTGGCGCCGAGATAGATCGCGATGACGATCGCGATCCCGAGCGTCAGGGCGCGGGGGATGGTCCACTCCGGCCGGCGGATCTCGCCGGCCACCATGTTGAGCTGCTGCCATCCACCGATGGTGAACAGCACGGCCACGAACGCGGCCGCAAAACCAGCGAACAGCGAGTCGCGCGCCGCCGGAGCATCGACCACTGGCGCCGGATCGCCCACGGCATTCCACAAGGCGAAACCCGCGACGATCAGGGCGGCGAGCGCGACGATCTTCGCCACCGTCAGCGCGTTCTGCACCACGGCACCCGGTTTCACACCGAGGTAGTTCGTGACACCGAGAATGAGGATCGTGAGGGCGGCCATGCCGATCCTGCCACCGACCACCCCGAGGTCGACGTACCGTTCGACGTAACCCGAGAAACCCAACGCGACTGCAGCCAGCGCTCCGGTCGAAATGAGCAGCAGTGTCATCCAGCCGCAGAGGAACGCCGCCAGCGGGCCGAACGCCTCCCTGATGTAGACGTACGCGCCGCCGGCATCGGGCATCATCGCGCCCAGTTCCGCGTAGGCGAGGGCGCCCGCGAGAGCAACGACTCCACCGATTCCCCAGACGGCGAGAATCCAGCCGCCAGTCGGGAGCGCCCGCGCTACTTCGGCGGGCGTAAAGAAGATCCCGCTACCGATGATGCCGCCAACTACCATCAGGGTGCACGAGAAGAGCCCGAGGTCTCGCCGCAGGGAAACGTCGTGATTCGTGACTCGTGACTCGTGACTCGGCACGTTGGCGCGTTCCCCTCTGGCCTCTGGCCTCTGGCCTCTGGCCTCTGCCTCTGGCCTCTGGCCTCTGGCCTGTGGTTAAACGATCATCATCTCCCGCTGATATTCGTCGGGCGTCACGGCCAGCTCACCGTCGAGGAAGCAGCAATTCACTTCCGTGCGCATCCCGATCTCGCCGTTGATATAGATCCCCGGCTCCACCGAGAATCCGATACCCGGGAAGATCAACCGCTCCTCGCGCGTCTCGAGGTTGTCGAGGTTGGGCCCCGAGCCATGCAGGTCGTGCGCGTCGATCGAGTGCCCCGTGCGGTGGGTGAAGTACTCGCCGAACCCCCGCGCCGTGATTACACGGCGGGCGGCGTCGTCCACATCCGCGCCGCGAACCGGCGTCCTGGCTGCCGCCTTGGCGCGGAGCAGGTCGAGCGCGGCATCGCGTGCATCGCGAATCGCCTCCCAGATCGACTGCGCTCGCGCCGATGGCGTACCGAGCGACGCCATCCAGGTCTGATCGGCGTAAACACCGCCCGGCTCCGTGGCCCACAGGTCGATGAGCAGCGTGCTGCCGCTCGTGATGGGCGCTGGCTGGTCCGGCGACGGCTCGTAGTGCGGGTTGGCGGCGTGGGCCCCCACCGAAACGTTAGGCGCGTGACTGAAGAGGAGCCCGGCGCGGGTGAAGGCCGCGACGATGCGAGCCTGCACTTCGTGCTCCATGGCCGGGCGCCCGCTCCCTGCCTGTTCGCCGGCGAAGCGGAGCGCGTCCCGGGCGATTTCCGCCACCACCTTCGCGGCCCGGCGGTGGGAAGCGAGATCGTCCGCGCTCCAGCGCGCGTAGAACCGCGAGACCAGATTGCCCGACGAGACCACCGTGGCCCCGGCGGCGCGCACCAGCTCCAGCATGCCTGCCGGGATGCGATCGAGGTATGGAACGGCGTCGCCGGCCGAGTACTCCATGGCCACGCGCTTGCCCGCCACGAGGGACCCGACGTGCTGTTCCAGTGACGGCCAGGAACTGTAGACGACTTTCTTCCATCCGGCCGGCCACTCACTCCAGACGCCCTGCTCGATCGCGTGCGTGATCGCGACGGGGGTGCCGGATGACGGAAGCCACACGAAGAAGCGCCGCGTGATGAATCCACCCACGCCCAGCAACTCGCCGGCCACCGGGTTGGCGCCGCGAAAGTCGTAGAAGAGCCATCCGTCCACGCCGGCCTCTCGCAGGGCCGACTGGTATTCGCCCAACGAGTCCGGCGACAGGCGAATGGCGCTCATTCAGGCTTCGTCGGTCGCCACTCCGCGCGCCAACTGCAGCTTCCCTCACCGCGGGCGTCACAACGCACGTGCTCAACGCCGCCCACGCTGTTTACCATCAGGCGAAGCAGTTCCTTCAGGCCCGCCTCATAATACGTGCACCCGATCGAGCGCTGCGCCGATCCGACGGTCACGGAGCGGGCTACCTCGAGATAGATCGACGAACCGATCCGCGACACACGCCCGTTGAAGTACCGCGAGGCAAGACGACGCGTGTGCCGGAGGGCAATCGGGCGCACGATCAGGGACGGCAGCACCAGGAGAAGGCGCCGCGTCAACGGTGAGATGCTCTGGTACGCTTCCGCCGCGAGGTACCGCCCCGCCGCGCGGAACACCGCTTCCGCGTCCGGACGCCGGCCGATCAGCGTCGCCAATGCAACGGCTTCGTCGTGCGAGGTGCGCTGGTGACGCTTCACTGCATCGGTGAAGCGGCGGATCTGCATGTAGACCGTGTCGCTGAGGCCGAACCGCTTGTTGCGCAGGTCGCTCACCAGCTCCGCTTCAAAGTCCTGATCCGGTGAATCGACGTGCCGGACGGCTTCGAGGAAGGACAGCGGAAGGAGTGCGTCGACAGTCGGGGACATGGATTCTCAGCGGACTCAGCGGACTCGTGCACGCGAACGCTAATGGTCGCGAGTTGTCCGTTCAAGAACATCCACCCTGGCGGAAGGGGCGCAAGCATGCCGCAAGTCGTTCCCGTAGGCACCCATGCCGCTTCCGGCCGCACGCGTCGCGAGCCCAGCTTTCGCACATGATCGTCGCGCTCGCGGTCGCCGGCACGGTCGCCTTATTGGCATACGGAGCCCGCCTGCTCACCGCCAGTGGCGCGATCGCCGCAACGGCTGTTGGCGCTTCCGCGATGATCGGTGGGGTGGGCTGGGTGGTAGTGCTGCTCTTTTTCTTCGTCAGCTCGAGCGCCTTCTCGCACTGGCGTAGCCAGGAACGCGAGCTGCTGGTCGGATCGCTCATCGAGAAGGGGAACCGTCGCGACGCCGTTCAGGTGCTGGCGAACGGCGTGGTCTTCACCGCTGCCGCGGTCTTGTCCACCGCCGGCGACGTTAGTACGTGGCAGGCAGTCGGGGCCGGCGCCATAGCCGCTGCCACCGTCGACACGTGGAGCACTGAAGTCGGGACCGTGCTCGGCGGAACTCCGCGTCTCATACTCAGCGGCCGTCAGGTCCCGCCCGGCACGTCGGGTGGCGTCACGATCGCGGGCTCACTTGCTGGAATTGTGGCAGCCGTCCTTGCGGCGTACGTGGTATCGCGCCTGGATTGGATGGTGCCGGCGCACGCTGTCGTGGCTGGCGGAATCGTTGGATCACTCGTCGATTCGGTAATCGGCGCCACGGTCCAGGAACGCCGGTGGTGCGCAACGTGCGCCATGCCAACAGAACGCCGCACTCACTCGTGCGGCACGCCAACCCTTCACCGGGGTGGCATACGTGGTTGGAACAACGACATCGTCAACCTGATGAGCACGATTGCCGGAGCGGCGGTCACATGGACACTCACCTGACTCTTCGACTGCGCCTGGTGCTGCCGGTGTTGTCGGCAGCGACGCTGGCCTTGACGGCGTGTGATGTGGGACCCTACGAGCCGGTGGGAAAGCGTACCACCGGCATCGTACAGGGCGGCGGCACCAACACGACCACGATCGAAGGCACCTGGCGGCGAACGCTCGTCTTCTTCGACGATTTCGGATATCTCCATTCCTCCGAGACAACATGGACGTTCGAGACGGGCGGCGCGGCGCAGCGAACGATCGTCACGACGAACGTCACGCTCGGCGCCGCGGACTCGACCCTGACGCTGGCCCGGTGGCGCCTGGACGGATCGAACGTCGTCATCGAGTTCACGGCGCCGAGTCCGGGCACCATCACGCTCGAAGTGAGAGTACAGGGCACGACATTGTTCCTCGCTGGTCAGGAGTACCAGCGAGTCAGTTGATGCCCTCGCTCGACGCCGAGGTAATCGTTGTTGGAGGCGGGCCGGCTGGTTCGACGGTCGCGTTTTTTCTGGCACGTGCCGGGTGTGACGTGCTGCTGCTGGACCGTGCCGCGTTCCCGCGCGACAAACCCTGCTCGGAGTACCTGAGCCCTCAGGCATCGCGGCTTCTCAACGAGTTTGGCGTGCTCGATGCGCTGGAGAGCGGACCGTCAGAACGCCTCACCGGCATGCGCGTTCATGCCCCCAACGGCGCGACATTCCAGGGATCATTCCGCGCCGCCACAGGCTTCCGCGCCTTCCGTGACTACGGACTCGCCGTCCGTCGTCCCATTCTCGATGCGACGCTGCTGTCCCGCGCCGGGCAGGCGGGAGCTCGGGTTCGCGAGAGAGTCGACGTGCGGGACGTCGCCCGCGACGCCACCGGTCGGGTCGTGGGCGTCGTGGTACGAGAGAACGGACGTACGTTCACGCTCTCCTCACGCCTGGTGATCGGCGCAGATGGGTTGCGATCCGTCGTTGCGCGACGCACTCGCCTCGGTTCACACGGACGCTGGCCGCGGCGGATCGCGTTGGTGCGGCATTACCGAGGCATCAACCACGACAGCAATGTCGGCGACATGCATGTCTTCGCCGGCGGGTACGCAGGCTTTGCACCGGTTGGCGATGGACTGACCAACGTTGCGCTGGTCATCCCCACGCGACGCAGCGACGACATCGGGAACGATCGGGAAGCGTTCATGCAGCGCGAACTCATGCGTCATGATCGGATCGCCGCCCGCCTGGGAGCCGCGTACCCGGCGACACCCGTCCGCGCCGTTGGCCCGTTCAATTGGAGAGCTCGTACGGCCTGGATCCCCGGGGCGGTACTGGTTGGCGACGCCGCCGACTTTTTCGATCCCTTTACCGGGGAGGGGATCTACGCGGCCATGCGCGGCGCGGAACTCCTCACTTCCTATGCGTGGGAAGTCGCGCGAGCGGCGCAACCGAGCAAGGCCGACATCGCCCTGGCTGCATATGATCGTTGCCGCCGTCGTGAGTTCGCCGGGAAGTGGGCGGTCGAGCGTGCAATTGCTGCCGCCGTCGCCTCACCAGTCCTGATCAACCGAGCGGCGCACGCTCTCGCGACGCGTCCTGAGCTGGCGGACACTCTTGTCGGCGTCACCGGCGACTTCGTCCCGCCGAGCGAAGTCTTTCGGCCGAGCTACATTCTGAGCCTGTTGGCGGGCGCGATTATTCCTGCTCGAAAGGCCGCCGACCTAACGCTCGGTACAAGCAGCTACCAGGTTGCGGAGCCGTAACGCGCACCCCTTTGCGCTTTGCGCGTTGCGCTCTGCGCTTTGCCACTGCCCTCTGCCCACTGCCCTCTGCCCTCTGCCCTTTGCCCCCACTGGATCCCGACGCGTTTCGCTCCGTACTCGGCCGGTTCGCATCCGGGGTGACGGTCCTGACAACACGTTCCGGTGACAGGGACGTCGGCATGACGGTGAGTTCGTTCTGCTCAGTCAGCCTCCAGCCGCCCCTCGTGCTCGCGTGTGTTGCCAGGACCGCTGACCTTCATCACCTCCTGCCAAAGGGCCAGCGAGTCGTGTTCAACATCCTGTCGGCAACGCAAGAGGCACTGTCGCGACGCTTCTCCGAGGAAGAAGGATCACGGCGGTTCGAAGGTATCGGCCTGCACCGGGATCCCCATGGGATCGCTGTCCTCGAAGACATACTGGCGTGGATCGAGGGACACATCGTCGAGCAGCATGACGGCGGCGATCACTCGATCTTCATTGCCCAGGTGGACGGCGCGACGAGCAGGGACCTTCGTCCGTTGCTGTATTACCGCGGCGGATACGCCGAATTGGAGCGCTGAACGATGCCCATCCTCACGCCGGCGCGGCGGCGGGGAGTGGAGTGGCTCGATATTGACCGGGACCCCGTGCTCCAGCGCCGATCGCATCGCGACATTGCGCTCGCGAATCGCCTGTTTGGCGGCGTTCACGCGGTGCAAGCCGAACTGGCGCCGTGGCTGCGGCAGTCCGGTCCCGCCGCCACCTTACTCGACGTTGGTACCGGAACCGGCGACATCCCCGAGCGGCTGCGCAAGCTCGCGGCATCGGACAGGATCTCGCTGCAGGTCTACGGACTCGACGGACGTCTCGAACTCGTGAAGGCCACCAGAGAGAGGCCCGTCGCCGGTGTTTGCGGAGATGCGCTGGCCCTTCCCTTCGCTGCGGGGGCTTTCGACTTCGTGATCTGCTCCCAGGTTCTCCACCATTTCGCGTTCGAGGGCGCCCACCAGCTCGTGCGGGAGATGCATCGCGTGGCAAGGCGACGTGTGGTGATTGCCGACCTGAGGCGAAGCTGGGTGGCTGCCGCAGGTCTCTGGCTGGTATCCTTTCCCCTGGGTTTTCACAAAGTCAGCCGGCATGACGGCGTCGTTTCCATCCTGCGCGGCTTCGAGGGATCGGAGTTACGCGACCTGGTGCGCAACGCGGTCGGTGTGGTGCCGGAGGTCAGGCGACGCATGGGATGGCGAGTGACCGCGAGTTGGACACCATGACCGGATGGCGGATGGCGGATGGCGGATGGCAGATGAAGAAGAATCAAGTGCAGGTCGTTACCTCAACACTCACGTGGGTCCGTGACTGAACCGTTCAACCTTGGCCCGATGCCCGCCGGGCGCGCGATGGAAACGCTCGATGAGCGAATCGTCCATGCGTCGGTGTCGACCGCGTTCGACCTCGTGAAGGACGTCGAGAGCTGGCCCGCGCTGCTCCAGCATTACCGCTTCGTGCGATTCCGCAGCCGAAACAGCGACGGCGGCGGCATCGTGGAGATGTCAGCAAACCGCCCGTTTGGCCTCGTCAACTGGCCAACATGGTGGCTCTCGCAGATGGTCGTTGACCAGTCGCGCCCCGCCGTGCGGTTCAGGCACATCGGAGGCGTGACGAAGGAAATGGATGTCGAGTGGAGCTTTACTCCCACTGACGGGGGCACGCACGTGCGACTGCTGCATGTCTGGGATGGTCCTCACTGGCCACTGATCGGCGTGCTCGCTGCCACGTCGGTCATTGGTCCGGTTTTCGTGCACGGCATCGCAAGCAGAACGCTCGAAGGGCTGGCTCTGGAGGCTGAGCGACCGAGGCCAGACGCCAGAGGCCAGAGGCCAGACCTTGAGCAATCCACCGCGCCACCGGTCACCAGTAACCAGTCACCATGACGCGACGCGTAGTGGTGACCGGTATCGGAGCCATCACTCCCATCGGCCTGGGTCGTGACGGACTCTGGAACGGGCTTCGCGCCGAACGCTCGGCGGCGGGGCCGGTCACGCGATTCGATCCGTCTCCATTTCGATCGCGCGTGGCGGCCGAGGTGAACGACTTCGTCCCCACCGACCATCTGGACGAGCGCCGCAGCCGGCGCTTCGATCGTTTCGCGCAGTTCTCGGTCGTCGCGTCTCGAATGGCCATCGACGACTCCGGTCTCGTTCTCGAGCGCGAGAATCGCGAGCGAATCGGGGCAATGATGGGGTCAGCGCTCGGCGGTGTGGCTTACGCGGAAGACCAGATGGGCAAGTACATGGCCGGTGGCCTTCGCGCGGTTGACGCCACACTGGCGCTGGCCGTGTTCGGCGGCGCGGCCTCGTGCAATGTGGCTATCGAGTTCGGCGTGTACGGCCCGAACTCCACCAATGCGATGAGCTGCGCGTCGGGGACGATCGCAGTGGGCGAGGCGTTCCGGGCGATCCGCGACAATTACGCCGATGTCATGATCGGCGGCGGCGCCGAAGCGCCGTTGTCAACGCTCTGCTACGGCGCGTTCTCACTCATCCGCGCCATGTCGACGCGCAACGACGATCCGGCGACCGCGTCCCGACCGTTCGATCGCGATCGCGACGGTTTCGTGATGGGCGAAGGCTCGGCGGTCCTGATTCTGGAAGAGCGCGAGCGGGCTCTGGCACGCGGCGCGCCGGTGTACGCCGAGGTGCTGGGCTTCGGCATGACGAATGACGGGCACCACATGACGGCGCCCCGCCCTGATGGTTCCCAGGCAGCGCGTGCCATGCGGGTGGCGCTGCAGGACGCCCATGTCGACGCCGGCGAGATCGGCTACGTGAATGCCCATGGCAGCTCGACGCCGCTCAATGACCCCACCGAGACCCTGGCGATGAAGCAGGTGCTCGGCGATCGCGCCTATCGCGTCCCGATCAGCGGCACCAAGGGGTACTACGGTCACGCGTTAGGCGCGTCGGGAGCGATCGAGGCGGCGATCTGCTCACTGGCGCTCAGCCGCCGCTGGCTGCCGCCCACGGTCAACCTGACCGCGCCGGACCCGGCGTGCGACCTGGATTACGTGGTCGGCTCAGGCCGCGCCGCCGAACCGGAGACGATCATCTCGAACTCGTTCGGGTTCGGGGGGATCAATGCGTCTCTCGTCATGAGACGGCACTAGGCCAGAGGCCAGAGGCCAGAGGCCAGAGGCCAGAGGCCAGATGTGGATGGTGGCGACGGTGATCGGAGGGCGGTAAGTTGGCGCCGGGCACCATCCCGGATCTCCCATCTCCCATCTCACATCTGCCGTGAAACGGAACTTCATCGCCGAATTCGTCGGCACGTTCGCGCTGGTCTTCATTGGTGGCGGCGCGATCATGATGGTCCAGCAGACGGGCAACAGCGCTGGTTTGCTGCAGGTCGCGTTGGCGCACGGGCTCATCCTGGCCTTGATGGTTTCGGCCACGATGAACGTCTCCGGCGGTCAGCTCAACCCCTCCCTCACCATCGGCCTGCTGGTGGCGCGCCGCATAACGCCGACCGTCGCCGGCGTGCACATCGTCGCGCAGTTGCTCGGCGCGGTGGTCGCCGCCTGGGCCCTCAAGCTGACGATGCCGGACGCTCTCTTTACGGCGGCGGCGGGTGGAGGCCAGTCGATTGCGCTCGACGTCACGGCCGTACAGGCGATCGGACTCGAGGCCATCGCGACTTTCTTTCTGATGTTCGTGGTGTACGGGACGGCGGTGAACAGCGATTCGCCGAAGATCGGTGGACTGGCCATCGGGCTCACCATAGCAGCCGGCATTCTCGCGATCGGCCCGCTCACTGGTGGATCGATGAACCCGGCTCGCTCGTTCGGCCCGGCGGTCGTGTCCGGCGTGCTTGCCGGGCAGGTCGTTTACTGGGTTGGACCGATTCTGGGCGCGATCGTGGCGGCGATGGTCTGGGAATTCGGGATCCTGAGCGTCGAGCGCAAAGCGCCAGGCGCAAAGAGCTGAAGTTCAGTCCCTGGGCGCTTTGCGCTTTGCGCCTCGCGCTATGTTGGGGTCTCCGTCCGCATGCGGTTCGCTTCTTCCTGACGCGAAGCGTCGGAGACTGGGCCGAGCAACGCACGCTGTTGGTCCGACAATCGCTCGATCTGAAACGCCATGGCGTCGATCGCGTCTTCGATGCGGCCAAGCCGCGCCTCGACGAGGCTCTGGTCGATTGAGCCCGAAGTTGGGCTGCGGTCCAGGCTGTTCACGACGTTCCGCGCGACCGTTGTTGCGATCGCTGGCACGATCATTATGATGATCGCGATGGCGGCAAAGACAGCGAGCAGGGCGATCAATTGCGTATGGACCGGAGATCGACGAGTGGTAACAACCGGCGCGTCGGCACGCCCTCAAGATTGCTGTTCGACCCGCCGTTCGGCGAGAAGCCGGCTGGTGAATCGTTGACCATCAGCGACGCGTTCGACTTCCGTGGCCACGGCGTCAATGGCCTGCTCCATGCGTTCCAGCCGCTCCTCGAGCCGGGCCATGCTGGAGTCGGGAAGGTCCCTCCGCCGACGTGACGTCGCGATGCGCGCTACCGCCATGGCGATCATTGAGATCGCGATCGTTCCACCGATCACGGCGGCAAAGATGACACGAGCGATGTTCTCGTCCATAAGCACTCCTGGTGCAGTGAGGCGGACGGCACTTCACCTCCAATCTACGGCTCCATGGGCCGCGATGTGTCAGGTAGCGCTGGCAAAGGGTCGGGCCGACTAACAGCTTGATTCAGTGACTCGGCCGCCCGGCCAATCGCACCGCGCGGTTCCCTGCACCTGCAAATCGCACCCAGCACACAGCATCCCATGTCCGACATCGACGTCCTTCTTCAGGAAAACCGGAAGTTCCCGCCTCCGGATTCGTTCCGGCGGCAGGCTCACATACGCGACTGGTCGGTGCACGAGAAGGCGGCGGCCGATTATGAGACGTACTGGGCCGAGCAGGCCGCCGAGCTGCAATGGATTCGGCCCTGGCGCAGCGTGCTCGAGTGGAGCCCGCCACGCGCCAAATGGTTCGTTGGCGGACAGTTGAACGTCTCGCAGAACTGCCTCGATCGGCACATCGGAACCGCTCGGCGAAACAAGGCGGCACTCATCTGGGAAGGCGAGCCCGGCGACAGACGCACCCTGACGTACTGGGACCTGTTTTGCGAGGTCCGCAAGTTCGCCAACGTGCTCAAGCAGCTTGGCGTGAAGAAAGGCGATCGCGTCGGCATCTACCTGCCGATGATTCCCGAAGCGGCCATCGCCATGCTGGCCTGCGCGCGAATCGGCGCGATTCACTCCGTGGTATTCGGTGGCTTCTCGCCCGAATCGTTGAGCGACCGGATGAACGATGCGCAGGCGAGAGTCGTGATTACGGCCGATGCGGGCTATCGTCGGGGGCAGGTCGTCCCGCTCAAGCGCAACACCGACAAGGCGCTCGAAGACGTGCCGTCGGTCGAGCACGTCGTCGTCGTGCAGCGGCGTCCCGGCGGAATGAGCGACGAGTTCGCCGAAATGGTCGACGGGCGCGACCACTGGTGGCATCAGTTGATGAAGCACGCATCCATGGAGTCGGAGCCCGAGCCGATGGATGCGGAAGACGTCCTCTTCATTCTCTACACGTCGGGCACGACTGGAAAGCCGAAAGGCATCGTTCATACCACCGGCGGCTACCTCACCGGTGTCGCGACGACGACCCGCGATGTGTTCGACCTGCGCGACTCCGACGTCTTCTGGTGCACAGCCGATATCGGCTGGGTCACCGGACACTCCTACGTCGTGTACGGACCGCTCGCGATCGGGGCCACCTGCGTGATGTACGAAGGCGCGCCGGACTGGCCGGAGCGCGATCGGTTCTGGGAAATCTGCGAACACCATGGCGTCACGGTGTTCTACACGGCGCCAACGGCCATCCGCGCCTTCATGAAGTGGGGCGACGAGCACCCGGCGAAGCACGACCTCTCGCAGCTGCGCTTGTTAGGCACCGTGGGCGAGCCGATCAATCCCGAGGCGTGGATGTGGTATCAGGAGCACATCGGACACCAGCGCTGCCCCATCGTCGACACGTGGTGGCAGACGGAGACCGGTGCGATCGTGATCTCGCCGCTCCCCGGCGTCACGGAAACGAAACCGGGCAGCGCGACGCGTCCGCTGCCGGGGTACTTCGCCGCACTACTCGACTCCAACGCGAAGGAGATCCCGGTCGGCGGCGGCCTGCTCGCGCTCACGCGTCCCTGGCCCTCGATGCTGCGCACGATCTGGGGTGACGACGAGCGCTACGTCCAGACGTACTTCACGAAGTGGCCCGGTCGACCCGACCTGTACTTCCCCGGCGATGGCGCCAAGCTCGACGACGACGGCTATTTCTGGATTCTCGGTCGCGTCGACGACGTGCTGAACGTGGCGGGACACCGCATCGGTACGATGGAGGTGGAGTCGGCGCTGGTCGAACACTTCGCCGTCGCGGAAGCAGCCGTCGTGGGCAAGGCGCATGATCTGAAGGGCCAGGCCATCGCCGCCTTTGTCACCTTGCGGCTTGGCCAGCACCCATCGCCGGCGTTGCGCGACGAGTTGCGCGATTTCGTGGCGCAGAAGATCGGCGGCCTGGCGCGACCCGATGACATCCTCTTCTCGGCAGACCTCCCCAAGACGCGCTCCGGCAAGATCATGCGCCGGCTGCTGCGGGATATCGCCGAAGGCCGAGCGTTAGGCGATACGACCACGCTGGCAGACCCGGCGGTCGTTGCGAGTCTCAAGGACCAATACGAAGAACGGGAATCCTAGTGCCGTTCCAACTATTCTCGCCAAGTGGTTCAATGCAAACCCATACCTTCGAGCGTTCGGTGAAACAAGTTGGAACGGCACTAGCTGAGTTGTTACTGGTGGGTGCCAGGGCTCATGACTCAGCTCTGTTCAGCGGGCCTGTTCTTCCACTCGAGCACGGCCACCAGAAACGTCACCGTGACCAGCACCGCGCTGATCACGCAGAACATGCACACCGCGTGGATCACGTTCAGCTCGAGATACGTCAGCCAGGTCGAGAACAGCACGCCCCAACCCGTGAGCGCCAGCAGGGCGTGACTCACCCACGCAGCATGGACGTACCGCTCGGTCGTGCCTGTCAGAGCGACGAGAAACAGCACCAGATAGAAGCCGACGCCCCAGACGGCGACGGGGAGGCCGAGGAACGTCGCCCAACGGCTCAGGTTCACGGTCTCGCACTGCCCGACCTTGCACGCGAGCTGCCCGATCATCCCCAGCTTGTACATCGCCAGGTACGTCGCGAGCCCCACGCCACCGAGTGCCAGCGCGGCGATGATCATGCGACGCGTCATGCGCGGCGCTCCAGACCGCGGAAACTCACTGCTTCGACTTTCCGGGCGGAGCCGACTTGCTCAGCGCCGTGTCTCCCAGGGGCGTGGCCGGTTTCGCGGCTGCCTTGGCGGCTGCCGAATCCACGAACGCCTTGAGCTGGTCGAAGCCCAGTGCGCCGAGGAGCTGCTTGTCGCCAATGACGAAGGTTGGCGTCGACTGAACGAGACGTCGTTCGCCTTCGCGCCGGTTCGCCTCGATGTTCAGCTTGTACTTCTGCGAGTCGTAGCAGTCGTCCCATTGTGACTCGTTCAGGAGAATCGCCCGCGCGAGCCGGCTGAAGACCGCCTTGGGCCGATTGGTTGCCTGCGTGGCCCACTGGTCCTGCGTCGCGAAGATCTGGTCGTGCATCTCCCAGAACTTCCCCTGTTCATTGGCGCAGGCGGCGGCCATCGATGCGTCCCAGGTATTGGCGTGGATGGGCAGCGGAAAGTCGAGGAATCGGTAGCTCACCTGGCCGGTCTCGACGAGCCGCTTGCGCATGTCGGGCTCCGTGAGCGTCGCGAAGGATCCGCAGGCCGGGCATTCGAAGTCGGCGAATTCGATGATCTGTACCGGCGCTGCGGCGTTCCCCATCAGGTACCCGGATGCCTCCGGCAGCGGGGTATTCGCGTCGATCGTGATCACGCCCGATGACCTGGACTGCGTCATCTGCCAGGCGATGAAAGCGACGGCGGCGACGGCAATCGCGCCCAGGAGGACGTAGAACGGCCGGCGATCGGACGGGCGGACCTCAACCCTCCTTTTCGACCCTCCGCCGGTTGAAGACCCGGGTTTTACCGGCTTTCCGGATCGTCCTCGTCCGGCGTCCATTCGGTCTTTTGCCATTCGGTGATCTCGCTGGATTGGGATTCCGAGACGATTCGACGATTCTCGGCGATTTCGGGCGTGTCGAACGTCGCGCGCACTTCGTACGTGAACAGCTCACTCCGAATGTCGCCCATCAGCCGGAGCAGTTCCCCGGGGTCGCCAAGGAGCTTGCCCGCCTGGTCTAGCTCGTGGATCCGGCTGGCCAAGGCTCGCAACAGCGCTTCGAGGCGGCGAGCGCGGTCTTCGCCGTACGTCTCTTCTGTCATTGGACGGAGCAAGTTATGCCAGCGGTAACCGGGCAGTCCAGCGCGCCAGGCGCGCTGCGTTTTCCCGCAAATGCCCGCCACGCAGGAACATATCCTCGTCATCCGGCGTCCCTTCACCACGTCAGGCGTGGAAGGCGCACCGATTCCAACGCCATTCCCGGGTTCAGCAACGAAACGAGAGTGCGACGCGTAGGTACAACGGTGTCACGTCACGCTTTATCTTTCTGGCGTTCCACTCAACACCTACCCGGGATTAATGGCGAAGAGACAAGTACGGCGTCCGCGTGAAGTCGCGCTGCCCACCCCTTTCGAGGAGGCCCGCGACGAGATGTTTCAGCACATCATGCAATGCGGGGTGATCGGTTGCGAACCGGACGACCAGGCCCAATGGTTCGACGACACGATGATGTACCTCGCCGACAGATTCAGCGAGCTGACGCAGAAGGAACTCGGCCAGATTCGGGTGCTCGGCGAGAGATTCGTCCA
>DATCIJ010000025.1:0-18352 GCA_036507855.1 Gemmatimonadaceae bacterium | reverse complement strand
CTGACGGCGAATGATGGTCGCTGGGCCGGACACCGCCGGCGCGAGATTCTCCGGGCGCGCGAGGAGTTCTGCCGCCTTTTCTTCGATCCGTCTGTGTCCGAGGCATCCGCCGCCGGGTTGCGGCGCTACTTCCTCGCCTTCGCTGTCGCGGCTCGACGGGGGCGCTGACCGAGCTCCACGAGCGGCGACGACGGCTGGCAACACCGTTCCCACGTTTCGTCATCGCGGGTGCTTCTGGCGGCGCCGAGGATCGGTAGATTCGGCGCATGCGAAACATCCAATTCCTCCTGTACGCAGCCGCCGCCCTCGCCGCGGTGCCGGCCCTCGCGCAACCGACCGCCAGACCCGCCGCGACGACGACGGCACCCGCCTCACCGGCACCAGATACAAGCAAGCTGGCCACGTTAGCTGGGAGCGTGCGGTTTCGATCCATCGGACCGGCGCTCACCTCGGGCCGCATCTCCGACGTCGCCGTCGACCCCACCAACAGAAAAACCTGGTACGTCGCCACGTCCGCTGGCGGCGTCTGGAAGTCAGTGAACGCCGGGCTGTCGTTCACGCCGGTCTTCGACGGTGAAGGTTCCTTCTCGACTGGTGCGATCACCATCGACCCGAAGAACCCTAACGTGGTCTGGGTAGGCTCCGGCGAGAACAACGCCCAGCGGGTCGTCGCGTATGGCGACGGCGTCTACAAGTCGATCGACGGCGGCCGGTCGTGGAAAAACGTCGGCCTGAAGGAAAGCGAGCATATCGGCCGAATCCTCATCGACCCGCGCAACTCCGACGTCGTCTACGTCGCCTCGCAGGGTCCGGTCTGGAGCAAGGGTGGCGAGCGCGGACTCTACAAGACGACCGACGGCGGGACGACCTGGACGCGCGTGCTCTCTGTCGACGACTGGACCGGCGTGAACGACGTCCAGATGGATCCGCGCAACCCTGACGTGCTCATCGCCACGACCTGGCAGCGCCAGCGTCGCACCTGCTGTTTCGTCGCAGGTGGGCCCGGATCTGGAGTGCATCGTTCAACAGACGGCGGCAAGACATGGACGAAGTCACAGGCGGGTTTCCCGTTAGGCGATCTGGGACGCATCGGACTCGCCATGTCGCCAGCCAACCCTGACGTCGTCTACGCCATCGCCGACGCAGCCCAGGGTCGCGGTGGTTTCTTCCGTTCGCAGGACGGCGGCGTGAGCTGGGAAAAGATGAATTCCTACCAGACGGGCGGGAACTACTACAACGAGATTTTCGCGGATCCCGTCGACGTCGATCGCGTTTATGCCGCTGACGTCATCCTGCAGGTGACCGAAGACGGCGGGCGCACGTTCCGCCGAGTGGGCGAACAGAAGAAGCACGTCGACAACCATTCCGTCTGGATCGACCCGGATGACACGGAGCATCTCATCGTCGGTTGCGACGGTGGCGTGTACGAGACGCACGACCGTGGCCGCACCTGGCGCTTCGCTGCCAACCTGCCGGTGGCCCAGTTCTACCGCGTGACGGTGGACGACGTGCAGCCGTTCTATCGGGTCTTCGGAGGGACGCAGGACAACTTCTCACTGGGCGGGCCGAGCCGGACGCGTTCGGTCAATGGCATCCGGAACGCCGACTGGTTCATAACGAGTGGCGGCGACGGCTTCGGTAGCGCGGTGGATCCCTCCGATCCCAATACAGTCTACGCGCAATCGCAGTTCGGCTTCCTGTCGCGTTTCAATCTCGCCACGGGCGACGTGATGGGGATTCAGCCGGAGGACGCCGCGGACGGTCCTGGTCTCCGATGGAACTGGGACTCGCCGCTCATGGTGAGTCCGCATTCTCCAACGCGGCTCTACTTTGCCGCCGAACGCGTGCTGCGGAGCGATGACCGCGGGAACTCCTGGCGCATCATTTCGCCCGACCTCTCGCGCAACATCGGTCGTTCGACCCTCAAGATGATGGATCGCGTCCAGGGCATCGACGCCGTGGGGCGCAACGTCTCGACGACGCTCTTCGGCAACGTGACGACCATCGCGGAATCACCGCTGCAGGAAGGACTGCTCGTTACCGGCACGAACGACGGCCGGATTTCGGTCACGGAGGACGGCGGCACGACGTGGCGCAGCATCGATCGCTTCCCGACGGTGCCGGAAACCACCTACGTCACGCGCGTGGCCGCCTCGGCGCACGACGTTCGCACCATCTACGCGACGTTCAACAATCACTGGACGGGCGACTACAAGCCGTATGTGCTCAGGAGCACGGACCTCGGCCGGACCTGGACGAACATCACCAGCAACCTGCCGGCCCGGGGCTCGGCGTGGGTCATCGCCGAGGATCCACGGAACCGGCAGCTTCTTTTTGTCGGCACAGACTTCGGCGTTTTTGCCAGCGTCGATGGCGGTGGAAAGTGGCTGCCACTCAAGGGCGGCCTGCCAACGATCCAGGTGCGCGACATCGCGATTCAACCGCGTGCGAACGATCTGGTGCTGGCCACGTTCGGCCGGGGGTTCTACATCCTCGACGACTATTCACCCTTACGCACACTGACGCAGGAGGTCATCGCCTCCGCGGCCCATCTCTTCCCCGCGCGGCCGGCCGTCATGTACGCGCAGTCGGCGCCGTTAGGCCTCCCGGGTGCGTCTTTCCAGGGCTCGGGGCACTACTTCGCGGAGAATCCGCCTTTTGGCGCGACGCTGACCTACTACCTCCGCGACGAGCTCAAGTCGCGCAAGGCGAAGCGTCGTGAGGCGGACGACACCGCGGCGAAGAAGGGCACCGATGCAGCGATTCCCTCGTGGGCTGACCTCAAGGCGGAGGATCGCGAGGAGGATCCCGCGCTGATCATCGAGGTGAGCGACAGCGCCGGCAATCGCGTCAGGCGCCTGACGGGTCCAACCGCGTCCGGGATCCATCGCGTGACGTGGGACCTGCACTACCAGCCCACGGATCCGGTGAATGGCCCGCCGTTCCAGCTCGATCCCGACTTCCCGTTCTTTTCGGCGCCGGTCGGACCGTTCGTGTTGCCGGGGCAATACACGGCGCGGCTGTTCACGCGCGTCGACGGCGTGCTATCCCCAATCGGCGCACCGGTCACCTTTGCGGTGGTGGATGCGGACCCGCCCGGATCACGCCGCAATCCGCGCAACGCGACGGTTCTGGCGTCCGAGCTTCGCAACGCCGAATTGGAACGTGCGGCGTTAGGCGCCGCGGCCTATCTCAACGATCTCGATGGACGGCTTCGTTTCCTGAGGCGGGCGATCGACGAATCGGCGCGTTCGGAGAGCGCGCTCGTTCGTCAGGTGCGAACACTGCAAACGAGGCTGCTCGACGTGCGGGAACGGTTGAACGGCGATCCGACGCGCGGGCGAAGGAACGAAAGCTCACCCAACGGATTGCTGACCCGGCTGCAGATCGCGCTGGGCCAATCGCGAGGCGCGACGCTGGAGGCACCAACGGCGGCGCAGACTGCTCAACTCGACATTGTCCGGACAGCGATCACGGGGATTCTCGCCGAGATCCGGCAGCTGGCCGACGTCGATGTGAAGTCGCTCGAGTCGTCGGCGGAGGCGGCTGGGATCCCGTGGACCGCGGGACGGCTGCCGCGGCTGCCGCCGGGGTAATGGGACTGAGGAGCGCCCGCCGGAGATGGGACCGTGCCATCCTCATGCGCGCGCCTCGCCATGGCTGTAACGCCGCGACGGTCGGTCCCGTATCTTAAGGCATGATTCGGCACAGGATCTTCCTGGTCGCGGCGAGCGTCCTCGCGGTTGCGTACGACCAGAGGAGTGACGCGCGCGACCGAGCCGGCGATGGCTCGGACGATTCGCGCAGTGTCATCCTCGTCGTGTCGGATGGCTTGCGGTGGCAGGAAGTGTTCCGTGGCGCCGACTCGACGCTCCTCTTCGGCAATCCCAAAGCGCTCGGCGACGACGGGGACGGCGTCCGCCGGAAATATTGGCGCGCGACGGTGGCTGAACGCCGTCAGGTCTTGATGCCATTCGTCTGGAGCACGCTGGCGCGACAGGGCCAATTGTCAGGCAACCGCGACCTTGGGAGCCGCGTCGAGGTCACGAACGGGATGAAATTCTCGTATCCCGGTTACAACGAGATGCTTGTTGGGTATCCCGACCCGCGCATCGACCGCAACGAATACGGACCAAACCCTAACGTGACCGTGTTCGAGTGGCTGAATCAGCGGCGTGAGTTTCGCGGCCGGGTGGCGGCGTTCGGAACGTGGGACACGTTCCACGACATCTTCAACGTCCAGCGCAGCCGGATCCAGGTGCACACGAATGGATCCAAGCCCCATGACGGCATCGTGCAGCGAGAAGTGCTGCCGTATCTCAAGGACGAACTGCCACGCGCCCTGTTCGTCGGGTACGCCGAGACTGACGACTTCGGGCACGAGGGTCGTTATGACCGGTTTCTCGATGCCGCGCACGCGGTGGACGCGTACATCGCGCAGCTGTGGTCAGCGGTGCAGTCGGATCCCCACTATCGGGGGAAGACGACGTTGATCTTCACGGCGGATCATGGTCGCGGCCGCACCTCCAGCGATTGGACCGATCACGGCAAGGACGTGGCAGGCGCCGAGGAGACGTTCATCGTGATGATCGGCCCGCAGGCCGAGGCGCTCGGCGAGCTTCGGAACACCGCGAGCGTCCTGGGACGGGTAGCTGGAACAACAGCCGCTGCGTTGGGCCAGCACTATCGCCCGAGGTAGTCGCTCGTTCGCGTCGCCTCAGTTGGAGGCCAGCGCGGGACGGTTTTGGTAACCGACACCGCGTTCGGTCACGCAGGGTGACTCGCGACCAGGCGAGCAGCGGGACGGACTCGGCAGCCAACCGGTAATCGGATTCCTGTCGGGGGCTTGCCGCAAATACTCGAAAGGGCTATGTCCGCGCCTGTAACTGTCGGGGCCGTGGGAGGCATTGGGCTGGCACTCATCGGAGGTCGGTCATGCTTCAACAACTGCGACGTGCTGCCGCGGGTTCAGTCCTGGAAACGCACCCGCACTACCGGACTGCGATCGGAGTGCTCGGTGTCTCCCTCCCGCTGCTTCTGATTCTCTCATCGCTGGTCCAGCGCCAGGACCTTCAGAGTTCCATCAGCGCCTACTATTTCACTGCCGCGCGCGACTGGTTCGTTGGCATTCTCTGGGTCATCGGAGTCTTCCTGTTCTTCTATCGTTACAGGCCGCGGCAGCTCGCCGCAGCCCGATCACAGCGACCATCGATCCAGTCTGGCGTGGCCGACTCCTGGTTGGGAAAAGCGGCCGGTGTGGCCGCGGTCGTCGTTGCGCTGATGCCTACGAGCCCGCCGTCTGAGTCTACCGCGCTGCCTCCCACCATCGGCATGCTGCATGGCTTGGCGGCAGCGACTCTGTTCACGTGCCTGGCGCTCTTCCCACTCCTCCTGTTCAGTCAGTCGCGCGATCGAGCCCACGTGTATCGCCGATATGGATGGACAATGATCGTACTCCTCCTGCTGGTTGTGGCCTATGCGTTCGCGCCGGATGGTGTGCGAAAGGCGATCGCCCCGTGGCGCCCGGTTCTCGTCCTCGAGTCACTCCTGATCGTGGTATTCGGCGTGTCGTGGTTTGAGAAGGGGTGGGAGCTCGCGGCAGACGCGAGAGCCGAGCAAGGCCTGGTGGAGGCACCACCGCGAGTGCGCGCGTCGTGACTTCAAGAGGCGATTCCGACGTTCCTGGCTCACTGGCGTCGGAATATCGAGCCGCGGATCGCGCCGTCGGGGAAGAACGCCGTGTGCATGTCGACATACGCCATCCCGGGAGTCCCCATCAGCGTAACCAGAGAGTCGAGCGATATGGCGGGCCGGCCACCTTGCGGATGAATGTCCGTCGCTGAAAACGTGCCGCTCAGCGTGCCGTTCGTGTTCGTCTGATTCTCCAGCGACAGGTCCACCAGCACATCGGCCACTGCGTCGAAACCGTCGGGACCATGTGGTGTGAAGGAACTGAACAACGCCGTGACCAATCCGCTGGGCGAAACCTGGACGCTGAATGGATTACTGGTCGCGAAACGAACGCCGTCAGACCAGTGATCGCGGCCCCTCCTGCGTCGCGTCCGACGACGGTCAGCTGCGTGGTGGAACCGGCCACGACTACGGAGTCCGGCGCCGACAGCTCGATCGACACGACGCTGCGACGCACGGTGACCGTGATCACTCCCTCAACGCCTCCACTCGCAGCCGTGATGCTCGCGGTGCCATCGTCGACGGCCGTGACGGTTGCGCTGGCACCGGATCCTGCGACCGTGGCGACGGCCGGCGCGCTCGTGCGCCATGACACTGACGGTGCTGAGATCACCGACCCGTATGCGTCCCTCACTACCGCGGTGGCCAGCCGTATCTCTCCCGCCGCTGTCATCGGATCGGTCGACGCGATGGAGACCGCGACCGTGTAGGCCTGACCGTCGGGGCCACTGCCGCTGTCATAGCCACGACCCGCCAGCACTAACAACATCGAACCCAAAGCGACTGCGTTTCGCATGACATTTCTCTGGAGTTGTGGCTCGAAGTACGCTGCCGGAACGGGCGCCCCGTGAAAACGGAGAGTCATCGTTCACGCTCGCGAGCCACGTGTAGAGCCAGGATACCACGATGGGCGACGGCGGGGCCGTCAGTCGCCGGCACATCCGTTGTCAGCGATTCGGCACGTCGGCGGCCGTCTTCCGTCCTACAACTGAAGGTCGCTGCGTCGCACATCGGAATCGCGGACTCGGTCGGGACACTCGCTCCCGGAATGGTCGCTGCCATCATCGCCGTGGACGGCGATCCGCCGGTCGACGTGATCGCATTGCAGCGCGTCTGCTTCGTGATGACGAGGAGACGCGTCGCGGATCGGCGGGAAGGTCACCAGAAGGGTCGCCCGGTCAACGGGTGGCGCCGGCAATCCTGGAAACCCGGACAAAAAGGGTGGTGCTGCCACGGCCAACGGCGGCAACGGTGGCGACGCCGAACCGTGGTCGCTGGTCACCGGCGGTAACGTCGTCGTCTTCGGGACCATTGACGTGACCGGCGCGCCGAACTGCCCGAACACTGGCGGAGCCGGCGGAAAGGGCGGAGACGCCTCAGGCGGTGGTGGTGACCGTGGAAACGGCGCAGCAGGCGCCGGCGGCACGAATGCAACGTCGGCTCAGGAGCAAGCGGCACACCCCGGCCCCGGCAGCTTCCAGCCCGGCTCGCCGGGCGGAGCATGCCCGAGCACCAATGTGACGGTGAACCTGACGAGTTCGACTCCGACGCTGAACCCCGGAGTGGTGTCACCAGGCACTTACTCAGTCCAACTGCGCGATGCCGCGACGAACGCGGTCGTCGGCGCGATGAGCTTCGTCGCTGCCGGGACCGCGTTCTACGGAAGCAGTCCGTCGAGGGTTGGCTGGTCGGGGGGCCGGCGGTTCGTGGACAGCCAACGTCGGTAACGCGACGGTTGCCGGGGTGCCCTGGAAGTTCACGTCGTGGCGGATGTGCATCATCAACACGATCGTCAATGCCGCCAACCCAGTCCTTGTTGAGGAACTCGACGCGAACATGAATGTCCTCGCCTTCAGGACGATGACCAGTGTGCCGACGCTGGGCGCGAACCGCGACGGTATTGCGGCGAGGCAGGTGACAAGCCTGCTTCCATGCCAGGACTTCCTGCTCAACGTGCTGACGATCTACGTGCGCTGGAGGCTTAGCGGCTCGGGCACGAGTGCTGACGCCAACGCGTTCGGAGGAACGGGATTGCCACTGCCGCCGCCACCACCACCGCCACCGCCACAATAGGGCAGTGGCCGAGTGCAACGAGCGGGAGGTCAGGCGGATGCCTGGCCGCCCGCTTTGTCATAGAGAGGCGGTACGTCGATAACTTTCCTCTCAATGCACACAACTGATACTGTTGGCGCGCGGGAGCGAGACGAGGTGGCAATCCGTGCGCTCGAGAAGGACTACGACACTGCGTGGAACACCGGAGACGCCCAGGTGCGCGCGCACGTATTCGCAACCGCGCCGTCTCGCTGATCATGCGCCACGTGCGGCTTCGCCTGCTTGTGGCGTCCGATCACCGCCTTCACGTTCCTTGAAGCATGAAAGACCCTTCGCACCCAATCGAGTCTCAGTGGAGCGGCTCGCCGACCGTCAAATCGAGGAACGCCGTCCAGCGCTCCGTCACGGCGCTGCTGGATGAGCTGGCGCCGGAACGGGTGCTGAAGCGCGCCGAGCAGTTACCGGGGCCGATCGAGCAGCATCGAACCCCGACCGGCTGCGTGCTCCAGGCGGCGACCGCTGCGATCAGTGTCTCCTGGTTTGCCGACGCTGCCAAAGGCGCTCCCCTTGGGGAGCTCCACATCGTGGTCTGGCGCGGCACCGTGGCGCGGCGTGGGGCGACTCGAAATCAGAAAGGCGCCACAATCGTCGCGGAACACATCCTGCGCCCGATCGAGCCTCCGGCGGACGATTGCCGGTGGCAGGCAGCCGATGGCACGCAATACGACACCGCCTCGCTGGCCGCCAGGTGCCTGGCGCTTCTGGAAGGTCAGACCAGGGACGCGGGCTGAAGGTGGATACCGGGTAGCTGATCTGGATTTCAGAATGTGGCCGTCATGCCGGCGAGCACACGACGCCCGATCACCGAGCCGCCATAGATCTGAAAACGCCGCTGATCCAGGAGATTCGTGCCGGTGACGAACAGCTTCACTTGCGGCGTGGCCTGATACCCCACGTTGGCGTTGACCGTCTGAGACGCGGGAACGTATCCGGCGAACAGCCCCGCCGCCCAGGGATAGCCGCTCACCAGGCGGACACTCCCGCCCAGCTCGAGCCCGCGCGGCGACTGAAAGCCAAGCGAAATCGATCCCTTGTGCTTCGGTGAATTGGGTATCAGCGCATCCGTGCCGACGCTCGCCCGTTTGATCGAGAAGTCGAAGTACGCATAGCTGGCGTCGGCGCGGAGCGCGTCGGTCAACTGAGTCGACAGGCCGATTTCGGCGCCACGTTCGATGACCCGGCCGGCGTTGGTGTACGACACGACCAGCGTCGGGTGACCATCCACCAGCGTGAGGAGCGGCTGCGTGCCGGCGACGAGGGCGTCGTAGTTGCGCCTGAGCGCTTGCGCGCCACCAATGATCTGCTGCCGTTGCGTCTCCGAAATGGACCCCGGTGGCAGGGCGGTCGCCTGGGCGAGGATGGCGTCGAGATAGGCCGGCACGTTCGTCCCGCCGGCGTCGTACCGGTACTGCGGGTAGGCCGCGTTAACGTTAGGCAGCAGGTCGGTGACGAAATCGTGCGTGTCGTTCCAGAACAGGTCCAGCGTCAGGTACCCGGCGCGCATGAACGCCGTCTTGTAACCCGCCTCATAGCCGGTGATCTTCTCCACGCCGAGCGAAGCGTTGCCCAGAGCGAGCACGCGCGTCTGCGGATCGAAGTTCCACGGCAGCTCGGTGGGCAAGCCGGCGGTGCCAATCGATCGACCGGTCGCGAGGAACGACTCGAGCGCACCCTCCAGCGTGGCGGGGCTCGCCGTCGGCGCCCCCGCGTTGGCATGCAGGAACAGCTCGGAATAGTTAGGCGTCTGAAACGCGCGGTTGGCTGAGAGCCGCAGCGAGCGGTTCTCATCGGGCGAGTACACGAGCGCCGCCTTGGGCGAGAGCTGGGCGTCGAACAGGCTGCCATCGTCCCACCGGGTGGCCGCGACCAGCTTGAGACGGCTCGACAACTGCAACTCGAGCTGGCCGTAGGCCGAATAGAGCTGCTCGGTGCGGTCGTCGTTGGCCGGCGCGATCAGCGTTTCCGACGTGTTGACCTTCGTCTGGCGAGCGGAGGCGCCGACGATCCACCGTCCGCGGTTGCCGCGCAGCTCGTTGTTGTACTGCGCCTCGGCGTGGAGGACGCCGGACTTCTCGAGGAACGACGTCCCCGATCCCAGCGCCCATTGAGGGTCCAGCGTCTTCCGGCCGGTATACCAGCCCAGAAGGTTGAACCGGTTCGTGCCCCATGCGGCGCGCCCCCAGGGGCGCTGGGCGCGCGACACCTGGACGCGGCCGACGCCGGTGACGAGGGTTTCGTTGCGCGCCTCGCTCAGGCCGCCCTCCACGGTGCCTGACGCGCCACCCGGCGCGTAATAGTCGAATCGCAGCGAGCCGTACGAGGTGGACAGCGGATCGCGCTCACCAATCGCCGCCAGCGTGCCGGGATCCATCTCCTGGCCATTGAGCGGTCGCGCCTCACGGCTCTTCCTGACGAGCGAATCCGTCGCTGGATCGTACTCCACGACGATGTCGGTGCTGTCGCGCCGGGTACGCGAGCGCGCCCAGGTGTCGCTGGAGCCGTATCCGAACGCGACCTTGTAGCCCATGCGGTCGCCGCCAAACACGCCGGCGTGCCGCGCGTCCAGCCGCTTCGTGGCGAGCTCGCCGCCGGTCATCGTCAGGCGGGAGCCCACCGCCTCGCGCGCGCTCGCCGAGGTCATCGCCAGCACGCCCGAAAAGGCGTTCGCTCCGTACAGTGCCGAACCCGGCCCCCGCACCATCTCGATCCGGGTGAAGTCATCGAGCGAGGCTCCCAGGGCAGCCCATTCCTGGGAGCCAAGGAAGGCGATGGAGATATCGCGGCCGTCCTGCAGCACGAGCACGCGGCGCGTGAGCGAGGAGTTGAAACCGCGTGCGTTGATGTTGAAGTCGTTCACGCCATTCTGGACGACGTCCACGCCGGGCACCGCGGCCAGGGCGAGCGGCGCCTGGCCGGTGGGCGCGGTGGACGCGATGAGCGATGGCGGAACGGCGGCGATCGCGGCCGGGGACTCGACGATGCGCTCCGGCGCGCGCGACACAACGGAGACAATCACATCGGCCAGTCGCACGCCAACCGCTTCCATGATCACGTCCACTATCGCCGCTTGCCCCGGCGCGACCGTTACGGTGACCCGGTGTGGGGAGAAGCCGAGCCGCCGAAACTCGATCGCCAGCTCACCCACCGGGATGCTGGTCAACGCAAATCGTCCGGTCACCCCCGACGACGCAACAAGGCTCGTGCCGATAACGGAGACCGTAACGCCGGCCAGCGGCGCTGAGTTGTCGCTTCGGGTAACCACACCGCGAACAGACGCGGTCGGCTGAGCATCCAGTCTTGCTTCGGCGACGAGCGTAATGACGACAGTCGCAAGCAAGCGAAGCCGTATGGGGTCTATACTCCTCACCGAGCTGCGCTCCGGTCGTACGGGAAGGCGTATCATACGGGGGCCCTCGCGGCCTTGCAACGAACTCAGCATTTTACCGCCGACATGGCAACGACCGTAGCGACCGAATCGATACGCCAGCCGCACGATGCCGGCGTACTTTCGCGGCTGCGCCGCCGGCTGGCGCACGCGAGCGTGCCGCCGTTCGAGGTGCAACTCGAGGACGGAACCGTCCACCGCCTCGGTGGCGGATCGTCCCGTGCTGACGACCTGGACCCCCGGTTCAGGCTCACCATTCGCCGTCAGCGTGGTCTCCGCGCTTTGCTGTCGCTCGACGAGCTGCGACTCGCCATCGCCTATCTCCAGGGCGACATCGACGTCGACGGCGATTTCCTGAGTTGTCTCGACCTGCGACAGATTCTCACCGACCGCCATCCGATCCAGTCGCTTCAGCGTTTTCTCAAGCCGTTGCTGCTTGGTCAGCGCCGAAGTGACTTCGCCTGGGTCCCGAAGCACTACGATCACGGCAACGAGTTTTACTTCGCCTTTCTCGACAAGCAGTTCAGGATGTACTCGCAGGCGCTGTACAAGGCCGAGAATGAGCCGCTCGAACAGGCGGTGAAGAACAAGCTCGATTACATCGTCGACATCTGCCGGCTCCGGCCGGGGTCACACGTGCTCGACATCGGCGGTGGGTGGGGCGCGTTCGAGCGCTTTGTCGGACCGAAGGGTGTGAACTCGACGATGCTCACGATCTCGCACGAGCAGTACGCGTTCCTCGACGCATGGTGCAGGGGACACGAGATGCCGTGCCGGCTCGGCGTCGTGCGCGAGAGCATCTTCGCCTATGAGCCCGCCGAGCGGTACGATGCGATCGTGCTGCTCGGCGTCATGGAGCACCTGCCCGATTACCAGAAACTGTTTGCGCAATTCAGCCGGCTGCTCACACCAGTCGGGCGCGTCTACATGGACTTCGCGGCGGGGCGGGCCAAGTATCGCGTCAGCTCGTTCACGTACCGCTATGTGTTCGAGGGCAATCACACGCCGGTGTACCTTCCGGGGTTGTTCAAGGCCGCGAACGAAAACGGCTTCGAGCCCATCGCGCTGCATAACGACCGCCACAGCTACTACCTGACATTGCAGGCCTGGGCGCGGAACCTGGAGGCGGCGCGAGACGATGTCCTGCCCATGGTCGGCGAACAGGTCTACCGGCTGTTTCGCCTGTATTTGTGGGGCGGCGCGCACCTGCTGCAACGCGACGGCCGGCTCGAGAGCTACCGTGTGGTCTTCCAGCGCGCGTCAGGCAGGCCGTCCTCGGAAATCGGCTGCTATCGCGCCGTCTAGTCCGGATCAGCGCGGCGAAAGCAACGCTCTCGCTTCGTCGAGCTCCGGCGTCCGCAGGGTCGCGGGAAAACTGCTGACGGCGTTGGCAAGGACTCCGTCCACGGTGGCGCGACTCGCGCTGGACGCCGTCAATCGAGCGAGGGCGAGCGCCGCCCGCAGCCCGAGTGATCGGCTCTTCTGCGCCGCCGCCACCGAAATCGCCGAGCGAAACGCGGCTTCGGCCGCTTCACGCTTGTCGAGCCGCAGCAGAAGTTCGCCACGAAGCCGGTGAAGCTCCGGCTCCCAGCACCGGTCATCGTTCTTCTCCGCCACCGCGATCGCCTGATCAATGACGTCGAGGCCCGCTTCGGGCTTCCCGGTCCTCAGGTGCGCGTCGGCCAGCAGCGAAAGAAAGTGCGGCAGGTTCAACTCGGCGCCTGTGCGACGGAAGCTTTCGATTCCGCGCTCCAGCAGTGCGACGCCTTCCTCATGCTGGCCAAGCACCACCAGGGCCCACGCGCGGAACATCACGCCGAGCGCCAGCCACTGCCGGTAGTCATGGGTCCGCGCGATTTCGATGCACTGCTCGGCGTGCTGCTTCACCTGCACCGCGTCGCCACGATACTGCTGCAGCCAGGCCGAGAGGGCCTCGCCGTAGGCGACGGCAAACGGGTTCTCCTGCCGTTGCGCGTTCTCGCGCGCGACACGGTTGGTCTCGAGCGCCTCGTCGGGGCGCCCGAGCAGCCAGAGCGCCACTGCCACCCACGCCTCCGGCATGAACGCGCCGTACGTGACTCGATCGGCTCCGGGATCATACGCAGCCATCCCGCGCCGCATGTGCTCGACGGCGGATTCGAACTCTCCCAGGTGAATGAGCGGCGCGCCCATGGCCGCGCGGGCGATGAAGATCTGCTTGGCGTCGCCCGTTTTTTCGGCCACGGTGATGAGCTGCTGGACGACCTCGCGAGCGGTGTGCAGCCGGCCGCGCACCGTGTAGAACCGATAGAGGCCGTGCAACACCGGCAGCAGGGCGGGGGTGTCTCCGAAGCGCGCGGCGAGGTCGCGGGCGCGCATGTACGCCTGCTCGACATCCGCCGCGGTGTACCCATACAGGTCGGTGAGCGGAACGCCGAGGGCAAGCTGGAGCTCGAGCTCGAGACGCGCCCGTTCCTGGTTGTCGGGCAGCGTTTCCAGCGCCTCCAGGCCACGCCGGGCGAGCAGCACCGCTTCCTTGCTCGCGAACAAGCGCGTCGCCGTGCGCGCCGCCTGCAGAAAACGGGCGGCTGCCCGCTCGAACTGCCGGGCGGCCATGTGCAGCATGCCCAGGCGCGATGACTGTGATGAATCTTCGCCGTAGCACTCCTCCATGGCCCCGGCGACGGCGGCGCTCAATCCCACTCGGCGCGCTCCGCGCAGCGTGGCGTACAGGGTGTTCTGGTAGAGGATGTGCGCGAAGGCATAGCGCAGCGATGGCGTCTTCCGCGCGAGCACGCGCTCATCGACGAACCGGATGATCGCGTGGATCTTCTCCAGTCGGTCGAGCCGCTCTTCGACCTCGGCGCTGTCCATCTGCGTCGCGGCAGCAGTGACCGCCGAGTCGAATTCGGAACCCTGAACGCTGGCCGCGACCAGCAGTCGGCGGTCTGCCTCGTCGAGGCGGTCTACGGTCCGCTGGATGACGCTTCGAATCGACTGCGGAAGCTCGGCTTCGACGCTCTCGAGGGCCTCGTCCAGATGCCACACGCCATCCTGCTGGCTGACGATGCCGCGATTGACGAGTTGCCGCATGAGGTCGACGACGAACAGCGGGGTGCCGCCCGTTCGCGCGTGCAACAGGTTCACGAACTCGTCAGGCAGGCGATGTTCCGGATACTCGGTCGCCAGGTAGGCGTCGATATCATGCCGATCGAACGCGTGCAGGCGCGTCTCACGAATCGCCCCATGGCTCTGGAGGTTGAGCTGCACCTCGGCGAACGGATGCTTCGCCACGGCCAGGTCCGACGGCCGGTACGTGACGATGAGCAGCATGTGGAGCGAATCGAAGCGATCCGCGAGGTACGCGATCAGGTCTACCGTGGACGCATCCGCCCAGTGCACGTCCTCGAGGAGAAACACCAGTGGAGCGGATCTCGTGAGCTCCAGGAGCAGGGAGCCGAGCTGTCGCTTCATCTGCTCCGATGAGCTGGCTCGAGCCTCGGGCGCGGTCTGCAATCCGGACGGATTGGACGGGGACGCCGGGTGAACCTGGGCGAACCAGGTAGGGGCAAGGAGCTTCATTTCCCGGGCGACGGCCGCCCCGCCTTTCCCGGTCAGGAGGCTCTCCAAGGCCTCCAGGAAAGGCAGGTATGCCTCGGTACCGGCCAGCCGCTCGGAGCAGCGGCCGCGTCCCACCCGACACTTGCTGCGTCCAGCGCGGAGACTCGCAATGAAGTGCTCAACGAGTGTCGTCTTCCCGAGGCCGGCTTCCCCGATCACCGCGTGAATGAGTCCACGATTCGTGGTCGCCATCTTGAAGCTCTCTGCGAGCTCGGCCTCGTCCGTCTCCCGTGCCACGACGGGCCGCCCCGGACCGGCATCCGTGATTGAGACCGGCACAGTGACGGCACTGGTCGCGGTCGAGGCGTTTTCAACGGCCGACGATCCGGAAGAGGGCTGGCCGGTCGCGAGCCCGTCGAGCGCGGCGACGAGTACGTCCGCCGTGGCGGGTCGGTCGCGCGGCTCCTTCTGCAGGCACTGCGCGACCAGCGCTGCGAGTTCGGGGGACAGGTCAGGCCGGAGGTCGTCCAGCGGTTCAGGCACCTCGGTGAGATGCGCGCGCACCAGCGTCGGATACGAGGATGCAAGGAACGGCCGGCGTCCGGCGAGCATCTCATAGGCGAGCACCCCGAAGCTGTAGATGTCCGCGCGGTGATCTGTCGACGCATCACCCATCATCTGCTCGGGGGCCATGTAGGCCGGAGTGCCGATCACGATACCGAGCTGCGTGATCGCAGACCTGTCGGCATCGGGTGACAGTTCGGCTTCACCGTCCGCCGGACCTCTCGCGCGCATCAGCGCCTTCGCGATTCCGAAATCGGTGACCACAGCCGTTCCGTCGACCACCAGCACGTTCCCGGGCTTGATGTCGCGATGGACGACTCCGCAGCGGTGCGCGTAGGCAAGAGCCCGGGCGACTCCGCCGAGCAGGCGAACCGCTTCAGGGACCGGCAGCGCACCCTCGCGGGCGAGCCGAGCCACCAACGACTCGCCGGGCACAAAGGGCATCGTGTAGAATGGGAGCCCGTCGATCTCGCCGGCGGTGAGTACCGGAACGATGTGGGGGTGCTGCAATCGCGCGGCGAACAGGATCTCGCGCTTGAACCTCTCGTTTGAGATTTCCGCGGAGAGATCCTGGCGGAGTACCTTGATCGCGACCTTGCGGCCGAGGGCAGCCTCCTCGGCGACAAAGACGTACGACATGCCGCCACCGCCGAGCTCGCGTTCGATTCGATAGGAGCCTCTGAGGCTGGCCTGGAGGCGTTCGGTCAGCTCGGATGTCATGGCGCGGCTGAGGGCACCGTCTCAAAATACCGGCGGCGCTCAGGGGCAACCAGTATGATGAGTGTGGCCACCATCCGCCCGAGGGCCCTTTCCACGTCGCTCCCCGCCACCCCGATGATCGGTACAACGGTTTCTCACTACCGTATCCTGGACAAGATCGGCGAAGGAGGGATGGGTGTCGTCTACAAGGCGCAGGACACGCGCCTCGAGCGACTCGTGGCCGTGAAGTTCCTGCCGCCGGGCCTGGCGGTCCTGGACTCGGCCCGACACCGCTTCGTCAATGAGGCGAGGGCCGCATCGTCCCTGAACCACCCGAATGTCGCGATCGTGTACGACGTCGGCGAGGCGGAGTACAGCTCCTTCATTGTCATGGAGCTGGTCGAAGGCGAGACGCTCAAGTCCAGGCTTCAGGGTGAGCGACTGACGGTGGAGCAGGTCAGGGCCATCGCGATCCAGATCGCCGAGGGGCTCAGTGCCGCTCACAGCAAGGGCATCGTGCATCGCGACATCAAGCCCGAAAACCTCCTGCTGACGCGAGACGGCAGCATCAAGATCATGGACTTCGGCATCGCGAAGCTCAGCGACGACGCGCACCTGACGCAGACCGGGACGACACTGGGCACCCTCTCGTACATGTCGCCCGAACAGCTCCTGGCGGACAGCGTTGACTTCCGCAGCGACCTCTGGTCGTTAGGCGTGGTGCTGTACGAGATGCTCGCCCGTGAGCTGCCCTTCCGGCGCGATCGCGAAGCCGCCGTCCTCTACGAGATCCTGAACAAGGAGCCGCCGCTCATCGAGGTCCACCGGCCCGATGCGCCGCCGTGGCTGCGCGATCTGATTGCGCGGCTCCTGCAGAAGGATCCATCGAGGCGGCCGGCATCCGCCACGGAAGTGATCACCCTGCTTCGCGGCACCGCCTCCGCGGCGGCTCCCGAGGCACCGGCCAAATCGATCGCCGTCCTCTATTTCGAGAACATGAGCTCGGAGCGGGAAGGCGACTACTTCTGCGCCGGCATCACCGAGGACATCATCACCGACCTCTCGAAGGTGAAGGAACTCCGCGTAGTGTCGCGGACAGACATGCTTCCTTTCCGGGGCAAGGAGATCAACATCCGCCACGTCGCCGAGGCCCTCCGGGTCAACTACGTCCTGGAAGGCAGCGTGCGGAAGGCCGGCAATCGGATCCGCATCACCGCCCAGCTGATCAACGCGCGGGACGGCTTTCATCTCTGGGCGGATCGGTTCGACGGCATGGTCGAGGACATCTTCGACCTGCAGAACGAGGTCGCCCGGAAGATCGCCGACGCGCTCAAGGTGTCACTGACCCGATCTGAGGAAGAGTCGCTCGCGAAGAAGCCCACGGACGACCTTCGCGCATACGACTTCTACATGCGTGGCCGGGAGTTCCTCAACCGGCGGGGGAAGAAGAACACCGAGGCCGCCATCCGGATGCTCGAAAGCGCCGTCGAAATCGACCGCGATTTCGTCGCGGCGTATGCGGGCCTGGGCGAGGCCTGCACGTACATGTACGAGTGGTACGATGGCTCGCCGACGTGGCTCGCGCGGGCAATCGAGTTGAACGGTGAGGCCCTCAGCCGGCAACCCGAGTCAGTCGACGTGCTGTTCGGCATCGCCATGGTGTATTACCACCAGCGGCGACTCGCCGAGACGAAACGCGCGCTGCTGGCGGTGCTCGCCGCCGATTCACAGCATGTTCAGGCTCGCCTGCGGCTGGGGATGCTCTCGGAACGCGCCGGCGACCTCAAGGACGCCCTCGCCCAGTACCGGACCGCCGCCGACCTCCGGCCGCATGACGATGATCCGTGGCGGTTCCTCGCCGCCCTCTTCCGAAAACTGGGCGAGGTGGACCTGGCGCGGGACGCCGCCCTTCAGGTAATCGAGATCACGTCCCGAAAGCTCGAGGCAAGCCTCGAGGACGTAGTCCTGCTGGGAAGACTCGCCGAGGCGTATGCCAGATTCGGCGGGCCTGAGGAGACCCATGCCATTGTCCGTCGGGCGCTGGAGCTGGCTCCCGAGGACGGCTTGGTCCTCTACTACTGTGCCTGCGCGCACGCACTGCTTGGAGAGACCATGCCTGCTCTCGTCCTCCTCCGGCGTGCGTTCGAGAGCGGCTTCCGGGCGGTCGTCCAGACGGCCAGGGCCGAAAGCGCGTTCGAGTCGATGGTTGCGCATCCAGAGTTTCAGCGTCTGGTTGCCGACACGGCGTGAAGCAACTATTCTCGAAATTCATGCCGGTTCGATGGAGACCGCCGCCGATGCCAAAGTATGTGATCGAACGGTTCATTCCCGGTGCGGGCAAGTTGTCGCCTGAGGAACTCA
>DATCIJ010000024.1:0-9624 GCA_036507855.1 Gemmatimonadaceae bacterium | reverse complement strand
TCCACGCTGGCGAACGAGGGCGGGATGCGGCCTCCGGACGCGGGCCACGGTGCCCGAAGCGTGCCGTCAGCTGGGAAGGCTGTCTGTTTCCCGGATTCAGCTCGATGACATGGCGGCCAGCCTAACGCCAGCCGCTGACCTTGGTCATCTCGATGACCGCGTTGTACGACTTCAGCTCGCCAAGAAAGAACGCGTCCAGCGTTCCCTTCATGGACGCGAGGCCGGAAGTCAGAAGCCCTCCCATGACCATCTGCATGCCGCGTCCGGCAGCCACCTGCCACTGAGAGTTGAGACGAATGATCGAATCGCGACGCGCCAGCATGGCGCGAAGTGCGGCCTGGCCGGTGTCCCGCGAAACGGAATCGCGCGTCACGCGCGCGGTGATTTCGATCAACCGCGAGATGCCTGCGCTGTCGCGCGCTGCCTGAGTCGAGGGCGTGCCGGTGCGGCGAACGCTATCGACGGTCGTTTGCACCAAGGTGACGCCGGCGCTGTCCCGGAATGTCCGGGTCACGGTGTTGCCGACGGCATCTTGCGTGATGATGTAACGGGTCCCGGCGGGGAGGCGCCCGGTGGTCACGCGACTCAACGGCGTCGTCGGCCAGCCTGACGTTCGCGGCACCGAGCGGATGAAACGACTGGTCGTATCGATGGGAAGTGCGGACACACTGCTGTAGAACCGGTCCGACGCACCAGGATCACGGAACAGGTACTGCTCCACGTTCGAGACATAGAAGGCGGTCACCGTCATCTCGCGCTCGCGTAGCCACTTGCCGACAGCGCGGATGGCCGTCGGCCCGCCAAAATCGCCGACCACCGGAACGATGAGGTTGCGCGATTGCAGCCGGCGCACCGCCTGGTAATTGTCCTCCGTCGCCAGGAACGCCATCTGGACGCTGTCGGCGTTAACCGCCTCCTGCAGCAAACCGTACGACGGGTACGTCGAGCGCACAAAGCCGGGATTGCCGGATCGATACCCGTAATTCACCTCGGGGCCCGCCGCGAAGAACACGCCGTAGACGTGCTCAATCGAGGCAATGTCGTCCTTCGACAGCGCGAACCCATGCTTCCGGGTGAGCAGTCGGACGATCGCCGCAAGATTTGCCTCGTACGCGGAATCACTTCTGCTCGCGATACCCGCGGAATCGAACAGCGCGTGGACGCCGATGTAGCGACCCAGTCGCGCGACGGACGGCCGCGAGAAGAGGCGCGAGACAAATTGGACCCGCGTGGGTGACAGCTCGAACAGCGCCTTGTACATCAGGTGCTGCATCGCATTCTGGCGCCTGATGTCGAAGATGACCGCCATCCGCGACCCGAGATTCGCGATGTACGTGAAGTTCTGCTCCGGGCCCACGCCGAGGTACACGCCGTCTCTCGTCAGTGACCGCTGCAGGCTCGGGATGACCTCCTGAAGCGAGACTTCGTTCGAAACGAAGTTCTCGGAGAGGAAATAGCCGTCCGGCTCTGACATCGACGTGAAGAACTTCCAGAACTCGGAGTCGGTGAGGCTATCCGGCGCCGGCATTCGAGATTGCGCACTCGCGGGCGCGGGTAGCGCAATCGCGAACGCCACGAGGACGGCAAGAAGACGGAAGACGATCCCTGACTCGCGCGTGGGGGGAGAAGCGGGGCGGAGGGGCATGGGGCTCAAATCAGGCAACGGGCAACAGGCATCGGGCAACAGGGGCGCTTTCGGCTACTCCTTTGACTGTGCACCTGGGGAAAGGGTTCCCGAAGGAAACAGACTATCTTTGAGATACGATGGGCACCACCCTCCCTCTCGTCGGCACCGGCATCGTCCGCGGCGCGTGTCCACACGACTGCCCCGACACGTGCGCGATCATCACGACGGTGGAGGATGGCCGCGCGGTCCGGATCCAGGGTGACCCCGATCATCCGGTCACGCAGGGCTTCCTCTGCGCAAAGGTCAACCGGTATCTCGAGCGAACGTACCATCATGACCGCCTGACACACCCGTTGCGGCGGATTGGTCCAAAGGGGAGCGGCACGTTCGAGCCGGTCAGCTGGGACGAGGCACTTTCGGATATCGCCCGCCGGCTCAAACAGGTCATCAACGAGCACGGCGCCGAGTCGATCCTCCCGTACTCGTACGCGGGCACGATGGGCTATCTGCAGGGTGAGTCGATGGATCGGCGTTTCTTCCACACCCTCGGCGCCTCGAAACTGGACCGGACGATCTGCTCGACAGCCGGCGGGGCGGGAATGCGCATGACGGTTGGTGCGAATATCGGAACAGACACTGAAGCAGTTGGTCAGTCTGACCTCATTCTCCTTTGGGGGACGAACACCCTCACCGCGAATCCACACCTCTGGCCCTTCGTGCTCCAGGCGCGCGAGAACGGCGCGCCCGTCATCTGCATTGATCCGATTCGCACCCGCACGGCGCGCCAATGCGACGAGTGGATCCCCATCCGTCCGGGCACCGATGCGGCGCTGGCACTGGGGATGACGCACGTGCTCTTCGCCGAGAACCTGAAGGACGACGACTTCATTGGGCGGCACACCCTCGGCGCCGACCAGTTGTGCCGGCGGGCGATGGAGTGGACACCGCAGCGAGCGTCCGAGACGACGGGTGTTCCGGTGGAGACGATCCTGTCGCTGGCGCGGCGGTATGGACGAGCGCGGAACGCGTTCATCCGGGTGAACTACGGATTGCAGCGGCACGCCGGTGGGGGGATGGCCGTGCGCACAATTGCCTGTCTTCCCGCCATCACCGGACACTGGCGGCATCCGGGCGGCGGCGTGCAGTTGTCTACCAGCAAGAACTTCGGTTTCAATGCCGCGAAGCTGCATCGAGTGGACGCCGGACCGGCGACGCGCATCATCAACATGATCCGGCTGGGTGATGCGCTGACACTGCCTGACGCGGGAGTCGGCGGCCCGCCGGTGAAGGCGCTGGTGGTCTACAACTCGAATCCAGCCGCGGTGGCGCCTGACCTCAACGCGGTGCGGCGCGGCCTGGCGCGCGAGGACCTGTTCACCGTGGTCCTGGAGCATTTCCAGACCGACACCGCCGACTGGGCGGACTACGTGCTGCCGGCGACGACCCAGTTGGAGCACTGGGACGTTCACCTGGCGTACGGGCATCACTACGCGACGCTCAACCGGCCGGCCATCGCCCCGATCGGACAGGCGCTGCCTAACACGGAGATCTTCCGGCGGCTGGCGAGTGCCATGGGGCTCCGCCAGGACTGGTTCGCGGACGACGACCTGACGCTGATCCGCCAGGCGCTCGATTCGGAGCAGGAGCGGATGCGCGGCGTGACGTTCGAGGCGCTGATGGAGAAGGGTTGGGTCCGGCTGAACATTCCCACGCCCTACGCGCCATTCGCCAATGGCGAGTTCCTGACGCCCAGCGGCAAGTGCGAGTTCTACAGCGAGCGGCTGGCGCAGATGGGATTCGATCCCCTGCCGACGTACATCCCGCCGTACGAGAGTCCGGAACGCGACGCCGCGCTCGTGGCGAAGTGGCCGCTGACGCTGATTTCCTCGCCCGCGCACCAGTTCCTCAATTCCTCGTTTGTGAACGTGGATGCCCTTCGCCGGAGCGTGGGCAAGCCGGAGTGCATCATCCATCCCGATGACGCGGCGCCGCGCGGTATCACGAATGGCGTCATGGTGGAGATTCGCAACGATCGTGGCGCCTTCACCGTGGTCGCGCGCGTTGACGAAGGCATCCGGCGTGGTGTGGTCTGGGCGCCGTCGGTCTGGTGGACGAAGTTCGCGGACGATGGACGCAATGCGAACGCGACGACCAGCCAGCGAGAGACCGACCTTGGCGGCGGGGCCACCTTCTACGACAACCAGGTAGAAGTAAGTCCGGTTTAGCAAGGCGATACCCGCGGTAAAGCGGAACACGGGTTTCGCGGGCTGTGCACACGGGAAAGCGCTGCAAACTGCACCAGAGAAGTATCTGTGCTTACTCGCGACGTACGTGTCCGCCCTATCAGACGTGGAAGCCGTTCCAGGGCGTTGAATCACGCAAGTAGTGTGACGAACGTTGTGACAGCTCCTGTGGCTTGCGCCTAACGCTGTAGCTCACGAATCAGTCGTGAGCCGTTCGCTCACAAGGCGAACCCGACCGTGGTGATCTTTCGGGGACTGCGCGCTGTTCGTGCAGGCTCCCCAGCCATTCGCCACATGCGACTTGCCACACTGCTTCTTGCTGCCTGCGCGACGCTCGCTACCGCGAGCGTGGCCGTGGCGCAACGGCCCGCAACCGCGCGACGCCTGTCCACCACGATCGGCGTGAGCAAGGGAGCGGGCGCGCTGACCTGTCCCTTCTGCTCGGGTGAAGGAAAAGGGGGCCTGGCGGGTGTCGTCGGTGTGGAACTGCCGTTCCGGACCGGTCTTCGCTTCGGTCTGGAGGGCGAGTGGTGGCTGCATTCCGGTGGCGGATCCACCCGGTCCGTGCTGGCGGCGGTCCCAGTGGTCCACTTCTATCCCGCCGCTTCGGGCCCCCTGTTCTTCAAGCTGGGCCTCGGCGTCGCCCGATTCTCCGCCAGCTCCGATGAAGAGGAGCTGCGGTCGACTTCGTTGTCCGGCCTGGTCGGCGTCGGCTATGAGTTTCGACTCTCGAGCCGCAGCGCGCTCATCCCCTATGTCAGTTGGCTGAACGGCAATCGAGGCACCATGCGCCTGAACGGGGCGCTGGTGACCGACCTTGGCGGCGTGTCGCTGCTCCAGTATGGCCTCGCGCTCTCGAAGCGGTAGGACGTCGCCCATGAACCCGGAGATTCTCGTTATGCGGATTCCCTGTCAGCTTCGCCGTCTGGTCGTCCTGGTCAGCGCGTTGGCGCTGGTCGCCTGCCTGGCGGACAGCACGGGACCCGACGCATCGTCAGCGCCGCCGGCGCGCGCGTTCGGTATCTGGACCCCCGGCGTCAACGAGACCTGCACGAAGGAGCAGCACGACGCGTACTCGGTCGTCGGCCCGGACGGAAAGCGGTACCCGACGTGGCATCCGCCCACCGACCCGCCGTCAGGCTGCACGTTCGGCCACGAGCATGGTCGCGATCCCAGCGGATCACGGCTGGCTGCGCTGGTCGGCCCCATTCCGTTCGGCTATGCGAACGAGCAGCTCGACACGTGGGATCCATTGAACCCGCGGCACGAGGATCACTTCGGCCACAAGGTGGAATGGGAGAACGACATCCCGATGCGGGTGGACTCGGATGTCGCGTCGCCGCTGTTCGACGTCCGCTGCGACGTGATGGTGAAGCTGCACCAGGGAACGCATTCGAAGGATGCCTTCACCAACAACGTGCACGAGCTGGTCTATCACATCGTCTGCAACGACGGTACGGCGATGCACGTCACCATGCTGACCGCGATCGGTAAACCCGGTGAATTCGTGCGCTCCTGCGACAACAGCACGCACATCGCCGTCGGCGCCCCAACGCCGCTCAATTCACCGGAAGGCGGTGGCCAGCGCCTGATTCCGGATCGAGAATGCGTCCTCGAGCACATGCTGGTCGGCAGCACGCGCAACTCGAACATGAGCACCGCCCTGCACGAGAGCTGGCAGACCTCGAACCAGGTCCGCCGGCAGAACGGCCAGAGCATCGCGTCGTTCGATCCGTACTTCCAGGTGCCGTCCCCCAGCCGGTACTACGACGCATCGGCGACGGCACTCGTGGGACGGCCGATGGACATGTGTTATGCGACGGAAGCGAACGGCGATCGCGCCCGGGGCGGGGCGTGCGCGGAAGCGACTGGCAACGGTCAGATCACCGGCATCACGTGGGACGATCCACGTTCTCCGTTCAACGGCGTGCGCCGGAAAGTCGACATCAACGGCAACCGGATCAGCAATGCCGACGGGCCGCTGGTGTGGTACACCGATCCCTACGGACGACATGGCCGCCCGGAGCCCTTCCCGGGGAGCGTCCGCCAGGTGATCGCGCGGATCAACACGGTACTGAACCCGCATGGGCCGACGATCGGGCAGGAGCGGAACTACGGTGGGCCGGGGGTGAGAGCGCCTAACTAGCGCCAGGCGCGAAGCGCAAAGCAGGAGTTCCTGCCGCTCTCTCTTGAGCCGATCGACTACTTGTCGTGCCAGTGACCGTGCTCGGCTGACCACACGCGCCCGGAGTCTCCCTGGCGTCGCGTCGCCGCGAGGATTGCCACGGCGAGCACGGTCAGCACGCCAATGACCAGCAGGAGACGCTTGCGCGTCCCCTCCGAACGTTTTTGTCTCTGGCGATCCTGACGTTCCAGCTCGGAGCGCTGCTTACGCTCTTCGCGTCTGGCGTCCCTGGAGGCATTTCCCATTCTCCCGCGAAGGAACAGCTATCGCCACGGCGAGGCAACCCCCACCTGCTTCGCTCGCGCGCTGCGAAAGATGAAGCTGCATTACGCTGAGGCAACACGAAGCGACAAGCGAAGTCGTTGCCCGCCGGAGCGTTACACCAGCCGACGATCGCGCGATCACCGCCGCGCTCAGCCAACGTGCCAGAAGGCCTTGTTGAGACGCAGCGAGAGCGTCTGGACCGGCGTAATGCCGCTGGTAGCTTCCAGCCACCACGGCATTCTCCGACTCACACCGGACGGTCCTTCGATGCGCAGATTTCTGTCGGTCCTCGGGCAGTCGCTCCTCGCGGCAGTCCTCGTGCCGTCGCTCCTGGCCGCGCAGAACGCGAGCCTGGACAGCGAGAAGCTCAAGGGGATCGCCTTCCGGTCCATCGGACCGGGCTTTGTCACCGGGCGAATAGCAGACGTCGAGATCGATCCGAAGGACCCGAACGTGTGGTACGTCGCCACGGCCTTCGGTGGGCTCTGGAAAACGGTGAACCGCGGCCTGTCCTTCGAGCCGATCTTCGACGAGGGTCCGTCGTTCACGCTGTGCTGCGTGGTGGTGGATCCGCGGAACTCCAGCATCATCTGGTTAGGCACCGGCGAGAACCACAGCCAGCGGAGCGCCCACTTCGGTGACGGCGTCTACAAGTCCACCGATGCCGGCAAGTCATGGAAGCGCGTCGGGCTCGAGACATCCGAGCACATCGGCAAGATCGTCATCGACCCGCGCAACTCGAACGTGGTGTATGTCGCCGCGCAGGGACCGCTGTTTTCAGCCGGAGGCGAGCGCGGGATGTACAAGACGACAGACGGCGGCAACACGTGGACGGCCGCCCTCACCATCAGCGAGAACACGGGAGTCACCGATCTCGTGCTGGATCCGAAGAATCCGGACGTGATCTACGCCTCGTCGTACCAGCGGCGCCGCCACGTCGGCCAGGCGATCGGCGGCGGACGCGAGGCCGGGATTCACAAGTCGACCAATGGCGGTCGCACCTGGATGAAGCGGTCGAGCGGACTGCCGAAGTGCGACATCGGGCGGATCGCGCTCGCCATCGATGGACGAAGGAGTCCGACCGAAGTGTATGCGCTGGTGGAAGCACAGGGCGGCCAGGGCTTCTACAAATCCACGGACGGTGGATCGAGCTGGACTCGCTATGGGAAGACCGTGAACCCTGCCGCACGCGGGGGCGGCGCGGGCGGCGGGCCGCCGGGCGGCGCGCCACAAGGAGGACGTGGGGGTCGCGGAGGCGCTCTCGCCGACAGCCTGAATGCCAACTGCGCCGGCGCCTCGGTCACGCTCGCGGCGAACGAGAGCTGGTTCTCCAGCGGCACCGGCCAGTACTACTCGGAGATCACGATCGATCCCTGGCGTCCCGGCACGATGTACTCGGTGGCGACGAACATTTCACGGTCGACCGACTGGGGTGCGACGTGGAGCAGCCCCGGATGGGATCAGGGGCAGCCGACGCAGACGTTCAACCCGGTGCACGTCGATCACCATGCGCTCGAGTTCGACCCCGCCGATCGCAATCACTTGTTGTTAGGCAACGACGGCGGACTGTACGAGACCTACGACAATGGCGCGACCTGGCGGTTCTTCGCCAACCTGCCCGTCACGCAGTACTACCGCGTCGCGGCGGACAATGCGAAGCCGTTCTACCGCGTCTGCGGCGGGACGCAGGACAACTTCTCGATGTGCGGCCCGGCGCGCTCGTCGAATCCCTGGGGGATCCGCAACAGCGACTGGTTCATCGTGGCCGGCGGAGACGGGTTCCAGTCGCGCGGCGATCCCGAGGACCAGAACATCATCTACGCCGAGTCCCAGAACGGCGGCCTGTCGCGTTATGACGTGCGCGCGGGCAGGGGCCAGGGCATTCGACCGAATCCGCAACAGGTGGTAGCCGCCCAGGACGAGAGCGGTGGCCCTGCGGGACGCGGCGGCCGAGGCGGTGCCGCCGACTCGACGGCAGCGGGGCGCGGCGGAGCCCAAGGTCGTGCCGGCGGCGCCGGTCGCGCCGGTAGCACCGGACCCGCCGATCGATGGAACTGGGATGCGCCGCTGATGGTGAGCCCGCACCTGTCGACCCGCCTCTACTTCGGCAGCCAGTTTCTCTATCGCAGCGACAACCGCGGCGACAACTGGGTGCGGGCGAGTCCCGATCTCTCGCGCAACCTGAACCGCGATACGTTGCCGATCATGGGGAAAGTCTGGCCCGCGGGTTCGGTGGCGCTGAATGGCTCGACCACCGCCCTGAGCAACGTTGTCACGATCGACGAATCACCGGTGCTCGAAGGCCTGATCTGGATCGGGACCGACGACGGTCTGGTCCAGGTCACGGAGGATGGTGGCAAGACCTGGCGCCGTCTCGAAGATTTCCCCGGGGTGCCGAAATACACGTACGTCGCGGATGTCTTCGCCTCGCCCCGCGACGCCAACACGGTCTTCGTTGCGCTCAACAACTGGCAACTAGGCGACTACAAGCCATATCTGGTGAGGAGCACTGACCGCGGACGCACCTGGACCAACATCACGGGGAACCTTCCGGCGAAGCACGACGTGTGGTCCGTGGTGCAGGACCACGTGAATGGCAACCTGCTCTTCGCGGGCACCGAGTTCGGCGTGTTCGTGAGCGTGGACGGGGGTGCGAACTGGGCGGCGTTGAAGGGAGGCCTGCCGTCGATCCAGGTGCGCGACATGCAGGTGCAGAAGCGCGAGACGGACCTGGCGATCGCGACGTTCGGGCGCGGCTTCTATGTTCTCGATGATTACAGCGCGCTGCGCGAAGTCACGCCGGCGTCGCTGGCCGAGGAGGCGCGGCTGTTCCCGCTCCGGCACGCGTATTCGTTCAACACGACCGGGCTGGGTCCGGCGGGAAGCGCCGGGATCGGGACCCTCTCGGGAAACTGGCAGGTGGCCAATCCGCCGTTCGGCGCCGTGTTCACCTACAACGTCAGGCAGACGTTGCCCGCGGACACGAAGCTCGTGCTGACGATCGAGAATCAGGCGGGAACGCAGGTGCGGCGCTGTGAACTGGACAAGACTCTGGGGCTTCGCCGAGTTGCCTGGGGCTTGGTACCCGATGCTCCGCCAACGGGACGGGGAGGCGCGAGTCCAGGCGCGGCGGGCGGCACAGGTGGACGCGGAGCAGGAGCGCCCGACAGCACGGCCGCCTCAGGACCGCCGGCGCTGGCCTCGTGCACGGTTGCTCCGGGGCGCGGGATTGGCGGTGGCCGTGGAGGCGGTGGACAGCGCGTGCCTAACGGCGCGTACACGGCGTCCATCGGGAAGATGGTGGG
>DATCIJ010000023.1:0-3852 GCA_036507855.1 Gemmatimonadaceae bacterium | reverse complement strand
TTCACCGACTCAGTCGGGCGAACCCTTCGGATCGCGCGTGCACGCGATCGGTCAGAGGTCGTACTCCTGCCGGAGGTTCTGGCGCAATTCCGCCAGGAGGCCGGCCCGGTCCCCACGGATCCTGGCGAGAAACGCCCGGGGCGCACCGGTTCGGCGGTCGTACTTGCCGCTCCAGGCGATCAGGTCGAGCATCGCTGGAAGGAGATCCAATCCCTTTTCCGTCAGGCCGTACTCCGCGCCGCGACCCTCGCCGCCTCGACGGACCAGTCCAGATGCCTGAAGCCACTCGAGCCGCGCGGCGAGAATGTTCGTCGCCATGCCCTCCTCGGCGTTGAGGAAGTCGGTGTACGTCCTCCGATCGGTGAACATGAGGTCGCGGATGATCAGGAGGCTCCAGGCGTCTCCAAACGTCTGCAGGGCAAAGTTGATCGGGCAGTCCGAGCGACGTTCCGTACGCTTCACGGCAGCACCCTTGCATGATGCAAGTTACGTTCGTAGCTTACTTGCACTATACAAGGTATCGCACCTTCTCGCGGTGCGGAGCGCGGAGGAGGAAACATGCCACAGAAAGTCGCGCGTGTTGCCCTGACCGTGGGGTCGTACATGGCCGCCACATTTGGCGTGCAGGGAACCTCGCATTTCATCGTGAACGCTGATTACTACGCCGGCATCGCGATCATGCGGCCCGAGCCCATCATCCCGATGGGGTTGGCGTCAATGGTGGTGCAGGGGCTCATCTTCGCCTGGCTCTTCCCGATTTTCAATCGCAGCCCGCATCCGGTTCGCAACGGCGTCGTGTTCTCGTGCACACTCGGTGCCTTTCTCGCGTCCTATATCGTGCTTGGCGAAGCGGGAAAGTACTCGATCCCGTCCATCGGCTCCTGGATCGCCATCGAAGGGAGCGTGGCCGCCGTCCAGTTCATTCTCTTCGGTGTGCTGCTCGGATTGCTGCACCGGAGGACTGGGAGCGTGCAGTCCGCCAACGCGGCGGTGTAGCCTGTGGCGTACGACGAGACACTCGCCACGCGCATCCGAAGGGGGCTCGGGAAGCGCGCCGGGCTGGAAGAGAAGAAGATGTTCGGCGGGATCGCCTTCCTTCTCCACGGCAACATGTGCGTCGGTGTGCACGGCAATGAGCTAATCGTCCGCGTTGATCCGGAGGACGGCGATCGCGCACTGTCGGAACCTGATGTCCGGCCGTTCGACCTCACCGGCCGTCCAATGAAGGGGTGGTTGCTGGTGAAGGTGAATGGACTCGCCACCGACCGCGCTCTGCGTCGCTGGATTGATGCAGGGGTGAGCTTTGCCGCCTCGCTCCCGCCCAAGGCCTGATTCGCGCTAGTGCCGTTCCAAACTTGTTCGGGCTACGGAGGATGCCGCCTGCACGTTACGCGCGTCTCGGCACGTCACTCGTCGACATTCGGCGAAACAAGTTGGAACGGCACTAGTCGGTCCTGAGCGCTACCAGAGGATCCACTCTGGTTGCCCGCCGCGCCGGGACCATGCACGCGGTCATGCCGGCGAGCGCGAGCACGATGGCAACACTCCCGAAGGTCGCCGGGTCGCGCGGCTGCACGTCGAACAGGATCACCGTCATGAACTGCGCGACCGTCGCAGCCAGGCCCAGCCCGAGTACCAGCCCGAGGCCAAGTTGCCACGCGCCTTGACGGAAGATCATGCTGACCACGTCGCGACCCTGCGCACCCAGCGCCATGCGGATGCCGACCTCGCGCACGCGCCGGCTCACGGAGAAGGACATCACGGCGTACAGACCCACTGACGCCAGGAACAGCGCGATCAGCCCGAAGATCATGAACATCGTCCCGAAGACGCGGATGAACCACGTCGGCCGGGCGAACGCTTCCTGCATCGAGTACACCCAGTAGAGCGGGATGTCCGGGTTGAGCGAGGCGACGGTATTGCGCACCTGCGTGGTGATCGTCATCGGCGGGCCCGACGTGCGGGCCGCGAGGCTCACGAAGCTGGAGTGATTCTGTGCCAGCGGCACGTAGTAGGCCGGCGGGCGCTGGTTCTCCGGATCGCCGCCGAACACCGTCGGCACCACGCCGACGATGGTGAGCCAGGGCGACTCGCTGGTGCGACCGCCCTGGCGGATGCGGCGGCCGATCGGATCGGCCTTGGGGAAGTAGCGCTCGGCGAATGCCTGGTTCACCACCGCCACCCGGAGGCCGTCGGCGCGATCGTTCGCGTCCAGCAGACGTCCCTTGTTCACCGGGATGTCGAAGGTCTGGAAGTAGCCGGGTGACACGGACGACCAGCGGGCATCGGGGACATCGTTGTCACGATCGTACGTCACGCCCTCGACCGTGAAGTTGCCGCCATTGTTGTTGACCGCCGGCAGGCCCGAGGCGATCGCGGCGTTCGTCACGCCCGGGACCTGCGTCAGGCGCTCACGCAACTGCTCGTAGAACTGCTTCTGCATCACGGTGTCCGTGTACGTCGCCGGGAACCCGATGCGCGCGGTGAAGATGTTCGACGTGCGGAAGCCCGGGTCGATCGTGCCCAGCTTGGTGACGCTCCGGATCATCAGCCCCGACGCCACCAGCAGCCCGCACGATAGCGCGACTTCGAACACCACCAGCGCCTTGCTCATCTTCCCGATCTTGAGGTTTGACGAGCCGCGGGATTCGTCCTTCAGGACCTCGTTGAGGTCCGCACGGGACGACTGGTACGCCGGGATGATGCCGGACAGCATCGTGGCCAGCAGGCTGACGCCGACGACGAACGCCAGCACCGGCGGATGGAGCGCGATGTCGATGTAGAACGGCGGCTGCGTGTCGACGATCGACCGGTTGAAGACATTGATCCCCACCCACGCCAGCAGCGTCCCGAAGACACCGCCGGCCATCGCCAGCACAAACGCCTCGGTGAGGAACTGCCGGATCACCGCGCTGCGCGTGGCGCCGAGCGCCGTGCGGATGCCCACCTCTTTCGACTTGTGCGCCGCGCGGTCCATCAGGAGGTTGGCGACGTTGGCGCAGGCAATGAGCAACACGAAGAACACGGCTCCGAGCATGGTCGACAGCAGCTGTTTCGGCTCCGGTCCCATGTCGGCCTCGATGAAGTTCATCACCGACGCATTGATGTTCTCGTTCGTCTCCTTGTACTCGTTGGCGAGGCGCTTGGCGATCGCTCCGACGTCGGCGCTGGCCTGCTCCATCGTGACGCCTTCCTTCAGACGGCCGGCGACGTTGAGCCACTGGCCCTGACCCCGACGGAGCGCGACCGGGTCAAGCTGCAGCGGAAGCCAAAGTGCGGCGTCATCGGGGAAGCGATATCCCTCCGGCATTACCCCGACGATGGTGTACGGCACGCCATTCGCGCGCAACGCCGTTCCGATGACCGATGAATCGCTGCCGAAGCGGCGCTGCCACATGCCATGGCCCAGCACGACCACGCGCGCGCCACCCGGGGAGTCCTCGCCGGCCTGGATCGTGCGGCCCAGGAGTGGACGCACGCGGGACAGCTCGAACGTGCTCGCCGTCACGAAGGCGCCCAAGAACCGCTCGGATTCGCCAATGCCGCTGACGTTGACCGTGCCGCCATACCAGGCGGCCAGTGACGCCAGGCTGCGCTGGTTGTCCCGGTAGTCGACGTAGTCGCTGATGGGGGTGCTCATCCGGTTGGAGCCGTTCGTCGGGTTGTTCCGCACCAGGCTGACGATCCGGTCGCCCTCCACGAACGGAAGGCCCTTCATGAGGGCGCCGTACGTGATCGAGAACATGGTCGTCGTTAGGCCGATCCCGAACGTCAGGGCGATGGTGGCGACGACGACGAGCCCCGGGTTCTTGGCGAGCGAGCGGAGCCCGTAGCGGATGTCACGCAGAATGG
>DATCIJ010000022.1:0-33422 GCA_036507855.1 Gemmatimonadaceae bacterium | reverse complement strand
CCCCGCACTGGGTCGGTTCTTCACGCCCGACGAGGACACGACACCGGTCGGCGCCCCGGTCGTCGTGCTGAGCCACGGCTTCTGGCAGAGCGAGTTCGGTGGCCGCGATGTCATTGGTGAGGCACTCCAGATCGGCAAGCTGAGCTTCACGATCATTGGCGTCACGCCGAAGAGCTTCACCGGCATCACGGAGGGGCCTCCACGCGCGGCCTTCATTCCCATCACGACGTTCGCCGGCAATCAGCCCGGCACAAGCGGGCGAGAGTACTACACGAACTACAACTGGGGCTGGATGGAAATGATGGTGCGCCGTCGTCCGGACGTCAGCGTCGAACGCGCGACGGCTGACCTCACGGCCGCCTACGTTCGCAGCTGGAACGTGGAACGCGAGTCCTTTCCGCAGCTCGCTGCATCCGCGGTCGCCCGTCCTCACGCCATCGCTGGTCCGTTGAAGACCGCGGCAGGACCGGATGCGGGACTCGAGGCCCGAACGGCCCTCTGGGTGACCGGGGTCGCGTTCATCGTCCTCATCATCGCCTGCGCCAACGTCGCCAACCTTTTCCTCGGCCGGGCACTGCGAAGGCGCCGCGAGGTCGCCCTGCGCCTGGCGCTGGGCGTCAGCCGTGGGCGCCTGGCTGCGCAAACCATGACCGAAAGCCTGGCCCTCGCGCTGATCGGCTGCGCGTTAGGCATCGGCGTGGCGCAGGCGGGCGGACAGGTGCTGAGTCACCTGTTTCTCCCGGACTGGGAGTCGTTCATGCTGCTTGGCGACGCTCGGACCCTGCTGGTCGCGGTTGCTGCTGCACTCCTTGCCGCGATCCTCACGGGCGTCGTGCCGGCGATGCTGGCCACGAAGGCCGACCTCGCCGGTGCGCTCAAGGCGGGGGCGCGGGAAGGCACGTATCACCGATCACGGACCAGGACGGCGTTGCTCGTGGCACAAGGCGCGCTCTCGGTGACGCTGCTCGTCGGCGCGGGCCTCTTCGTGCGCAGCCTGAATCGTGTTCGCGACATGCCACTCGGCTACGACGCAGAGCAGATCCTGATGGTCCGCTACGACCTCCGGTCAACGACACTCAGTGACAGTGAAACCGTATGGCTGCATCGGCGGATGTTGCAGGTTGGCCAGTCGCTCCCCGAGGTCGAGCGCGCGGCTTTCGTGAGCAGCGTGCCGTTCTGGAGCACATCGACTACGGGGCTGTTCGTGAGTGGGATCGACTCGGTGCGGCGGCTGGGACGGTTCACGTGGCAGGAGGGCACGCCGGACTATTTCGCCACGATGGGCACCCGAATCCTCCGCGGCCGTCCATTCGGTGCCGAAGATCGCGCGGGCGCTCCCCTGGTTGCCGTCGTGAGTGAAGGCATGGCGAACGTCCTCTTTGCCGGGAAGGATGCGCTGGGCCAATGCCTGCGTGTCGGAGCCGACACGATGCCCCTGCACGACGGTCATCGGAATCGCTGAGGATGCGGTGCAGAACAGCCTTACGGATGCGCGGCGGTTCCGGTACTATCTCCCGCTCGACCAGTTCAGGCCCCTGAGCGCGTCGTTCCTGATGCTCCGCACGCGCGGCGAGCCGGCGGCGCACGCGGAGAGCGTGCGACAAGCCCTCCAGCGCGTGATGCCGGGCGATGGGTACGTGACCGCGCGGCCGTTAGGCAGCATCATCGGACAGCAGCGTCGCTCCTGGGAGATGGGCGCCACGATGTTTGTCGCGTTTGGCGGATTGGCGCTCCTGGTGGCTGCCATCGGCCTCTACGCCGTCATCGGGTACAACGTCGCGCAGCGCATGCACGAACTCGGCGTGCGCATCGCGCTTGGCGCCCGTTCTGCCGATGTGGTCCGGCTGGTCGTGGGCCAGGGAATGGGCTTCGCGATCGCCGGGGCCGCTCTGGGAGGCGCGCTCGCGTTCCTTGCCGCACGCTGGGTCCAACCCCTGTTGTTCGAGCAATCGGCTCGGGACCCGTTGGTGTTCGGCACTGTCGCGGTCATCCTGGTCACGGTAGCGATCGTGGCCAGCATGGTGCCGGCCTTCCGCGCGACACGGGCTGACCCGAACCGTACGCTGCGCGCCGAATAGGAAAGACTGGCGGCCGACGCAACCATCTGTCTTCTTACAGAGTCTAAGGGGAGACTCTGGAGGAATGGATGGCCGACGCATTACCCGTCGTGAAAGGGACGCTCGACGTGCTCGTCCTGAAAGCCCTGAGCTGGGGGCCGATGCACGGGTTCGAGGTGACGACCTGGCTCGAGGACCGGTCGGGCGGAACGCTCGACGTCGAGGACTCCGCGCTCTACCAGGCCTTCTATCGCCTCGAGGCGCGGACCCTCGTTGCCGCCGACTGGGGCGTCACCGACAACAACCGCCGCGCGCGCTACTATCGAATCACCGCCGCCGGCCGCGCCCATCTGCGCGCACAGACCACCCAATGGCTGCGGTATGCGGAGACCGTGAGCGGCATCCTGTCCGCGCCGGTGCGTTAGCGCCCGATGCCGCAGATCCGCCCCGGCGTTCGACGCCTCTTCGATCTGATGCTGCGCCGTCACGACATCGCCAGTCGCGACGTCGACGCCGAGATCGCGTTGCACCTCGAGCTCCGGATCGAGCAGTTGGTTCGGCAGGGATACTCCCGGGACGCCGCCAAACGGGAAGCCGAGCGGCGTTTCGGAGCGATCGAGCACGCGCGCCCGTCGCTGGAACAGTCCGCCCATGAGAGGGACAGACGCATGAGTCTTCGAGACTGGTTCGACAGCGCACTGCAGGACCTGCGGTATGCGCTTCGCGGACTCCGCCGCGAGCCGGCGTTCGCCGGATTCGCCATCGCCACGCTGGCGCTTGGGATCGGGGCGAACGCCGCCATGTATGGCGTTGTCGACCGTCTCCTGCTCCGCGGTCCGGAGCACGTGCGTGAGCCTGAGCGGGTCGTGCGCTTCACCACAACCGTCGCCCGCCAAGTCGCGCCCGGCGTGACCTCTTCGTCGGCCGGCTATGCGGCCGGGCAGTCGATGACTGAGGTGACGTTCGGGTCTGCCGGATACGTGTTGTACGACAACCTGCGCACGCATGCGCGCTCCTTCGCCGACATCGCCGCCTACGTGCGAACGACTCCCGCACTTGGGCGCGGCCGCACGGCTCGCTCCATCGACGGCGGCGCGGCGACCGCCTCCTTCTTCACGCTGCTCGGCGTTCGACCGGCGCTCGGCCGGTTCTTCCTGCCTGACGAGGATGCGACGGGGAGCCCGGCCCTGGTCGTAGTGCTTGGTGACGCGTTCTGGCGCTCCCAGTTTGGGGCCGATCCGTCCATTGTCGGCACTACCATCGACCTGGACGGTCAGCCGCACACCGTGGTCGGGATCGCGCCGCGCGGATTCACCGGCGTCGAGCTTTCCCGCGTGGATGTGTGGGTACCGATGTCGCTGTACAGCCAGAGTGTCACCAACAACTGGCCGCGTTCGTGGAACGCCCAGTGGTTGTACGTGGTCGGGCGCCTCAAGGACGGGGTAAGTCGCAGAGCGGCAAGTGAAGACGCCACGCGTACGCATCGCGCGACGTACGATGGTCCGCCCACACGGGCCATGGCGAAGGCCCGGGTCGACGCAACCCCGATCGGCTTCACGGAAGGGGGCAGGGAATCGACGGAAGTCTCGGTTGCTCGCTGGCTGATTGGCGTCACCGTTGTGGTGCTGCTGATCGGATGCTCCAACGTCGCGAATCTCCTGCTGACGCGAGCCATCCGCCGTCGTGGCGAAGTTGGGGTACGCATGGCGCTGGGCGCCGGCCGTGGCCGGCTGGCCCGGCTCTTCGTCACCGAGAGCCTGGTCATCGCTGCGTTAGGTGGTGCCGCGTCGCTCCTGGTGGCGGCCCTGATCGCCACGCTGGTGCGACAGTCGCTCCTGACGCACATCGAGTGGACGGCCTCGCCCGTCAGCGCACGCGTATTGCTCCTGGCGTTCGGCGTCACGCTGGTGGCAGGCCTCATCGTCGGAATCGCGCCAGCGGCCCACGCCGCGCGCGGGTCGTTGCAGAACGCGATGCAACGAGGGCGCGTCCGGCTCGGTGCCGGCGCCTTGCCTACGGTGCTGCAGGCCACCTTGACGGCCAGTCTGTTGATCGGCGCGGGACTCTTCTTGCAGAGCCTGCAACGGGCACGTACCACACCCCTCGGCTTCGACTCGGAGCGTGTCCTCGTCGCCGACATGGCATGGGCGAGTCTTGGTGATATCCCCCGCGACGCGGTGCGCGCGCGACGGAACGAGGTGTTGCGGCGTGCACTGAGCAGAATCCAGCTGCATGCCAAAGTCGAGCGCGCGGCCATTGCGGTGGGAACGCCGTTCGGAAGCTCGTTCGGCGTGTCGGTGTACGTTCCGGGGTACGACAGCCTGCCCAAGCTCGGGGGCGGTGGGCCGTACGTCAGCGCCGTCACCGCTGATTACTTCGCCACCGTCGGCACCCGCCTGCTGCGCGGTCGCACGTTCACGCTGAGCGAGGGACCTGGCACGGACCGCGTGAGCATCGTCAATGAGACGATGGCGCGTACGTTATGGCCGCAACAGGACGTCCTCACCAAGTGCATTCGCATCGGAGCCGACACCATGCCCTGCGCGCGGGTGGTCGGCATCGTGGAGGACGCGCGCCGGTACGACCTCCGAGAAGAGCCGTCGATGCAGTACTACATCCCGCTGGGGCAGGAGTCCGGCTTCGGCGGCTCCGTGCTCATGGTGCGTCCTCGCGGCTCTCCACGCGAGTTCTCCGCAACGGCCGTCAGGGTCCTCGAGGACACGGACGCCCTGGTCGAGCGCGCGACAGCCTGGCCGCTGCGCGAGCAGATCGATCCCCTGCTGCGGCCATGGAAGCTTGGCGCGACGGTGTTCATGCTTGGCGGCGTGCTGGCCTTGCTCGTGGCGGCGCTGGGTCTCTACAGCGTGATGTCGTACTCCGTCGCCCAGCGAACACATGAAATGGGCGTGCGCATTGCGTTAGGCGCCAGGACGCGCACCATCATCGCCATGATCGTGCGGCAGGGTGTGGTGATGGCGGCCGTGGGCATTGTCGCCGGGATTGCGCTGGCGATGACCGCCGGCGGGCGGCTCCAGGCCCTGCTCTTCGATACATCGCCACGTGACCCGACCGTCATCGGCATTGCGACCGTGGTGCTGCTGGCGGCCGCGGTGGCGGCGAGCGTGTGGCCCGCGATGCGGGCTGGTCGTGTCGATCCGATCCGCGCGCTGAAGTCGGACTGAGAGCAGCGGGCAGCGGGCAGCGTCAGGAACAGAAACGCGCGAGTCGCTCTGCCGTTTCACGCACTTCGTCAAGGCGCGCGTCCGGGTGGATCAGGCAGAAGCGAAGCACGGTTCGCCCGCGCACCTGCGTCGACGTCACCATCGCGTAACCATCGGCGGTGAGCCGTTCGACGGCGCGCTCCACGCGGGCGTTGGCTTCCAACACGCTGATACTCGCCAGGCGTGGCGCAAACGTGACGACGGCGAGTTGCGCCGGGGTCACGACGTCCCACCGCGCATCGGTACGCAGCATCCGTTCCGCTTCCTCGGCCAATGCGATGCCGCGATCGATCGTGGCGCGGAACGCGGCGAGCCCGAAGATGCGTAGCGACATCCAGAGCTTGAGCGCGCGAAAGGAACGCGTGAGCTGGACACCGTGCTCGTAGAACACCACCTCGCGCTCCGCCATGCGCCCGACGTCGGCGAGATACGACGCATTGTCCTCGGGATGCACGGCAAAGGCCTGCCGAAGGTGGCGCATATCGCGTACGAGCACGCAGCCGATCTCGAACGGCTGAAAGAGCCACTTGTGGGGATCGAGGGCGATGGAGTCGGCGAGCTGCAGTCCGCGCAGCGCCGAGCGGCCGCGTTCAGTCAGGGCGGCGGCGGCGCCGTATGCGCCGTCTATATGGAGCCAGAGATCCCCGGCGCGGCAGATCGCGGCAATCTCTTCGAGCGGATCGACGGCTCCAGTGTTGGTGGTGCCGGCGCTGGCCACGACGCAGAACGGTCTGCGTCCCTCGCGGCGATCTCTTTCGATTGCGCTCCCCAGCGCTCGTGTGTCCATTCGGAGCGCGTCATCCACGTCCACCGATCGCACTTGCGACGCGTCGAAGCCGAGTACGCGCAGGCCCTTCGCGACGGAGCTGTGGGCCTGGTCGCTGAGGTAGACGATGGCGGACGGATCGGGCGCCCCGAGCTTCACCGCGCGCGCGGTCGCGAGACCGGAGAGGTTGGCCATTGAGCCGCCACTCACGAACAAACCGCCCGCGCCCTCGGGAAAGCCGCATGCCTGCCGCAGCAGGTCGACGGTCTGAAGCTCCACCGCACCAGGCCCGGACGCAGCAAGCCAGTGGCCGGCGAAGACGTTGAAGCCTGACGCAAGCGCATCGCCCATCGCGCCGACGAAGCTGCCGGGACCAGGGACAAAGGCGTAGAAGCGTGGATGGTCGACCGCGGTGACGGCGCCCATCACATCGCGCTCGACCAGGGCGAGGACGTCGTGTGGTGAAGCCGGGGCATCGCAGAAGGCGCCGAGCCGCGCGTCGAGTTCAGCGCGTGGTCTCTGGATGGAGACGGTGCGATCGCGCAGCGTCTCGACGTGATCGACAATGATGTCGACGACCTTATGGCCAAACGCGCGCATCGCGTCGGGAGAGAGCTGCAGCGGAGGGGGAACGGAAGGCATTCCCTACTCTAACCGCGTTGCGTGCTTCTTGCTTCTTTCTCCTTGCTTCTTGCCTGTGCTGGCTCGGCGTGCTGGCGCGCGGCGCTCGGCGCTCTCCTAGAACGGGTCGTCAGGCAGTCGAACCAGCGGCGTCCTCCCTTCTCTCGCGCCGTCCAGGTGCAGCATCGCCAACCCGACCCCTGCCGCGCCCTGCATGAGTCCCGTCTGTGCGACAAGCAGCTCCGGACGCACCCGATGCTCAGCCTGCACCCACTTGAATCCGTCTCCATCGGCCGTCGCGCGGGCCAGCGTGTCGTGCCCGATCTCCTCGGCGAACTCCAGGTGACGCGCGTCGTGGCTGCGGCGATGCATCGCGATGAAGAACTCTGACACACCGCAGTTGCCGCAGCACTGACTGATGTTGTTCCAGAAACCCGGCGATCGCCCGGGAACTTTCATGTCTCGAACAGCCTGTGCGAGTTGATCGACTCGCGCATCCCACGACCTGTCGCCGGTGACCTGCGCCAGCGACCGATAGAGGCGCGCCGTGCCCGTGGGTCCATGGCACCAGCTCAAATAGAAGATCTGCTCATTACCCGGTGAGCTGTGGTACACCATGCGGCCACCATTCGTGGTGGTGGTCATGCGCGCTCGGAGCCACCGTTCGCCGGCAAGGGCCCCGTCGAGGTGCTCGTGCTTCTTCGAAGACCGGCTGAGCGTGGCCAGGAAGTGCGAAACACCGGCCGTCCCGTGTGAGAAGTTCGGGTAGTTGCGCGGCATATCCGGCTGGACGAGCCACGTCAGTCCGTCGTCTACCACCTGAGCGCGCTCGATCAACCTGCTCCCTGCGTCGCTGGCCAGCTTCCGCGCATCGACGTCGCGCGACAGCTCGGCGAGCGACAGCAACGCCAGTCCGATTCCGGCGCTTCCCGAGATGATATCGGTGCTCTGATTCCACTCGACGCCGTTGCCTGTCGGGCGTGCCGCATGAGCGATGAGCCCGAGAATCCGCTTCACACCAGCGAGGTACCGTCCGTCCTGCGACACGCGATATGCGAGCGCAAGCACCGTCGCCGTGCCGGCGAGCCCCGAATACAGGCCCATTTCGGTATTGACCGCCTCGTCAGGCACCGACGCCAGCAGATAATCGGCGCCGCCGCGAGCCATCCGCAGTGCGGCCTCGTCTCCCGTCGCGTTATGCAGCTCCAGATAGAAGAGCACTACCCCGGCCATCCCGGTATACAGATCGGTCGACACGGACTTCGGATCCGTCGGGTCGGCCGGCCAGGTGACGCCGTCACGAACCGGCTGCGCCGAGGCGGCCAGCCAGCGTTCAGCCTTGAGCGCGGCGGCGAGCCAGGGGCGACCTTCTATTTGTTGAGGCGCCCGTGGCCACTCGATCGCGGCGAACAAAGGCGACGGCGCGAGCATCAGGGCCGATGCCGTCACTCCTTGGCGAAGGAAGTCGCGACGGCTGCGATCGAGGCTGACCGCTGACTGCTTCATGTTGCTGCTGGTTGCGGTGGCTGGAACTGGAGAGAGGCGGCGCAGTTTCAAGTTGCCACCGCCCCGTTGCAAGCACCAGCATCAGCAAGCAGGACCAGCAATCAGCCAACCGCCACCAGCCCGATCCTACTGATTGGGCGTCAACGGCCAGGGAGTGTCCGATGCCACGACCGCGTCCTCGTTGCCGAACCAGATGCCCGGGGGCACTGACTCACGCGGTCTGCGTCGCGGATCCTGAGCGCGCGCCGCGGCGGCATCCACGGCCAGCTGGGCCAATCCGCTGACGAAGCCCTCGTGCGCCTCGACCGCCGGCACCTCGCCAGGCCGGTCGACATCGCACCCCGTGGAGCAGGTCGAGGCGAGGCGCCGGACGTCGTTCACATCGACGCTATTGAACTCGTCTTCGGCGTACCTGGCGTTCAGGAATCCCACCAGCGACTCGACCTCGTTGGCGACGCCACGAACGACCGCGCGGTACATGGACACCACGCTGCGTACCAGCTGGCCATCGGGGGCACGGCGCCCGCGGCCGATCCCGGCGTATCGCACGCTTGAACCGTCGAAATCCGCGCTGTGAAAGAGATTGCAGGCGTCAATGACGCCATCGACGCCCGACCCATCGCGCAGCCGCGGAGCCAGTCCCTTGTACGCCGCGTGGGCGGTCGCGAGGAAGACCAGGGAGCGATTCTCCAGCGCGTGGTCGAGATCCTGTGTGAAATGCGCGGTGAGACCAAGGCGCGCGAGGTTCACGTCGCGCGCCGGAACGTGCGGATCGTGCAGGATCACCTCGGCGCCCGAGTCACGGAGCAGGTTGGCCAGCACCAGGCTGGGTGAGTTGCGCGTGTCTTCCGCGTCGAAGCGATACGCGGCGCCAAGCACCGCGACCGGGCGACCGTTCACCGCGCCCATGGCCAGGCGGGCCATCCTGATTGTGGCAGCGGGCGAAGCATCGTTCACACCGCGCGCGGCCAGGATGAGGCTGTTCCGTGAGGGGTGCCCGGCTTCGAGGGCGCGCCACCAGAGGAGGATGCCGTCTTTCGGCAGGCAGTGGCCGCCAACGCCGACGGTGGGCACGAGAAGCGCGCCAGTCGGAACCGTCGATCCGTTCCATGAGGCATCGTCGCTCCACGCCAGCAGATCATTGATACGGTCGCGCAGCGTGAAGAAGTCGACGTCGATCCGATCACAGTACCTCGCCACCTCGGCCGAGAACGCGATGCGGACATCGCGATACGCGTTTTCGAGGGTCTTGACGATCTCCGCGGTCATGCTGTTGGTCACCAGCAGGGTGCCGCGGCGAACGATTCTGCGGTACAGCGCCGCCACCTTCACCGGCGTTTCCGGATGCAGCCCGCCCACCAGCTTGTCCGATTCGACGACGCGCTCAACGAGCCGCCCCGGCATGACGCGATTGGGGCTGTTCCCGAGCAGGACATCGCGGCCATCGATGAGACCATGCCTGGCGAAGAAGGGCGCGATGACACTCTGCATCGAGGACGGCGCCAGCGTCGACTCGATGATGACGAGCGGGCGCGTGGATGGCGGCCGGTTGCGCAAGGCCGCCGCGACGCCTTCCAGTGCGTCCATGAGCGGACCGTACTCGGGCGCGAGGCCGGACTTGTCGGTCTGCACACACACCAGAACGACGTCGGCGTCACTGCAGGCCTGCGTGTCATGCGTCGCGGAGAGCCTTCCCGCGGCGACCGCTTCGGCAACGATCTGATCCAGCCCCGGCTCGACCCCGCCGATTGGCGAACGGCCGGCGTTTATGGCGTCGACCTTCCAGCCCGACGTCGGCGACCTTCGTTGCACGACGACCACACGGGGTGGCGGTGATCCGTCAGTCGCAGGCGACGAGGCCAGGAGTGCCGCCATTGGCATCCCGACGATTCCTGGTCCCACCACCGCGATCTTGTTTGTACTCATGAGTTTGACTTCAGGTCTTCTGACGTGCCCGCGCTGCCCGCTCAGTCGATCTTGCGACCATCGTGCCACTGAAACCGGCCGTGTCCGGCTGGCCGAAGGTTGAAGCAGGGGGATCGATGAATTGCTGGAACCAGAGCTCCAGGTTCAGCAGTCCCCAGACCTGCCGGCTGAACGGACGCTCGACGTCGAGTTGAGCCTCGACGGCGGCCGGATCGAAGATTCCGCGTTGCCGCGCGCGTTCAGAGAGCAGGATGTCGCATACGAAGTCCCGGGAGTTGCCTCGGAACCAGCGCTGCAGCGGGACCGGGAATCCCATCTTGTCCTTTCGGGCGAGGACGGCCGGCGGAACGAGATCTCCCGCGGCGCGCTTGAGAAGATACTTCAGTTGTCCGCCTTCGAACTTGAGGCGCGCGGGCATCGTCGCCGCCAACTCGACCAGTCGATAGTCGAGCAGCGGCACGCGGGACTCGAGCGAATGCGCCATTGACACGCGGTCTTCGACCTGCAGCAGCGCCGGCAGCCCGTTCATCACGTCGAAGTGGGTCATCCGGTTGACGTACGACGGCGTATCGGGCGAATTGAACACGGTGGCGAAGCGCTGGAAGATATCCTCCGGGTTGTACGCCTCGCGGAATTCCGGCAGGAACAGGCTCACCGCACCGCCCGCGCGATCCACCAGCCGGAAATAGCGCCGGTCCATGTCCTCGAAGATGCCGTTCCGCCAGAACTGGCGGAGCATCGGCACGTACTCCCGCAGGGCCGGCAGGTTGGGCACGATCGACGCCAGGGAAACGATGTGGCTTCCCTCGACATTCGTCTCGAAGATGGCCCCCTTGAGCGCCTGCTCGAGATAGGCGACGAGGTAGCGGGCGTAGCCGCCGAAGATCTCGTCTCCGCCCTGGCCGCCTAACGCCACCTTGACGTGCTGGCGGGCAAGTCCCGAGACGACGAACTGCGGGAACAGCCCCGGCCCGGCGGCCGGCTCGTCCATGTGCCAGACGAGGCGTGGCAGGAGTGCGGTGAACTCTTCCTCGGACGGCACGATCTCGTGAAGCCGGATGCCGAGTGACGCCGCAACCTCCCTCGCGTACGGGCTCTCATCGAATGCCGGCCCCTCGGGAAAGACGGCGGTGAACGCCTCGATCGGCGCGTGCCGCGCGGCGAGGGACGCGACGATCGCCGAGTCGAGTCCGCCGGAAAGGTAGGCCCCGACCGGCACGTCGCTGCGCAGCTGGAGTCGCACCGAATCCTCCAGCAGTTCCCGCGTCCGCTCGACGAAGTAGTCCTCGTTATGGTGCCGGTCGATGCCGAAGTCGGGCGACCAGTACTGCGTGACCCGACGCGCACCGTTGGAGAGCCCGACCTCCAGCATGTGCGCCGGCGCCACCTTCCGGATGCCGGCGAACATCGTGCGGTCACCCAGCACGAACTGGAAGGTGAGATAGTCGCGGACCCCACAGTCGTCCGGCGCCGCGCGCATGCCGGGATAGGCGAGCAGCGCCTTGATCTCGGATGCAAAGAGTAACGCGCCGTCGGGGGCCTCGGCGTAGTACAGCGGCTTGATGCCGAAGTGATCGCGCGCCGCGAGCACCGTACGCCGCTCGGCATCATAGATGAGGAACGCGAACATGCCGTTGAGACGCCGCACGAACGAGGGACCGTGCTCCGCGTACAGGCGCAGGAGCACTTCGGTGTCCGACGTCGTCCGGAACGCATGCCCCGCGCGCGTCAGCTCCTCGCGCAGCTCGACGTAGTTGTAGATCTCGCCATTGAACACGATGGTGTGCGGGCCCGCGGTCATCGGTTGATGGCCGGTGAGCAGGTCGATGATGGCGAGCCGACGATGGGCGAAGGCAACACCGCGGTCGACGAATGATCCCTCGTCATCCGGGCCGCGATGGCGCAGGAGTGATCCCATGTGCTCGACGACGGCCCGGTTGGGCGCCGTCCCGTCGAATCGGAGGATCGCCGCAATGCCGCACATCGTCAGGCCACCGCGGGAGCAAGGTGCGATGCGTGCCGCGGCCCGGCGTCGCGGAGCCCGAGGTCCGGGCGCCCTGACAGGTGTGTCGCGTGCATCCCCATCGTGACCGGCGTGAACGATTCACGAATGGTGCCCAGGACACGGCGGAGGAGAGCCGTCTTGCGGTCGGTCGGCTGGTCCATGCCCGGGAAGAACCGAAGCGCCGGGGAAACGTCGGACCCCAGTACGTCGAGCGGGTGCAGCAGAACGCTTGGCTCGGTGCCCGTGCGCCGGCACCACGCAAGCGCGGACCGCAGGTACGCCCACATCACGCGTTCCGAGTAGCGCGACAGCCAGAGCAGGTAGCTGAAATGGAACGGCGTGCGGAGGCCCGGGAATACCGTAACGGGAATCTCCAACAGGCGCTGCCCATCCCCGAGTTCCCACCGATAGGGACGATTCGGCCAGCGGCCGTTGCCCCAGTCGCCGAACAGCGCGGCGCGCTCGACGCGTTGCTCGGGTGTGAGCCTGGCGCTGGAGAAGTAGTACGCCCGTGCCAGCGGGCCAATCCACGTCGGGAGCGTCGACGCGTCGAACCGGTATCCGCGCCGGCACAGCGTTTCCAGCAGCGTGGGACTCCAGCTATAGCCGGGGCCACGGAAGCCCTCGCAAGCACGCCCCGTCGCCCGCTCGATGGCCTGCTCGGCCAGCGCCAGTTCCGCATCGATCTGCGCGGCGCCATAGCGGTGCAACCACGGCTCGTGTTCGTACGAGTGATTGCCGATCTCGTGGCCGGCGGCGGCCAGCGAACGGATCGCGTCCACGTTCTCATCGCGATCGGCATCGCAGCCAACGACAAAGAACGTGATGCGCATGCCGACGTCCTCGAGCAGGCCGAGGATCACGGGCGCGAATCCCGGAAGGTAGGTGGGGCGGTCGCGCCACTCGTCGTTCCCGTGGGTCTTCAGGTACGACCACAGGTTGTCGAGATCGAGCGAGACGCTCGCCAGGGGAAGCGGGCCAGGGCTCACGCGGCCGCCGGCACCCGGGCCGCGAACCGGCCGTGAAGCGCACTCGCCTGGCGATCGGCCAGGCTCACGGTTTCGTTCACATTGAGCGTGCCGTGCGCGATCTGCGCCGAGTTCGCGATGAACACGCGCGGCAGGGACGTCTCCAGCGCGGGCATGACGTCGCTCGAATAGCGGCGCGTTGAAACGGCCAGCACGTCACGGGCGCGCGCGACACGTGACGCGACGATGTCGGCGGGCGTAAGCCCCGGAACCATGCGGCAGAGCGCGTCGAAGAACTCGCTCGCGACCTGCTCGTCAGGCGCGTTCCACATCGCGTCGTCCTGGGTGAGGTAGCGCGGCAGATACACGAGAGTGTTGCCGCCAAAGGTCGCGCGATCGACAAGGGCAGTCGTCTCGATCACGCCGGTGAAGGGGACCGAGCGATCCGTGATGTTCGTGACGTAGAAGCCGGCCAGTGGCCGTGACAGCAACCAGGACGGGCACACCACGCCCTGATAGACAACGCGGCCGAGTCGCTCATGCTCCGCGCGTGCCAGCTGGGGACAGAGCCGGCTGACCGTCGGGCATGACACCGTCAGGACCACGCTGTCGAACGACGCTGAACCGCCTCCATCGATCGTGACCGATGCGCCATCACCGTCATCCCGCACGCTCGTGACCATCGCGCCGGTCACCACATCGACGCCGGCTCGTTCCACATGACGTCGCAGGGCGGGCAGGATGGTGTCGTATCCGCCATCCACATAGCCCATCATCTCGCGCTTGAGGCCTGTGCGACGCGCGGCATACATCCTGGCGATGATTGCCCAGATGAAGGCTGCGCTGGCCGCGTTCGCGTTGTCTCCGAGCTTCGCACGCAGCAGCGGCGCCCAGATTCGCTCCGTCGTGCGGCGCCCTGACCAGCGCTGCAGCCATTCGAGCGCGCCGACGTTCTCGAGTGGCAGCGGATCGGAGATCCGCGACGCCATCAGAATCGTGGCCGCGAGGCGCCCCTTGTCGACGACGTTGAGCGGCGGGAAGCGCAGGAATTCCAGCGCCGACGACAACGAGATCCATCGCCCGTCCGTGTAGAAACCCGTGCGCGTCGTTCCCCAGCGAAGGCGATCGTGCAACCCGAGTTCCCCGAGCAGTCCGGTCAGCGCCGTGTCTGACAAAAGGATGACGTGGTAGAAGCGGTCCCACTTCCACGAGCCGATCCCGTCGGCCGAGGCCAGCCCGCCCACGCGGCGCTCGCCTTCGTAGACGCGAACGCGGTGCCCGCGCTGCGCCAGGCGCAGGCCAAGCGTCAGGCCCATGACGCCGCCTCCCACCACCGCGACGTTAGGCATGGATCACCAGGGCGTCCCTGCCGTCTTCACGCTGCCCGGCCTCCGCCTTGCGCAGCCGACCCAGTTCCGCGAGCAGGCGCAGATGCCCCAGGATCACCGGGAGCACGCGCATCTTCGAGCGGCCGATGAGGCGCGATTCCAGGGTCGCGGGAATCTCCGCGACGGTCCGTCCACTGAGGAACGTGCGCGCCAGCGTCTCTGCGACGCCCAGGAAGCCTCGATGCCGCAGCGACAGGTCGATGAACGCGCTTCGGCGGTAGCCGCGGAAGCAGCTCGTGTAGGTGTGCAGCGTCGATCCAAGACTGCGGCGGTACATGTATGACAGGGTGCGCGACAAGGCGAGCCGCCAGCGCGGTACCCCGACGACGTGACCTTCCGGATGGTACGGTGAGGCAGTGACCAGAGTGGCGCCGCGCTCCAACGCGTCCACCAGCCGGCCGATATCGTGCGGATCGTAGGTGCAATCCGCGTCGATCGAGCAGACCAGTTCCGCAGGCGCGGCCGCGATGCCCGTCAGGATGGCGTGCGCCACTCCGCGATTCACGGGGTGCCGCACCACCATGCAGTCCGCGCGCGTCCCGACCAGCTTCGCCAGCACCGTCCCGGTCTCATCGGCGCTGGCATCGTCCACGAAGACGAAATGAAGGCGGTACCTGTCGGCGAACCGGCGCTCGACGCTACCCAGCGTGTTCATCAGATACGGCAGGGTCTCGGCCTCGTTGTAGCATGGGACGACGACCGCAACAACAGGACGGCGGTCGTCCGTGCCGTTGATCACGGTTGGCACCGCCACCCGCGCGGGCTCGACCGCGTGCGCGCGCGCCTCCTGGTGCAGCCCGAGCCATTCCGAGAACCCCGTGAAGCGGAAGGCGCCGAGGAACTCACGCACCTGCTCCGTCATCCGGTCGAGGTTCCGATAGTGCCGGACTCGCGTGATCCACGATGCCGCCGTAATGCGCGGCTGCCCTGGATCGAGCTCCCAGGCCTGGAAATACATCGAGAATGGGGCGTCGTGCGATTGCATCCACGTTGTCACGGCACGCCGCACCACGTTCGCCGGCAGTTGTCGGAACCAGTTGCCACCACCGATCGGAACGCGGAATCCGGCGACGGACGCGGTCGGCACCGGGAATTCCCAGAGCTCTCGGTTCCCCCGCCGAATCGCGAACGGCACGCGATGTTCGGCGCTCGTCGCATAGCCAACCTGGCGCAGCGAGGCATCGTAGTCGTAGCCGGCGTCGGCAAGCTTCTCGAGCAGCGCCAAATCCCGGGTGCCGGTCCAATCGGGGACGCGCGTACCGCGGACGCGCATCCCGGTTGCCGATTCCAGCAGGTCGCGGCTCCGCGCGAATTCCTCGATCAGCGCGTCCGGCGACAATTCACGCAGTCCGCGATGAGCGTATCCCGAGTTGCCGATCTCGTGACCGCACTCGACGACCCGGCGCACAAGCTCCGGGTAGCGTTCGGCGACCCAGCCATGGGTGAAGAAGGTTGCGCGCGTCGACGTTTCTGCCAGTAACGCGAGTGCGCGATCAGTTGCCGCTTCCAGACGCGGCTCAAACCGATACCAGCGACCGCGCGCGATCAGGTCGCGGAACGCGCCGACATGGAAGTATTCCTCCAGCGTAATACCCAGCACGTTCCGTGAGCGGAGCGGAGCGTACTCACGTTCGAGGATTTCAACTTTCCTGTTCTGGCTCACGGCCGCCGGCACTGGTGACACAACGCTGCAGGTCGCTGTGCTCAAGCGCAATATGAGTGCCCGTCGCAAGACGACGGCGACTGGACGCATCTGCCGACGTAGCGGGTCTTTACCTGACTGTCGCCGCAAAGCACACGCGAGGACTCGCGGAGTGTGCGCTTTTTCCCTCGATCATCGTGGCGGAAACGCCACAGAGTGCGCGACTTCGATAATCGCGAGTTCTTTTTCGTTTCGGCCGCTTCAGGGAAGAACCCGCAGAAGCGTCAACCCGCCGAAAGTCCCCATGAGCTGGTAGGCGTCCGGTCGTGCGGCAATCGCGCGGTCAATCGAGGCACTGAATTCGGGCCACTCTTCAAGCGACCCGCTGACGAGAAACGTGATTCCCTTGTCGCGCAGCTCCGCAAGGGTCTGTTCAGGCGTGGCCTTGAAGTGCCCCATCGCCGGAATGCGCGTGTGCCACGTCAACTGGCGCGGACTGAATATCGCAACCCGCGGCTCCACGTCGGGCGACGCCGAGCGTAACGCGGCGACCACCTGGGTGACTTCGTCGCGCTCGAAAAACGGGGTCGCTCGTTCGCGCGCATCGTGTGGCAGTCCGATGGCGAACAGCAATGCGACCACAGCCGCCGGCACCCATCGCGGCACGGACGGTACGCGACGGATCAACACCGCGAGCCCTTCTACCATAGCCAGGGCCTGCAACGGCACCAGCGGCCACCAGTATCGGGTTGCCCGGGTCGGCAGGACGAGGAGCATCAGGACATACGAAAGCGCAAAGAGGTACGCGAATCGTCGTGGCCCGGCTCGCAGGAGTGCCCAGCTCCCGACAATCGCAAGCAACAACTCGACAACATGCAGGACGTCGTTGGCGCGGTTCGAGGTGAACGGATAGAGGAACGTTTCGAGAACGCCAAAGCTGATCACGTGCAGGTTCTCGCGAACGTCGAAAAGGACTTTCGACCAATCGAGCGACGTTTCGGCGACCAGTGCTGTGCTCGTTGGGAGCGCGAACATCACCAGCGCCCCAGCCGCGGCCCAGACGACCGCCACGAGCACGAGTCCGGGCCACTGGCGACGAGGCCGCAGCAGCATGAGCAGGGCAATCGACGGAAGCAGGGCCAGCGCCGCCATCCGGAAGGTGAAGGCAGCGGCCCCGGCGATGGCCATCGTGATGAGCCGACCTCGACTCAGCGGACTGTCGGTGTCGGCCGCATACAGCACGCACCATATCGCGGCGCAGAACGGCAGGTCCGACATCACGCCATCCAGCACGTGCTGCCAGGAGAACACGGCGATGGCCATGACGATGACGGCAGTCGCGGTCCAACGTCCGGCGAACGGCTCGATGACCTTCCACACCAGCCAGAGAAACAGGAGAAGCGTGAACAGCATGACCACGCGCACTGGCAGCAGGTCCGCTCCCGAGATCGCGAGCGCCGGCAGAATAAGGACCGGAACACCGGGGGGCTCCGCCACCGGTCCGATGAAATTGTTGTACGTCGTGTAGATGAACCCGATGTCGGTGTACGGCCGTCCCGCGAGCAGTGCGCGCGAGTGCGAGAGGTACTGCCCCTGGTCGTCCCAGTTGAACGGGAGGCCGTGCGTCGCGTGTAGCAGGACCAGTGCGAGCAACGCACAGGCGATAATTGCCCTCTGGATGCGCACATCACGAACGTTTGTGGCGTCAGCGTTCATTTGCGGGAGCATGACTGAGGAAAGGAAGTCCTGCCATCGCCGACACGATGGCGTCTGCCGCGGCGCCATTGCCGTATTCGCTTCGATCCCATGACGCGGGCGTCTCGAGCAGGGTGTCCACGGCCGCAGCCAGTTCCAGCGGAGCGCGCTCAGGATCCACGAGCCGATTCGCGCCGCGCGCGACGGTCTCGGTCCACTCGGTCTCACGGCGCAACGTCAGGCACGGCACGCCGAGCCAGTACGCTTCCCGTTGAACGCCGCCGGAATCCGTGACGACCCCGACAGACCCGCGTATCGCGGCGAGCGTTTCCAGGTAGCCGAGGGGCTTGATCAGGTACAGGGCACCTCGTTGGGCCTCACGACCTCCCGGCGGCAGCCGATCGCGAGTTCGCGGATGCAGCGCGAGCACCACGGGAACGGAAAGAGCCGCCAGTGCGCCCAGAACGTTGGCCAGGAGGCGCGCAACGTCAGTCAGCTCCGCGCGGTGGAGTGTTGCGAAGAGGTATGGCGAACCCGGACTGATCGGCCAGTCCGACGGGGGGCCAGGCAGTCCGCGGCGAACGGCGAGGTCCAGCACGTCGCGCGCGATGTCACCGGTGAAGCACGCGCGATCGGCCAGTCCTTCGTCCTCCAACGCTGCCATCGCCGCGCGCGAGGGAGCGCACAGCAGCGCACCGATTCGATCCACTTCGACCCTGTTCATCTCCTCGGCCATCTGCGGGACATGACTGCGCAGTCCGGCCTCGACGTGTACGACCGGTATGCCAAGTGACTCCGCGGCGCGGGCGCAGCCCAGTGTGCTGTTGGTGTCGCCAATGACGACCATCGCACGTGGCTGGGCGCGTCGAAGCACGTCGCCGCATTTATCTTCGATTCGGGCAAGCTGCTCGGCCCGCGGCGCCGACCCGACGCCGAGCAGTGCATCCGGCGGCGGCACGGCCAGTTGCTGGTAGAGAAGAGCGTTCAGCTCATAGTCGTAGTGCTGTCCCGTGGCGATCGCCAGCGTGGTGAATCGTTGGCCGAGTGCGGGCAGCAGGCGCGCGGCCTTGATGACCTGCGGCCGGGTCCCGTAGCCCACAGCGACAAGAGGACTCCGGTTCATCGCAGGATGGTCGATCGGTGCATTGAGGCGTATCGTATCAGAGGGACTCGCTGTAGCAACCCTCCGTTCCGGGAACGACGACCAAACAGGGGAGTATGTAGCCGCGGGCCCCCCCGGGGATGGCGGTTTGTGTTCCCGACCGCGTCCCAGTGTGTCTTACGTTCCCCGATCCCGGTTCTCTCGACGACTCCCCGATGACTCGCCGCACTCTGGTCCTGCTGGCGACAGCCGTGGTCCCGGCCATCGGGCAAGGGCAGGTCGTGCGCGGAACGATTACCGAGCGAACATCCAACGCGCCGATCGTCGGCACCCTGGTGACGCTTGAGCCAGTCACCGGCAACGCCGCCCAGGCGGTGGCGGTGCTGTCGGGGGTCCGTGGTGAGTATGCGATTCGCGCCGTCGCCGCGGGACGATATCGGTTGAGCGCGAAGCGGATTGGTGTGCAGCGATTCGTTTCGGATCCGTTCGACCTGGTGGCTGGTGAATCGCGGCGCCTGGACGTGACGCTGGAAGCGCTGGTGTACCGTTTGCCGGAAGTGCGCGTGGTTGAGGCGGACCTGTGCGTGAACAACGAGTCACAGCGACCGCGGGTGGGAGCGCTCTGGGATGAGGCGCGCACCGTGCTGACGGCCGCGCAGATCTCGCTTCGCGACCGGCTCTTCGAAGGGCAGCTGACACGGTACGTGCGCGCGCTTCATCCTCGCAGCCTGCGCGTGCTCGAGGAATCGTGGGGAGAACGAAAGGGTCTCATGGACCGGTCCTTCTTCAGCCTGAGCGGCGATTCCCTGTCGCGTATCGGTTACCGGCGCACGATTGGCGAGTACGAGTACTACTACGCGCCTGATGCCGACGTCCTCCTCTCGAGAGCATTCGGGCGTGATCATTGCTACCATGTCGTCGAGGGAGGGCGTGACCGGCGTGGAATGATCGGCATCGGCTTCGAGCCGAAACCATCGCATGTGATGCCCGACGTATACGGCGCGATGTGGCTGGACGACCGAACGTTCGAGCTGCGCCTGGTCGAGTTTCGCTATACACAGTTAGGCGCGTTCGAGGGTTCCGATCGAGTTGGTGGCGAAGTCCACTTCGGAAAGCTCGCCAACGGAGCGTGGGTAACCTCGCGCTGGTTTCTGCGCTTTCCGCAGTACGCGCGATCGGTTGCTCCCGTCGATGCGTATACCCGCATTCCCTCGGTCGTGGTCAGGCCGACCGTTCACCGGCTGGTCGAGGAAGGCGGAATGGTCTTCACCAGTGGACTGAAGCTGTTCCTCCGGCCGGCCGCGGTTGCCGGAGTCGTGACGGACAGCGCCGGCCAAGCATTCCCTGGAGCGACGGTCCGGCTGGGCGGAACGCCGTTCACGACCCAGTCGGGAGATCGTGGCGAATTCCGCCTCGACAGCCTGCCGGCTGGCAGGTTCACGCTCATCGTCGAGCATCCGTCCTATGCGCAGGCTGGCAGCTTTGTCGCGGATGAGCCGGTCGATCTCCGCGAGGGTGAAGCGTCCACCATCACGATCCGTGCGGCAAAGACGAGCGATCTCGTCGAGCGCCTGTGCGACGGAAGGCTCCCCAAGAAGGACAACGGGACACTGAGGGTGATTGTTCTCGACAGCGCCACGTCCAGGCCGCTCCCCAGCCTGCGCGTCTGGTTGCGATGGGCCGGCCGCTACGCGGGAAGCGACGTGCTCAACATGACGCCGATGGTGCGCGGCGGCTCCGAGTCACGCACCAACGACGCCGGGGTCGTCACGTTCTGCGATCTTCCCGCCGATGTTCGCCTGGTGTTCTCGGCGCTGCGTTCCGATGGGTCGCCGGCCGACTCGACCTTCCTTCGTGTTTCGAGGAGCGAACTTCGGGTCTCGACCGTGGTCACCAAACGCCCGAAATAGAAATGCGTCGAGCGTCAGCCGCACTGGCTTCGGCGGTGCTCCTGGCAACCGTTGCCACGGCGCTCCCGGCGCAGGTCGTTCGCGGTCGCGTTGCCGAGATGAATTCGGGGATACCAGTCGCGGGAGCGCTGGTCTCACTGGTTGGTGAGACCGGCGACTCGGCGAGAGCGAACGTGCTGACTACGGAAGCGGGTGACTACGCCGTTCGCGCCCCCACGCCGGGGCGGTACCGGCTGACGGTGAAGCGAATTGGCGTGCGCCGGTTCGTGTCGGCCGTATTCGGACTGGATGATGGCGAAACGCGTGCGTTGGACGTGTCCCTCGACGCGGTCGCGCAGACGTTGCCGGAGGTGACCGTGTCCGGGCTCTGCGCCACCAGGCCGCGCGAGTTGTCACGCATCGCTTCGCTCTGGGAGGAGGCTCGCACGGCGCTGGAGGCGACGGAGATTTCGCTGCGTGACCGGCTCATCGAGGCACAGATCTCGCGTTATGCGGGCGAGCTGGATCCGTCAAGCCTTCGCGTGCTGTTCGACTGGAGGTCCGACGCGCAGTTGATGGTGCGCCAGCCCTTCACCAGTCCGAGCGGAGATTCCCTTTCGGCGGTCGGCTACTGGCGGGAGTTACCAGGGGATTCCGTCGAGTTCCTGGCGCCCGATGCGAGCGCGCTCGCCTCGAACGCGTTCATCCGCGATCACTGTTTTGCGCTGGCGAGCCCCCCGCGCAGCCGGCCGGACCTGATCGGCCTCGGCTTCGTCCCCGCCCGCGACCGGCGGCTGGCCGATATCACCGGGACGATCTGGCTGGACGCTCGCCGCTTCGAGCTGCGTTTCATCGCGTTCCGCTACACGCGGCTCCCCGCCATGGCTAACGCCAATCGGGTCGGCGGCGAGGTGCACTTCGCCCGGCTGGCGTCAGGCGCCTGGATCGTGGACCGGTGGTTCATCCGCATGCCGCACGTGATCGTCGTGCCTGACGACTGGCCGCACCAGCAGCTCCGCGAGGAAGGCGGCGCCGTGATCGCCGACGGCGTGGTCCCGCCGACGCGGCTCGCGTCCCTGACCGGCGTGTTCCTCGACAGCGCCGGGCGGCGCGTGGCGGGCGCGGTGGTTCGCGCCATCGGCATCCATCGGCAGGTGCTCACCGGGGCCGACGGATCGTTTCGATTCGACAGCATGCCGCCGGGCGGCGTGTCGATCGTGGCACACACCGATGGCTACGACTCCTTTGCCATGCTCGCGGCGTCACGCCGCGTGGACCTCCAGGCCGGGCGCGTGCAGCGTTTCGATCTCCGGGCCCCGAACGCTGCCGCCATGCGGCGTGAGGTCTGCCCCCAGGCGTCGGCCAGCTTCGGGCAGCGACGTTCCGTGCGGGGTGTGCTGCGCATGCTGATGGTCGACAGCGCGACCACCGTTCCGCTTCCCGGCGTCCGGTTTATCGCGTCATGGCCGGCGACCGCGGAAGCCGCGGATGCCGAGGATGCCGACAGCGCGCAGGAGCGGTATCGACTGGCCGTCACCGATTCGAGGGGCGCGGCGACCTTCTGCGACCTGCCCACCGGCTTTCCCGTCGAAGTGTCGGTGCTGAGCGCCGGCGGAGGGCGCACGCACGTGATGATGGCGGAGGTGACCCGGAACGGAATCCTCGGCCGCGTCGTGTTCGGCCGGATCAACCGCTGATCAGCCTAACGCAGCACGCGCTCCCTGAGCGTTGAGTCGGCGACCGCGCATTTGCCGTGCGCCGTGCACATGATCCGGACGCGGCTGGCCGGCAGCCGTTGCCACAACGATCGCAGGCTCTCCCGGCTTTGCATGACGCTGTCCGAGAATTCCGGCCGCGCGCCCTGGAATCCGGAGCCGGGTCGCCAGTTGATCGCGTCGCCTCCAAAGAAGATGCCCCGGAAGATGTACGCCGTGCTCCCCGGCGTGTGTCCCGGCACGGGGAACGCAAAGACCGTATCGCGTCCCAGGACGATGGCCGTGTCCAGCGCGATGGTTGTCAGCTCGACTTCGCCAGGCTGCGGGCGCGGATACTCATTCCATTCGTCGCTCACCTTCGTCGCCCATCCCGAATAGCTGCCAGCGCCGGTGAGTGCGGGCACTTCCGCAGCTCCCAGGATGAATCGCGCCTGCCTGACGAGTGGCCAGGCGGCGATGTGGTCACGATGGGCGTGCGTCAGGAAGACGAACCGCACGTCGGAGGGCGTGGCGTTGAGCGCGCGAAGGGTCCGCGGCAGCACCTCCTCGGAACCGGTCCAGCCGAGGTCGATGGCGATGACCCCGCTGTCGGTGCGGGCAACGTAGATCATGCTGGCCCAGGGGCCCGTCGTGGTGGCGGCGACGGCGTTAGGCGGGTCCTGTATGAGCTGGAGATCCCTGGTGCAACCCAGAGCCCAGAGGCCGCAGGCCAGAGGCCAGAGGCCTGCCCGTTTCGAGGTCAGAGCTCTGAGCTCAGAGGGGAGCCGCAGCCAGGGCATCCGCCTCCGTCCGCCATGATCGCTTCGCGGGTATTCTCAATTCTCCCATCTCCCAGCTCCCATCTCATGTCCCGCGCGCAGCGCTGACAAATCCGCGAAAAAGCTCGCGCGTATGTGGATCGTGGCTGTGAAACACCTCCGGATGCCACTGCACGCCGACCATCCAGTGTCCGTTCGCCGACTCCACCGCTTCGATCAATCCGTCCGACGAATGCGCGCAGGCGACCAGCCCGGCGCCGAGTCGCTTCACGCCCTGGTGATGCATGCTGTTCACGGGCAACTGGTCGAGATCGACCAGTGAGCGAAGCCGCGACGAGGGAAGGACGGCCACGTCGTGCGAGAAGTGCCCTCGCTCGAATCCATACGTCGGGAAATAGTCGTGGCGGATCGCGCCTTCGAGTTGCGCCTCGATGTCCTGGAACAGCGTACCGCCGGTCGCGACGTTGATCACCTGGAGGCCGCGGCAGAGTCCCAGCAGCGGTTTCCGATCCTCGATGACCCAGCGAGTGAGCTGCAGTTCGACGCGATCGCGCGCGGGGTCGATGCGTCCGAGCTTTTCGTGAGGCGACTCGCCGTACGTCGCGGGGTCCATGTCCACACCACCCGGGATCATGATCCCGTCGCAAGCGTCGTATGTCGCGCGAAGGACATCCGTGTCCTCGAGTAACGGGATGAGCACGGGGGCGCCACCGGCCGACGCGACGGCCTCGTAGTACCGCTGGTTCATCACGACGGAAGCCGGCAACGCCGCCGGGATTCCATCGATGGCCTGCAGCGTCTGGGTCGTGATTCCTATTGTCGGACGTCGGGTGCGACTCATTCAGGCTCCAGAGAGTCTTTGGGCTCGGGGCCGGAATATACCCGGCAGTCGAACGGAAGAGCGCTGCGCGGGGGGGGGAGGATCGACCCTTTTTCGCCCTGCGCTTTTGCGCTCAGCGCTCCCTCAGGGTCCGACCTGCGACATCTGGTCGGCCACGTGTGGCGCGACCGGGACTTCCATCTCGGAAACCGGACGGAACTCGATGGGCCGCTCGTCGGCGCGTGCTGGCGCCGGCGCGGGCACAACACCTTCCGCTGTCTCCACGATCAGCTGGTCGACGACCGCACGAAGGTCGCCCGTGCGCTGGAACGTGGCGAGCTGGCGATCCGCGCTCGATCCATTCTCCAGGATGAAAAACGCGTATTCCACTTCCTTTCGCGTTCCCAGTTCATCGAGGACATCGCCCAGGAACCATTCGATGAATTCGCGGATGAGATCTGCCGCGGGCTTCTCGTTCTCGTGTCCGAAGTCGATGAGTTTGCCGCCGAGTCCGTAGCGAACCGCGCGCCACTTGTTCTCCTCGACCAGCTCGGCGGGATAGACGCGAAACGTCATGTTGTCACACCGGAGCTTCCACAGCTTGAACACCAGGGCCTGCAGGATGGCCGCGATGCAGACGGCTTCCTCGACGCGCGTGCAGACGTCGCAGACGCGGAATTCGAGCGTCGGGTATTTCCAGTGCGGGCGCACGTCCCACCAGACCTTCGAACCGTCGGAGATGCATCCTGTGGCGATGAGGGTCTGCAGGTACCCCTGATACGCCGACCACGAGGCGATGAACGGCGGCAGGCCGGTCCTCGGGAAGGCGCGGAAGACCGCCGTGCGGTATGACTTGAGTCCGGTGTCGCGGCCAATCCAGAACGGTGAGCTGGTGGAGAGGCAGAGGATGTGCGGCAGGACATACCGCGAGACGTTGGAGCAATCGATGAGGAAGTCCCGGTCCTCGATCCCGATGTGGACGTGGGTGCCGAAGATCAGCAGCTGTTGCGCAAGCTGCCCCATCGCCTCACGAGTGCCGAGGTAGCGCTCGAGCGGCGTGATCTCCTGGTTGGCCCAGTGCGAGAAGGGATGCGTGCCCGCGGCGGCGATCTTGAGTCCCTTCCGGCCGGCGAGCTCCATCACGCTGCGTCGCAATTCGATGAGCTGCGCCCGAACGTCCTGCGGCGTGTGGCACACGGTGGTGCCCACCTCGACGATGGACTGGTGCAGTTCCGGCTTCACCTGGCCCAGCACCAGGCGCTCGTCCTCCAGGATCTGCGTGATGTACGACTGCAGTTCCCGGGTGACGGGGTCGATGATCTGGTATTCCTCCTCCACGCCTATCGTGAGAGACGGGGACTTCATACAGGATGGGAGATGGCAGATGGGAGATTTGACATAAACTGCTCACCCCTGAGCAGCGCGGAATCGGTTAGACCTCGAGGCGCTTGACGTGCCAACAGAACGCAGACGTGATCATCTCGCGCAGTTAATCTCACGTCTCCCATCTCCCATCTCCCATCCGGTTACGATCGCTCCGAAACCAGGAATGTCGGAACGGTGCTTCCGCCCCCGGCCGTGACGTTAAGCAGCACCGCCGTCGAGAGTCGCGTCAAGAGGCCTTCCATATACTCGCCGTTTGTAATGAATGGGGCGGTGTCGTACTGGCGGTCCACCAGCTCCACCCGGGCGTTCACCCAGCTCGGATATGGCTCGCTGGGAATCTCGACCCGCTCCTGGACGATGTGCGGCGTTTCCAGCGCTGCCTTGACGGCGGCTTCCCAGGCCGACGCATCCACGGTCCAGCCAAGGGTGATTCCCTTCCCGCCGTACTCGTCGTTGGGCTTCAGGACCAGCCACTCGCGGAGGTCGAGGATCAACCGCATGAGATCGACTGCCGCGCCGCGCCACGTGGTCGTGCGTTCCGTCACCACCCGCGTCCACGGAATGGAACCGGCGATCGCGAGGCGTTCGTCGGTCGGGAACATCGCCCCGTTCTGCTCGTCGCTGAGGACCGCCAGCGAAGCCTTCTTGTGGAGGATCTTGCAGCGAAAGCCGTTCACCATGCACACGGCGCGGTCGCGCACGGCGCGGACGAGTGCCGACTCCAGGCCGCACTGCTCGACGAGCTCCGAGATCAGCACCCGCTTGTAGACCACGTCCGCTGGCGCGCCGCGCACGATGAGCTTGCCGCCGCGATACTCGACGTTGCGCGGATCATCGATGACGCAGTCCAGGCCCATCGCGCGGAATTGCTGCTGAAACAGCTCGAATTCCGTGATGGTTGGAACGTCGTGCCAGTCGAGAATCGCGATCCGTGGCCGGGCATACGATCCACGGAACTCGCGCCAGGCGTCCAGGATCGCGCCGGCCACGCCATGCCGAGCCGGGAGCGGCGTGACGTCGTGCGTGCGCGTGAACTCCCGCATGGCCGGCAGATCGAGGAACACGTCGCTCAGCGTGTCGCCGTACGCCGCCCCCGCCGGCGTCTCGGCATTGTACTCGGTCAGGCCTAACGACTTGGACCCGGGGACCGTGAAGAGGTCGAGGCGTGAGGTCGGCGTCGGGTGCGTGTAGCCGGGATCCCCGGCGAGGAGTGACTCCTCCCACGACGTCAGGCCGAACTGGTTCCGGAAGCCGGCATCTTCCATGGCCCGCGCATGGATTCGCCGGAAGGCGCGGAGCAGGGGCAGGATGCGCTGCTGCAGCGCCGCGTATTCCGCGGGTCGCATGAAACGCGGACGCAGGACCGTGCAGAGCGGCCGGCCGCCGAAGACCAGGCCACGGGCGCGAAGGACTCCCTCGAGGTGCGCGTGGCTGGCCTCGGCGACGTCAGGTGTCAGCAGGTCGTGGTAAGCCTGGAACATCGGGAACCGGATGGGAGATGGGAGAATCGAGATAAACTGCTCCGGCATGATCCATTCGGATACTCCGTTTGATATACGTCACAGGTGCCGCCGACAGATATCCGACTTGATCAGAGATGGCAGTCTATCTCACGTCTCCCATCTCACATCTCACTTCCATTCAGAACAACGACGACCAGCGAAGGTCAGAGAGCTGTGGACGGGGTGAGAGAGCAAGCCGAATCGCCATATCCGCCATCTTCTCCACCGCCCACTCGAAGTACATCGGCGTGAGCGAGTAGACATCCATGTCCGGCGCCGGGTTCATGAAGTCGATCGCGTACGGCACGCCGCCGCGCACGGCGAACTCGATGGAGTTCATGTCGTAGCCAAGGGCGTTCACGATCGTCATCGCGTCCTTCACGATGCGGGCGCCGAGTTCCGGGGACAGATGCTCGTGTTCGACGAGGTACTTCCGCTCGCGCGGGTCGTACTTCATCGGCAGGATCTCCCGGCGGCCGATGCAGAGACAGCGCACGAACTGGTCCCACTCGATGAACTCCTGGACGATCATGGTCAGGAGTCCGGAGTGGTCGTAGTGGTTGATCAGCTCCTCGAGCGAAAGGCAGACGTGAACCTGCTTCCATCCACCGCCGTGGGCGTCCTTGAGGACGCAGGGAAGTCCCACGTAATCGAGGATGGCGCCCCAATCGATCGGATACTTCAGGTTGCGAAGGCTCTCACCGGGCACGATGCCGGGGACGTAGTCCTTGTTAGGCAGGAGGACGGTCCTCGGCGATGACACGCCGAGCTTCGTGATCAACGTGGCGCCGAAGAACTTGTCGTCAGCCGTCCACATGAACGGGTTGTTGACGACGGTCTTCCCGTCGAGGACGGCCTTCTTCAGATACGACCGGTACATCGGGACCTCGTGCGAGATCCGGTCGATCAGCACGTCGTACGGCACGGGCGAATCGAAGAACTCGCCCCCCACCTTGGCATACTCGGCCACAACGCCCTGGTTGCGCTCGTTCACCTCTTCGATGAACGCGGGGGGCCAGCTCCACTCCCTGCCGACGAACAGGCCTATTCTCTTGGTCATGACGTCACCAGATGGGAGATGAACTGCCAACCGACGACCAATGCGGACTTGGCTGGAAAGCGGCGCATATCCAACACGTATCTGACATGATCAGCTGGTGCAGGTGATCTCGATTCTCCCATCTCCCATCTCGTTCAATCGTGACCGCCGACGTAGCGGACTATCATCTGCTCCCAGTACGGCCAATCATGCGCATGGCCCTCCCAGACCCTGAACGCGTTTCCTATCCCCTGCTTCCACAGGATCGCTGAGAACCCGGCGTTCTCCTCGTAGTTCGGATCTCCACGACCGGTCGCGATGATGATGTCCTGGCGGCGGAACGCGGCCAGTCGCTGCGGATCGTGCTCGTGCTGCATGAAGTCGAAGGGATTGCAGGCGTAGACATTCCCGTCCGAGTAACCACCCGTCATCCCCTTGATGTCGTACATGCCGCTCATGCCGATGATGCGGTTGAACAGGGTCGGGTTGCGCAGGCCGACGCTCATGGCGTGAAAGCCTCCGAAGCTCGTCCCCGTCGCGATCACGAACGGATTCGGGTTGACCGAGGCCGTGAACGGCAGCAGCTCCTCGCGGACATAGCGGTCGTATTGCAGGTGCAGCCAGGCGCGGTGCCCGGGGTGGGCCTCCTTGTCGTACCAGCTCAGGTCGTGGTTGTGATCGAGGCACCAGAGCTGGATCCACCCACGCTCGATGTGCTCGTGCAGCACGTCCGGCATGTACCGGTCGGGCCATTCGTTATGGTTGCCCATGGTAGTCGGGAAGGCGAGCAGGCGCGCGCCGCCGTGGCCGAACCAGCGGACGTGCATCGTCCGGCCGATGGCCGGCGAATGCCACGCGCGGTGCTGGCCCGGCATGCGCGTGCTCACCTCAGGCGCCTCCGGCCAGCAGGAAAGGGAGCGCTTTGCGAAATCGCCGGCCCCACGCCGCCTCGTTATGCATCCCGCCCTTGTCCTCGACCCACATCAGATCCCGCCCGCGTCGGTAGCCCTTGACCAGCAGCAAGTCGAGCATCTGGCGCGCATTGGCCAGCGTCCCCTCGCCTTCCCGCGTCCCAACATCCAGGTAGATGCGACCGCGAACGTAGCCCACCGCCTCGACGTACCGGAAGATCTCGCCGTTCCCGAACCAGAGGGCGGGGCTCAGTATCGCCGCGAATCCATATCGAACCGGAGGACGGAAAAACGCGTAGAGGCTGATCAATCCTCCCAGGGAAGAACCGCCGATGCCGGTGCCTTCGGGTCCGCGAATGGTCCGGTACCGGGCATCGACCAGCGGCTTGACGGTCTCGGCCAGCCAGTCGAGATAGGCGTCACCCAGCCCGCCGCCGATTCGTCGGTCCACAAAGGGCGAGTACTCACGGATCCGGTCAATCCCGGCGTTCGGGATGCCGACCACTATCGCACGGCGACCCCTCGGCGGCGCCTTGGCCAGCGCGGTGTCGATGCCCCACTCACCGGCAAACGAGGTCGCCGGATCGAAGAGGTTCTGACCGTCATGCATGTAGATGACGGGATACGCCTTGTCGCTCTTGTCGTACGACTTGGGCAGGTATACCAGGATGTCCCGGCGATTGCCGAGCTCTCGACTCTCAACGTCTGGAATGACTTCGAGACGGCCCGGCGCGGTGCGGCCGCGAGCCTTCCACTTCTCGACGAACCGGACTGTCGCGTCCATGGGCCGGGAAACGTAGGAAGGGCGCGTCCGTCACGCACGCGGCGGTTGAAACCCCTCAGAGCGCAGTGCATATTGAGTAATACTGAGTATGCCAAAGCGAAAACCCTACGCGAGAATCGCCATCACGCTCCCCGACGCCGACCTGGCCGCCGCTGACCGTCTGGCGCGCGTTCAGGACCGGTCCCGGAGCTGGATCGTCGCCGAGGCGATCCGGCGCTACGCGGCCGCCATGGACCTGACCGGATCCACCGCGGCGGCACCGGAACGCACGCTGGCCACGGCCTCGCTCCAGCAGCACGGGCTCGGCGCACAGCGGCTGGCGCAGCTCAAGCGCGATCTCTCATTGACCCCGGAAGCGCGGGTCCGGGCGGCGGAGGAGACGCTGCGCCTGTCGGCGCCACGAAAGCAGCCGCGCGCCAATCGCATCGTGACGTTCGACCGCTTCGAGGACTTCCTCGATCGGAAGCGCACGCTGGACGTGCCGTGAAGACCTACGAGACACGCGTCGCGAACGTCTGCAGCCGGCTCAACGCGGAGCGTGCGAAGTACGTCCTCGTCGGAGCCACCGCGATGCAGCTCTGGGGCACCACGCGAGCCACCCGCGACATCGACATCCTGATCGAACCGACGGTCTCGAACGCCAGGCGAGTGCTCCGCGCCCTTGCCTCGCTGGGGTTCGGCCTCGCGGCCGAACATCTCGCTGAAGACGTGGCGCGAAGCGCGGTCACGATGATCGGCGACACACCTAACGTGGATATCATGACCCGCGCCTGGAATCTGACGTGGTCAGCGGCCCAGGATACCGCGACCGTGTTTGACGTCGAGGGCGTACCGGTGCCGACGGCGTCGATCGCCGATCTGATCGAATCCAAGCGCACGGGCCGGCTGCAGGATGCGGCGGATATTGAGGTGCTCGAGGAGATCCAGCGACTTCGGGAAGACTGACCGCCCCGCAATGAGCCTTTCAGTTCTCGAGGAAACGGGCGTTCTGGGGACATCAGCCCGGAACGTAGGCAGCGCGACACCGAAGGCGGCCCACGTCGTCCGTGCGAGGCGGTCCGTATCTCCATAGCTTTCTGCGTTCGCCACCCAGGGGCGTGGATGCCCGATCCGCTCGTCGCTTGGCCGCTGCGCTCGCCGGCGCTACCGCACTGCGGGAGCGCTCTTCTCCGCGATCGAGATCCCAGCAAGACTGCACCAGCCCCCACTTCCAGGGTGAGTGATTCGCATGGGCCCCCAGGCTGACCGGCTGCGAACGGCACTCGCCGCACGCTACAGCATTGAACGCGAGCTCGGGCGCGGCGGCATGGCCACGGTCTACCTCGCCCGGGACATCAGGCACGACCGTGCAGTCGCGCTGAAGGTCCTCCAGCCGGAAGTGGCGGCAGCCTTCGGCCCGGAGCGCTTCCTTCGCGAGATCCGCCTCACCGCCCGGCTCGACCATCCCCACATACTCGCCCTGCTCGACTCAGGGGAAGCCGATGGCTTGCTCTACTACGTGATGCCGTATGTCGAAGGCGAGTCGCTGCGAGACCGCCTGAATCGAGAGAAGCAGCTCCCTCTCGACGACGTTCTGCAGATCGTACGGCAGGTCGCCAGCGCGCTCGACTACGCCCACGGCCTGGGTATCGTGCACCGCGACATCAAGCCCGAGAACATCCTGCTGGTGGGCGGTCACGCTCGCGTGGCCGACTTCGGGATCGCGCGAGCGGCCACTATGGCCGGTGGTGAGTCACTGACCCAGACCGGCGTGGCGATCGGCACGCCGACGTACATGAGCCCCGAACAGGCAACGGGCGCGCAGGACGTGGATGGGCGCACGGACGTTTACAGTCTCGCCTGCGTCGCGTACGAGATGCTGGTTGGCGAAACGCCCTACACCGGCCCGACGCCGCAAGCAGTCCTTGCCCGAAAGCTGCAAGGGCCCGTGCCCAGCGTGCGGCTGGTGCGCGCGGCGGTGCCTCCAGGTGTCGAAGCAGCGGTCGGGAGAGCTCTCGCGACCGCTCCGGCCGACCGATACGCGACCGCCAGACTGTTCGCGGAAGCACTGGACCGGGGGGTCGCCGGGCCAGAAACGGGGACGGGAGCACGCGGAGGCGGCCGGCGCCTCGTTAGGGCTGGCGCCGCCGCGGTGGTCGTGGGACTCGGCGTTCTCGCCGTCGGCCTGGGCATCAGGCAACTCGGGGCGCCGTCGTCAAGGATCACATCGCTCGTGGTCCTGCCGCTCGACAATCTCACAGGCGACTCAGCCCAGGCCTATTTCGTGGACGGGATGCATGAGGCGCTGACGGCGGAACTCTCGCGGATCAGCGCGCTGAAGGTCATTTCGCGGACATCGGCGATGCGGTACCGCGGGGGCACCAAGCCCGCGCCCCAGATTGCTCGCGAACTCGGGATCGAAGGGCTCGTCGAGGGCTCCGTGGCCCGGGATGGTGACCACGTACGGATCACCGTGCAGTTGATCCACGCCCCCAGTGACCGGCATCTCTGGGCTCGCACGTTCGATCGGGAGTTACGCGGGATCCTCGAGCTGCACACGGAGGTCGCCCGGACGATCGCCGACTCGATCAAGGCGACCGTCACGCCCCAGGAACAGATTCGACTGGCTGCCCCCCGTCCGGTGAACCCGAGGGCCTTTGAGCTATTCCTGCTTGGCCGGCACCAGTTCAATCAGCGAACGCTCCAGCGCGTCAGGCAGTCCATCGAGAGCTTCAGGCAGGCGCTGGAGATCGACCCCGAATATGCCCCAGCGCAGGCCGCCACGGGCGATGCATACCTGTGGCTCGCTGAGCAGGGAGGTACTCCTCAGCGCGACGGCTGCTCGCTGGCGGAAACCGCCGTCCGAAGGGCCACACAGTTGGATGAATCATCCGCCGAGGCCCACGTTTCCATGGCTGTGTGGCTGCTGAGCTGCGCGTGGAACTGGGGAGCAGCGGAGCGTGAGTTCCGGCGCGCGCTGGAACTGAGTCCCGGTTCTGCAATGGCCCATCAGTACTACGGGCGCGCGCTCTCACGAGTGACTCGGCGTTTTGATGAAGCTCTCGCTGAACTCCAACGCGCGAGGGAACTCGACCCGTTGTCCCCGACAATACGCGCATACGTCAGCCAGAACCACCTCTTCGCCGGTCAACACGATCTGGCGGCCGGACAGTTGCTGGAAGCGCTGGAGGTCAACCCCGACCACGCCCTCCTGCTTCACAACCTTGGCGAGCTTTACCTGGCAGAGGGCCGGTGGACCGATGCCGTCGTGTATCTGGAACGGTCCGTGCTGAGACAGGCGGACAAGAGTTCGCACTACCTCGCCATGCTCGGCTCGGCGTACTCGCGGGCGGGACGACAAGTTGAAGCGCGAAAGATCCTGAACGAATTGGAGCAGCGGGCGAAGCAGGACCTGGTCTCAGCGTTTGACATGGCCAGCCTTCACGTGGCACTCGCCGACGAAGAACAGGCCCTGAACTGGCTCGAGCGCGGCTACGCACAGAAGGACCTCTGGCTCCCCGAAATGACGGCATGGCCATGGTTTGATCCGCTCCGCTCCAACCGGCGCTTCCAGGATCTGCTTCAGCGAATGAAACTGCCCTGGTGACGCTCGGGCCGAATGCGCGGATGGAGTCCGGTAGCTACCGGGCCTGTGGAACGGACGCCGTGAACGACGCGGACATTGTCGACGAGCCCCACGCGTATTCGATCGCGCCGCGATTGCCGCCCAGGTTCCGCACCA
>DATCIJ010000021.1:0-13289 GCA_036507855.1 Gemmatimonadaceae bacterium | reverse complement strand
GCCGGCGCAGATGGCGATCGAGCCCGCCGTTGACTGGCGCGTCGTTCTCTTCGCCCTGGTCGTGTCGCTGGTGACCGGCGTGCTGGCCGGCCTCGCTCCGGCGCTCCAGAGCACGAAACCCGCCCTCGCGCCCGAACTGCGGAGCGACGTCGGAGGAATCGGCGGACGTCACCGGCTCCGCAGCGGACTGCTTGTGACGCAGATGGCGTTTTCGATGCTCCTGCTGGTCGTGGCGGGGTTGTTCGGTCGGGCACTGGCCCGCGCGCGCGCGATCGATCCTGGGTTTGATCCACGCGGCGTTCAGATCGCCACGCTCGACCTCCAGCTCGCCAACCGCGCGGACTCGTCAGGCAGCCAGTTCTTCAACCGGCTGCTGGAGGGCGCCGCGGCCATTCCTGGAGCGGACAATGTCGCACTGAGCCGCATGATCCCGCTCGATGGAGGCGGGCTCGGACTCGGCGGCATCGAGGTCCCGGGGCATCCGGCGCCGGATCCGGACCGCGGCTGGGACGAGGACTGGAACATCGTGACGCCCGGCTACTTCGACGTGATGCGCATTCCACTGGAATCGGGCCGCGCCTTCACCGCGACGGACCGCGCCGGCTCGGCCGACGTCGCGATCATCAATCGCACGCTCGCCTCACGGATCTGGCCGGGCGAGGACGCGGTCGGGAAGACGTTCCGCAACGAGAACCGCACGGTGACCGTCATCGGCGTGGCGCGCGATTCGAAGTACCGGTCGCTTGGAGAAGGCCCAAGGGGATTCGTCTACGTGCCGCTGGCCCAACGGTACATGAGCCAGATGTCCCTGATGGTACGCTCCGCGCCGAGCCTGACGATGGCGCCTCCGATCCGCCGCCTCCTGGCTGACCTGGATCCGTCGCTGCCGATTCTCAGCGCGCAAACTATGGAAGCACACACCGCCATCGGCCTCTTCCCTCAACGCGTTGCCCTCCGGGTGGCGGCCACGCTCGGCGCGGTAGCCCTCCTTCTGGCGCTGCTCGGCATCTATGGAGTGACCGCGTATGGCGTGGCGCAACGGACGCGCGAGATCGGTATCCGCATCGCGTTAGGCTCGTCGCGCGGCGGCGTCCTGCGCCTGGTGCTCGCGCAGGGCGTGCGGCTCGGCGCGATTGGCGTTGCGCTGGGCGTGGTGGCGGCGGCGGCAGCCACGCGCCTCCTCGAGGGGCTGCTGTTCGGCGTGGCGGGAACCGACCCGGTCGCGATCGGCGCGGCGGCGACCCTCCTGCTGCTGGCGGCGATCCTCGCCAGCTGGATCCCGGCCCGCCGCGCCGCGGGCGTGGATCCCCTGCTGGCCATGCGCTCGGAGTGAGCGGGTCGGCCTGGTCGAGGATGGCTTCGGCGGCGCGGGCGCTCAGCGCGAGCGTTCGCGTCGACGACGCGCGGACACGGCGCGGCCATCGCGGGCGAATGGATCTTTCGCGAGATGAGACCTGCTGCCGATCCGTATCGATTCTGGCTCGTGTACGATGAAGCGGCGAACCGACCATCTGAACTGCCACGCCTCTCGAGAATCGCGCCGGATCTGATTCGACGCCTCGCAAAGTCGGCGGAATAGTTGGACAGGTCACACAGCTGGCTCTGGCAAAGGCGACGTTCACACGACAGCATTCAGGTCGCTCAAGTCCGCTACCGCGCACCCTCCAGAGCCAGCGAATGACCGATCTCCGCACCACCCTGCAACAGTCACTCGGCGGTGCCTACACGATCGAGCGGGAACTTGGCGGCGGCGGAATGTCGCGGACGTACGTCGCCGAAGAGACTTCGCTTCATCGCCGGGTCGTCGTGAAGGTCCTTTCACCAGATCTCGCCGCCGGTGTATCGGTGGACCGCTTCAAGCGCGAGATCCAGCTCGCCGCCGCGCTCCAGCATCCGCACATCGTGCCGGTGCTCTCCGCGGGCGACACGAACGGGCTCCCGTACTACACGATGCCGTTCGTCGCGGGCGAATCGCTCCGGGTGCGGCTTGCCCGCGGACCGTTGACAGTCACCGAGGCGGTCGGCCTGCTGCGCGACGTCGCGAAGGCGCTCGCGTTCGCCCATGCGCACGGTGTCGTCCACCGCGACATCAAGCCCGACAACGTCCTGCTGGCCGGCGGGTCGGCGACCGTCGCCGACTTCGGCATCGCGAAAGCCATCAGCGCAGCCCGCGCCGGCACCCCCAATGCGACACTGACGCAGGTTGGTACCTCGCTCGGCACACCGACGTACATGGCGCCGGAACAGGCGGCCGGCGACCCCGACACCGACCACCGCGCCGACATCTACGCGTTCGGCGTGATGGCGTACGAGATGCTGGCCGGTCAGGCACCGTTCCATGGGTTGACGCCGCAGAAGCTGCTGGCGGCGCACATGGCCGAACGCCCGCGCAACATCGGCGACGTCCGGGGCGACATCCCGCCGGCGATGTCCGAGCTCGTTATGCGCTGCCTCGAGAAGGAAGCGTCGGCCCGCCCGCAGAACGCCACCGACATCGTCCGCTACCTCGATACCGTCACCAGCGGAAGCGGCCAGACCGCGAGCGCCGCGGTGCTCCTCGGCGGTCAGGTCAGCCTGCAGAAGGCGCTGGCGATCTATGCCGCGGCGTCCATCGTGGTCGCGGTGCTCGCGAAAGCCGCCATCGTCGGTATCGGGTTGCCCGACTGGGTCTTCCCCGGCGCGGTGATCGTGATGGCGCTGGGACTCCCGGCGATCCTGCTCACGTACTACGTGCAGCGCGCGACTCGCCGGGCGCTGACGGCCACGCCGACCCTCACGCCGGGCGGCACGCCGCTCGGTCAGGGAACGCTGATGACGATGGCGATCAAGGCCAGCCCGCACGTCAGTTGGCGGCGGACCGCCCTGGGTGGGGTTGGCGCCGTGGGGGCGCTGATACTGCTCACCGGTGCGTGGATGGGCATGCGCGCGTTAGGCATCGGGCCGGCAGCCTCGCTCATCTCGTCAGGCAGGATGGGCGAGCGCGAGCGCGTGATCCTGGCCGAGTTCAAGAGCCCGGCCACCGATTCGCTGCTCGGGCCCACCGTGACGGAGGCCTTCCGCACCGACCTGGCGCAATCGTCGAGCCTCAACGTGATGGCGGCCAGCGCCGTGCGGGGCGTGCTGCAGCGGATGCAGCGCCCGACGAGCATGCGCGTCGACTACACCGTCGCCCGCGAGATCGCCACGCGCGAGGGGATCAAGGCCGTCATCGACGGCGACATCGTCTCGCTCGGCGGACGCTATGTGCTCTCGGCGCGGCTGGTCTCCGCCCAGACCGGTGAGGACCTGGCGACCTTCCGTGAGGAAGCGAAAGACGCCAACGACATCATCCCGGCCATCAGCCGCTTGTCGAAGGACATGCGGTCGCGGGTGGGTGAATCGCTGCGTGAGGTCCAGGGAGCCAAGACTCTCGACAAGGTGACCACGCCGTCACTCGAGGCACTCCAGAAATACGTCACCGCCACGCGCCTGATCGAGACCGAGGGTGATTTCAATCGTTTCGAGCAACTGATGAGCGAGGCGATTGCACTCGATACCGGTTTCGCGATGGCCTACCGAAAGCTGGCGATCGAGCTTGGCAACCGCGGCATGCAACGGCCGAGGCAGGAGGCGCTGCTGCAGAAGGCGTACGACAATATGGAGCGCCTCAGCGAAACCGAGCGGTACATCATGCTCGGCTCGTACTACATGTCGGGCCCGAAGCCGGACGACGACAAGGCGATCGCGGCGCTGGAATCGCTGCTGGAACTCGACTCGGTCAACGTCACGGCGCTGAACAACCTGGCCTCGATGTACCACGGCAAGGCCGAGTATGCGAAAGCCGCCGACCTCGCCCGCCGCGCAATCGTGGTGCAGCCTACCGCCAGCGTGTTCTTCAACAACCGCTTCCACAACCTGATGCACCTGGGACAGACGAAGGAGGCCGAAGCCACCCTCGCGCTGGCAGCGCAGAACCTGCCTCGAAATCCTCAGGTCCCGATTCTCCGCAGCGACCTGTTCTTTGAACAGCTGAAGACCGACTCCGCCGCCGCGGTGCTCGACAGCCTGGGGAAGGCCCGACCCAACGACCTGCCGACGAATCGTACGGTGCGGTTCAGCATCGCCAACTTCCGTGAAATCAACGGCGGACTGTCGGACTACCTGCGCCACATCACCGAGGCAAGGAAATTGGCCCGGCAGCTTGGCAATCCGCAGGCCGAGGTCAACGCGATCCTCGACACCGCTTACCTGGAATCATGGTACCGCAACAATCCTGCGGCAGCGGTACGCCTCGCCGATCGGGCGGCGGCGCACAGGGTGTTCGATTCCCTCCCGCCAGAGCGGCGACCGTATGCCGGTCTCATTGACACCTACGCCACGTCGGGCAGGCCGGACAAAGCCAGGGATCTCCTTCGTCAATTCGAGGCACTGCCCACCATGCAGACGCCGGAGGCCAAGCGGAACCTGCAGGGACTTCACGGGCTGATCTCGCGCGCCGAGGGACGCTATGACGACGCCATCAGGGAGTTCCAGGCGACTGACCCCGGCGGGTGTCTCGAGTGCATCCTGCCCGATATTGCTCTCGCGTACGACCAGGCGGGGAACGCCGATTCGGCGATGGCCCTGCTGACCCGCTTCACCGAGGGACGCGCCATGCCGGTCGGCACGAGGGCGACCTGGCTGCCGTATTCGCTCAAGCGGCTGGGCGAACTGCACGACGCGAAGGGCGATATCGACAAGGCGGTCTCGTACTACGCGCAGTTCGTCGAGCTGTGGAAGGACGCCGACCCGGAGCTGCAGCCGCAGGTGCAGAAGGCGCGCGACCGCATGCGCGAGCTGCAGCGCCGGCGCGGCTGAGATGGCCGGAATACTCGGCATTCACCACGTAGACTGACCGATTCGAGGATGAAACGGCTTGGCGCGGCACTGGCTGCAGCAGTCATCCTCGCGACCGCCGCCATTGCCGTCGCGTCGCAGATTGGCCCGGACCTGGCCGGGTACGAAGCGTATCAGATGGCCGACAGCGCGCCCGACAGCGTCTCCGCCACACGTGCTCTCACGGTCACTTTCCTCGGTGTCTCCACGCTGCTGTTCGACGATGGCGAGACGGCGATCCTGACCGACGGGTTCTTCACGCGACCCGGGCTGCTCTCCGTGGTCACGAGAATCGCGCCAGACTCCGCGCGCATAACGCAAACGCTCAGTCGCGCCGGGATCACCAGACTTGCGGCCGTCATCCCGGTGCATTCGCACTACGATCACGCGATGGATGCCCCATACGTCGCGAAGTGGACCGGGGCCGACCTGGTGGGCTCGAGCTCGACGGCGAACATCGGGCGTGGGGCTGAACTGCCCGCGGACCGGATCCGAGTCCCAGCGACGGGTGAAGCCATACAGTATGGCCGGTTCTCCGTAACGCTGCTGCGCTCCGAACACGTGCCCAGCCCGTTCCTCATGGCGGGCGAGATAACCACGCCGCTCACACCCCCGGCGCGGACGAAGGACTACCGGCTTGGCGAGTGCTACTCCGTCGTAATCGAGCACGACGGCCGCACGATCGTCGTGCAAGGCAGCGCGGGGTTCATCCCGGGCGCCCTGAACAACGTGAAGGCCGACGTCGTGTATCTCGGCGTTGCCACGCTGGGCAAGCAGGCCGCTGGATATCGGGACTCGTTATGGAACGAGGTCGTCGCGGCCACGGCCGCCAAGCGGGTCATCGCCATTCACTGGGACGACTTCATGCGGCCGTTGACCAAGCCGCTGCGGCCGATGCCGCGCCTCATGGACGACTTCGATGCGACGATGCGTTTTCTCCTGTCGCACTCCGGCGCCGGAGCGCCGGACATCCGGATTCCCGTGGAATTCGTGAGGACGGATCCGTTCGCCGGACTGCCACCCCAATGACCGACCAGAGCGAACACGGTGCAGCCGTGTTCGAGCAGGCGATCACGGTCGTGGCGGAGGACCTGGACGAACTCAATCACGTCAACAATGTCGTCTATCTCCGATGGGTCCAGGACATCGCAACCGCGCACTGGACCGCCATCGCGCCGCCGGAGGCGCTGCAATCCGTGGCCTGGGTCGCGCGCCGGCACGAGATCGACTACCTGAGCGCCGCCACGCTCGGTGAGGAACTCGTGGTTCGAACCTGGGTTGGCCAGGCGGAAGGACTCACCTTCGAGCGCCTGACCGAGATTCGTCGCGCCGACGGGCAGGTCATCGCGCGCGCGCGGACCCTGTGGGTGCCCATTGATCGCGGTACGGGTCGTCCGCGACGCGTGAGCCACGAAGTGCGCGCGCTGTTCTCCACTCCGTCACGATGATGTTTCGGCGCAGAGTTGCCACATGATCGCGCTCACGCGGCGCGACGGCCTCGCCATGGTCTTCCTGGCGGCTGCAACCGCGGTCGCCTGGGCAGGGCTTGCCGGATATGGGCACGCGATGGGTGTCGTTCCGTTTCTCGGCGGCTGGACGCTCATGATGGCGGCCATGATGCTGCCGTCCATCGCTCCGCTCGTGCTCCTCTACCGTGGCAACCGCGTCGTGCTCGCGGCGGCGTATCTCGCCGTCTGGGCGGTGTCAGGCCTGCTGCCATGGGCGGCCATGGAGTGGTCCTTTCAGCCCGCGCCGGCGGTCGTGCTCGCCCTGGCCGGCGTGTACGAACTGACACCTCTCAAGCAGGCGTGCTTGCGTCGGTGCCGTAGCACGGCAACGTTCCTGATGGAACGGTATCGGAGCGGCGCGTTCAGGCTCGGCGTGGAGCACGGACTGTGGTGTGCCGGATGCTGCGTCGGTCTCATGGTCGTGCTGGTGCTCGCGGCGTCGATGAGTCTCGCCTGGGCCGCGGGGATCGCCGCCGTGGTATTCATCCAGAAGGTGTTGCCGTGGGAGGAGGCGTCGGCACGGATCACCGGCGTCGCGCTCCTGATCATCGCGCTCGTGTCGGCCTTCTAGAACCGGGAGTCTTGCGATGCCTGATGCATGGACGCTCACTGGGACGGTTTTCGTGGCGTGCAACTGCGATTGGGGGTGTCCATGCAACTTCAACGCGCGACCCACGCAGGGGAAATGCGAAGGCGGGTGGACGTGGCACGTCGACAAGGGCACGTACGGCCAGGTCGCGCTCGATGGCCTCAATTTCTCTGTTTACGCGAACTGGCCCGGCGCCATCCATGACGGGAACGGCGAAGCGCTGATCCTGGTCGACGAGCGGGCCGACGCGCGCCAGCGGGCCGCGATCGACACGCTGGTCGGCGGCAAGATCGGAGGACCGTGGGGCGTTCTTGGATGGACATGGCCCACCGTGCACGGTCCATTCGCCGTGGGTTACGAGGTGCACCTCGACGGCATCAACAGCCGCATCCGGTGCGGCGACTACGTAGAGATCGAGGGTGGCCCGATCCGGAATCCCGTCAGCGGCGCCGTGGCGACCCCCAGCATGATCCTGCCGCAGGGCATCATCCTCAAGCACGGCGATCTCGGTGCTTCTAAGCGCTTTCGAGTTACCGGCGGTATCTCGTACGACCACTCGGGGCAGTACACCGCAGTTGGTGCGTTCGACTATTCCGGCCCCTGAGGGTCGGAGGTTGAGACGTCCGCGTCGTCCAACGCGCTACTCGACCATCGCTGCAGGCGCAAACGCGCGTCGCTCCCGCCGGGCCGTGAGCAGCATGTTCGTCGCCGTGTAGACCACGACCACGATGACCAGCCAGCGCACCGCCGGCAGTGGAAGGGACGTCACCCAGACCACCGCCAGGATGACCGCCGGAATGCTGCCGATGACCAGTCCTAACGACGCCCCGACGTGGAAGGCCCGCTTCTGGATGAAGCGCGCGCTGCTGACCGGCATGAGGAAGGCGCAGGACCCCATCATGATCGGGAACCCGGCAATCGGGTCCATTCCCAGCAGGCTCACGAGGATCAGGCACGGCGCGTAGAGCCCGATACCCAGCGTCATCAGCGCGCCCAGCACGAAGTTGCCGACAACGGCGATGCCGAGTTTCCCACCGGTCACGCCCAGCGCCGTCCCTCCGCCGGGCAGCAACCCGGTCTGCGAAAGGAACATGAGGGTCGCCGCGCCGAGCAGGCAGAGCCCCATGCCCCACTGGATCCGCCCCCGCGGCCATCCTGCGACAACGCCCGCGCCCAGCCACGAGCCCGCGACGGCAGCCACAATCATCGACACCAGCGTCGTGGACTCGACAGGCACCAGGCGCGTGAAGATGAACGTCTGCGTGATGGCGCCGAGCGTGTGACCAACGTTGAGTGTGCCGGGGAGCGTCTCGTCGGGCACCATCCTGAAGAAGCGGAAGATCGACGTGGTTGTGGCGAACGATCCGATGCCGAGCGTGTCGAAGAAGTTGGTGATGGCGCCGACGGCGATCCGGGCCGGCGTCGGTGTGGCATCGACGTGCTTGCCCGCCCGGGCGGCGTTCCGGCGGATGGCGGCGACTCCCCGCGCCAGAACCACGAGATAGACGAGTGTGAACACCGCAAGCGCCAGGAACAGCACGCCCTTCGCATCGCGCGGGATGAACATGTCAACGATCTGCATGAGCGCTGCGCGGGTGCGGGGTGTCAACGTGGCCTGCGGGACACGCGAACTTGCCCGTCGCGAGGGACGCGCGGAAGGACCAGCCGGTGGAACGCGCGTCAATCGTCCTTTTGTCCGAACAAGGCCATGTTGGAGCTGTGGCCGGGAGCGACCTTCTTCTCAGGGTAGATCCAGTGTACCGCCTGGTTGACCGCGGTTGCCGCCTCACCAAAGCCGGTCGCGATCAGCTTGAGCTTCCCTGGATACGTCGTGACATCGCCGGCGGCATAGATCCCGGGCTGACCGGTTTCCATGCAGCTGTTCACGACGATGTCCTCCTTTTCCAGCATGAGCCCCCACTGCGCCAGCGCGCCGAGGTCGCTCACGTAGCCGAGCATGGGGAGGATGACGTCACAGCGGACTTCGCGCAGTTCCTTCGTCTTTGTTTCGCGGAGCACCACGCCCGTCAGGCGATCGCCCTCGGAAAGGATGTCGTGCAGTTCGTGAAACGTGTGCATGGCCATGCGGCCCGCCATGACGGCTCGCTGCACCTCGTTCACGGTCGCCGCATGAGCCCGGAATCGATCGCTGCGGTGCACGAGCGTAACCGCGGCGGCCCGATCCAGGAGTTGATGCGCCCAGTCGAAGGCGGTGTCGCCGCCGCCGATGATCAGTATGCGCTGGCCACGAAATACCTCCGGATCCGTGACGACGTCATAGATGCCTCGGCCATACCACGGATGAGCGACGGTCTGTGGCAGCCGGCGCGGTGAGAACGCGCCGATCCCGGCGGCGATCACGATCGACTTCGAGGGGAATTCCCCGCCCTCGGTCTGCAGCACGAAGTGACCGTCGTGCCGCTCGAGACCCATGATGGTTTCGTTGAGGTGCGTGCTCGCCTTGAACTGGAGCGCCTGCTCGGTCAGCGCCTTCACGAAATCCTTCGCGAGCACCTTCGGGAAGCCGCCCACGTCGAAGATGTATTTCTCGGGGTACAGCGCGGTGAGCTGCCCGCCCAGTTGCGGAAGCGCGTCCACGATCTGCGCGGTCACGCCGCGCATGCCGGCATAGAAGAGGGCGAAAAGGCCGGTCGGGCCGCCGCCGATGATGGTTATGTCGACCAGATCGTGCACTGTGTGAGGCATGGAGGCTGAATCTAAGGCCAGAGGCCAGAGGCCAGAGGCCAGAAGAGACGCGACGGTTCCCAACCTCTGGCCTCTGGCCTCTAGCCTGGCTCTCCCGTCCCCAGTCTCCTGTCCCCAGTCTTCAGTGCATGAAGATCTACACCAAGACGGGCGACGCCGGCGACACTGGCCTCTTCGGAGGTGGGCGAGTCAGCAAGGACCATCCGCGCGTTGAAGCCTACGGCGACGTCGACGAGCTCAATGCCACGCTTGGGCTGGTGCGCGCTCTGGAACCGATGCCGCGCATCGATGAAGTCATCGTCCCCATCCAGCGCGACCTGTTCTCGATTGGCGCCCTGCTCGCTACGCCGGACCGCGACAAGATGCGAGCCTCCCTGGAAAAGGCGCGCATCGATGAAGGGCGGATTCGCGAGCTTGAGGCGGCTATCGATCAGTGCGAGGCAGAACTCGATCCGCTGCGGAGCTTCATTGTTCCCGGAGGGACCGCCAAGGCAGCGACGTTGCACGTCGCGCGAACCGTCTGTCGTCGCGCCGAGCGACGCGTGGTGGCCCTCCAGCAGACCGAGGACCTTCCCGGGATCGTGATCGTCTTCCTCAACCGCGTGTCGGACCTCCTCTTCATGCTGGCCCGCGTGGCGAATCGCCGCGCCGGCGCGGGTGAAGTGTCATGGTAGCACCCGGACGCCACCGCCGATGACCCACACGATAGACGTCCTCGGCTACGAGGTCATTATCGGCGGCGGAATGATCGACGCCCTGGGCTCGGTGTGCCAGCGCGTGGCGCCGGCGCATCGTTACGCGATTGTCTCGGACGACCAGGTCGCGCGTCACTGGCTGACGCCTGCCACCGCCGCGATCGAGCAAGCCATTGGCGGGGTGGCCATCAGCAGCACGACCGTGCCCGCGGGTGAGGCATCGAAGTCGCGAGAGCGCTGGTCGCAGCTCACCGACTGGCTCCTGTCGGAGGGCGCCGGCCGCGATACGGTGATCATCGCGTTAGGCGGCGGCGTGGTCGGTGACCTGGCCGGGTTCGTCGCCGCCACCTACCTGCGCGGCATTCCGGTCATCCAGGTTCCCACCAGCCTGCTGGCGATGGTCGACGCCTCCATTGGCGGGAAGACCGGCGTGGACACGCCGCGCGGGAAGAACCTGGTGGGAGCCTTTCACCAGCCGGCCGCGGTCGTCGTCGATCCGGGCACACTGGCCACCCTGCCCGCCTCACAGGTGCGCGCGGGAATCGCCGAGGTGATCAAGCACGGCGCCATCTCCGATGCCGCCTATTTCCGGCTGGCCGCATCCTGGGGCGCCACGATCCATCGCTCGGCACAGCGAGAAGGCGGCACGACACACGGAGGCTTCGACTGGACCGGCCTGCCCACGCTCGAGGTGATCACGCGCTCCGTGGCCACGAAGGCGAACGTCGTCAACGCCGACCCCCTGGAGCGGGGACGCCGGCAGATCCTGAACGCCGGCCATACCGTGGCGCATGCGCTCGAGCGCGAATCCCGGTACGCATTGCTGCACGGCGAGGCCGTCGCCATCGGCCTGGTGGTGGAGGCGGAGCTGGGGGAAGCCGCCGGCCTCACCGAGGAAGGGACAGCCCACGCACTGCGATCCGCGTTAGGCGGTGCCGGGCTGCCGACCGGCCTCCCCCCCGCAGCCGATCCGGGCCGGCTCGTCGACGCCATGCGCGTCGACAAGAAGTCGCGCGCGGGGAGCCTCGCCTTTGCGCTGCTGGCATCGATCGGCACACCCGCCGGCAATGACGCCATGGGATGGTCGACGAACCTCGAGGAAGCGCTGGTGCGCGAGGTGCTGTCTACGCCTCCCCGCCAACCGTGACCGGAATGTCCCCCGCCGCCGCACTCCGGCTCGCACTCGTCGCCCTGTTCCTGCTGGGCGCGCTCGCCGCGTGGCTCCTCAACGTTCCTGTCTGGGCCATCGGAGTCCTCGCGGTCCTCGGCGGACTGCTCGCCCGACTGGCGTTCCGCCGGTTTTCCCGCGGCAGGGCCCGGCAGGACACCGAAACATCGGGGTAGGTTGCAAGGATCACATTTTGGTGATCTGAGTCACAAGTTGTTGAAACATCAGGATATGCCGCTTTTCAGCCCGGAATGGCGTCAGAGCAGCCCGAAATCGGCACGAAAAATGGCTGTTGACGCTCACAAAACCGACACGTATCGTGCGCGCCCGTTCCGCTGGAAATCGCTGCGCTGGACTGCGTCCCCCCTACGGACGCCAACTCCAAAAAAGGGCCAGGTGCGTGTATGCAGCAGGTGACTGAGAGCCGGACCAAAGGCTTCCTGCGTTCCTCGCCGTCAACAGCTTTCGACCAGTACCTCCACGACATCCAGAAGCTTCCACTCATCACGGACCCCGCCGAAGAGCGACGACTCGCCCGGCTGGCGCAGAAAGGCGACGAAGCCGCCGCCGAGCGACTGGTCACCGCGAACCTGCGGTTCGTGATCTCCTACGTGAAGAAGTATCAGGGCCACGGGCTCGATCTCAGTGAGCTCGTCGCGATCGGCAACGAAGGACTCCTCAAGGCCGTTCGCAAGTTCGATCCCGACCAGGGCGTGAAGTTCATCTCGTACGCGGTCTGGTGGGTTCGTCAGGCAGTATTGAAGGCGCTGGCCGAGCAAACGCGCTCGGTGCGCATCCCGCTCAACCAGAACTCGCAGCTCATCCGGCTCTCGCGCGCCGAGACGATTCTGGCCCAGGTGCTCAAGCGCGATCCGACCGACCACGAGATCAGCCGCCTGCTCGAGGAACCGGTCGAGCAGGTTCGCGCTTCCCGTCAGATGTCGTCCACGGAAGTCTCGCTGGACGCTCCCGTCGACCGCTCCGACCGCGACGCCGCCACGTTAGGCGAGCGCTTCTCGGGCATCGAAGGGGCGGACATCGAGGACCGGACCGACTTCCACCTGATGCGCGAGTTCATCGACCGTGTGTTCCGCCGCTACCTCACCCCGCGCGAGCGCCGGATCCTCTACCTCTACTACGGCCTCGAGGAAGGCTCGGAGGCGATGACGCTTGAGCGCATCGGCGCACTGCTGGGCGTCACCCGCGAACGCATCCGCCAGATCCGCGAGCGCGCGTTCGAGAAGCTCCGCGAATCGCCGGACGGACGGGCCCTCGCCGGATTCTGGAACGTGGCGTAATTCGAGGTCAGAGCTCCGAGGTCAGAGCTCCGAGGGACCGCGCCCCGGCGAGCACTCGCCGGGGTTTGGTTTTCTCTGACCTCTGACCTCGGACCTCCGATCTCGCCCTAGATTCCATTTGTGCGCACGAATCCCACCCTCGCCACGCAACTCTCCGCAATCGTCGGCGCCAAGCACGTCCTCGAGCGCCCCGCTGAAACGTTCGTCTATACAGCCGACGGACTGCCCGGATATCGCAGGCAGCCCACGCTCGTCGTGCTGCCCGGCACCCGCGACGAGGTGATTGCGATCGTTCGTCTGCTGGCGTCACTCGGCGTTCCCTGGGTACCGCGCGGCGCGGGCACGGGCCTCTCCGGTGGCGCGCTGGCTGATGGCGCCGTGTTGCTCGGCCTGCACCGGCTGCGTCGCATCATTCACATCGACCCCGAGAACAGGATCGCGACTGTCGAACCGGGCGTCGTGAACGCGTCG
>DATCIJ010000020.1:0-54189 GCA_036507855.1 Gemmatimonadaceae bacterium | reverse complement strand
GTACCCGGCGACGGTCTTGAGCACGATCACACCGGCGGCCACCCCCAGAACCAGCAGCGCATTCTGGAAGAAGAACTGGATGTTCAGGAGCATCCCGATCGACGTGAAGAAGATGCCGCTGAACGTGTCGCGGAACGGCAGGATGTCCGAAAGCGCCTGCAGCCCGTATTCGGACTCGGAGACGATCAGACCCGCCAGGAACGCGCCCAGCGCCAGGGAAAGACCGAATCGCGAAGTGAGGAATGCCGCCCCCAGCCCGATGGCCAACACGCAGAGCGTGAAAATCTCCTGGTTCCGCAGCGTTGTGACGCGCGCCAGGAAACGCGGTACAATGAAGCGGCCGGCGAGGATCATGCCGCCCGTGACCGCAATGGTTACCGCGACGGCACGCAGCAATGCCATTGGCCCCCGCTCGGTGCCGGCCAGCAGCGGCATCAGGACCATCAGTGGAACGACACACAGGTCCTGGAACAGCAGAATCGCCACCACCACGCGGCCATGCGAGGAATCGAGCTCGCCGCGGTCGGCGTAGATCTTGAGGATGATGGCCGTCGACGAGAGTGCGACCAGCGCCCCCCAGAGAATGGCATGGTTGACGGCCAACCCGGCGATGACAGCGACCGAGGCGACGATGCCGATCGTGCCGACCATCTGGATCGCGCCACCCTGGATCACGTACCGCCCCATGCGCACGATCCGCGACAGCGACAGCTCCAGACCGACCGCAAAGAGCAGCAGCACCGACCCGATCTCGGCGAGCTGGGTTACGCTGTGCACGTCGCGGACGAAGCCGAGGGCGTGTGGCCCGATCACGATGCCGGTGAACAGAAACCCGACTAACGTCGGTATGCGCAGGCGATGGGCGAGCAGGACCGCCGGTATCGCTACGGCAATCAGGACAACGAGATCCCTCAGGATCGGAATCTGTTCCATGAGCGGAAAGTCTCCTCGCGCACCTTCCGTCACAAGAACCACGATCAGGTCCGATCAAGCGAACCCGTAACTTCGATCAGATCTGATCAAGCGAACACGGATCAGGCGGAAGGCGCGGATCAGATCTGATCAAGAAAACTTCCTGGGGGTTCAATCGGCTGTTATCGGCGCGTTTCGGCGTCATCCGCGTTCCGCCTGACCGTGGCAGTCTCCTTTGAAATCCTGAAAAATCAGAACCCCCGGCAACCGAGTCACCGGGGGCTTTCCGAGCTGAATCCAACGACTACGACTACGCCGACAGTCTGCGCCGGAGCTCCGGGACTTTGGAGCGGAAGTTCCGCGATAACGTCAGCTGCTCGCCGCCCTGCGTGACCAGTGTGAAGTCGCCGGTGCGCCGCGAATGCAGTTCGCGAATCACGTCGCGATTCACGATCATCGAACGATGGATCCGTACGAAGCGTGCCGGATCGAGTTCCTTCTCGAATGACGTGAGCGTTCCACGAACCGTGTACACCTCGGCCGGCGTGTGAAAGCGGACGTAGTTCCCGAACGCCTCCAGCCAGGTCACCTCGGCCACATCCAGGAACAGGATGCGACTCCGCGAACGGACCACGATGCGATCCAGGAACGGCAACGACTGCGTCGGCGAGCTGACTCTCGCCGGTGACGCGACTTGATGCCCCGAGACCGGACGGTCATCACGACCGGCGAGGACCAGTGTCGCGCGTGCATCCGCAACCCGTGCCGGCGCAGTGGCCTGCGCTGGACGTGGGACGGATGCGGGGGTGAATGAACGACCATTCAGGGTCATCTTCAGTCCTCCAGTGGGTTGGGGTGGGGCAATCGGAGTGACAGCCCGACATGGCTGCGACACCCGAAATCACATTCACACTGACACCGGAGAGCGCCGGTCGCCCGACGCCCGACGCCAAGTCGTCCTGAACAGTGACCAACCGTCCCGTTGTCATCGTGAAACGACGGCCAGTTCACGCTTTAGCCGGTCAATGGCCCCGCGGATCTCCCGCGCCTGGGCCTTCATGGGCGGGGTTGGCGGGTAAAGCGAGCCCTGCTGTGCGCCGCCTCCATTGAACGTGCCTTGCAGCTGGTTGATCCGCCCCTGCGCAGGCGCGAGGCTGGCCACGAAGGACCGTTCCACACCCGTTAGGCGCTCGAGGCTGGACTCGGCGGCCAGGCGGGCTGGCGAGCCTGATGCGGCTGCGTCACGGCGGGCAGCGATGTCACGACGCAGAGTCGCCATCTGCTGCGAAAACGTGACGATTTCGCCGAGCATGTCTGCCAGCTCGATCTGGAAGGCCTCACGTTCCTTGTGTTGAGCCACGGTAAGCAGCAGCAGCGGATCCGCGAGAACCCGCACAGACTCGGTCGCGCGAGCGTCACCAGCCCGCAGCGTTATGGTGTACGTGCCCGGCGAGACGAACGCGCCACGGGCGCCAAGGCTGCGCGGCACAGCGTGGGGGTACGGATCTCCACGCCCGGCGCCGGCCATTCCGCCCCCGCCACCACCTCCCCCGCGGCCGCCGCGTCCACCGCGACCGCCAACTCCCTCCATGGCGACGGCTGGCATGGTCATGTTGGCAGCGGACAGGACTTCATGTCGCAGGTCCCAGTTCACGCGGTGAATGACGCCGGCTTCACCAGGTCCCTGCAGCGTGCGAACCTGGCGGCCGGTTGGCGACGTTATGGTGAGCGTCACCGACGGGACGCTGCGTGACAGGGAATACGAGAGCAATGCGCCGTCCTTGGGGTTCTCTCCGGCGTACTCGCCTTGTGCCCAGTTGGAGAAATCTTCCCAGAACAAATGCTGCGTGATCGGGCGCGGCGTAAAGATGTGTGCCGGCCTCGATGCAACGGTTGAAGACCATGATGCAAGCGGCGACGCGTCGTCGAGGATCCAGATGCTGCGTCCGTGGGTGCCGAGGATCAGGTCCTTGGTGCGCGGATGGACAAGGATGTCGAAGGTGGGCACCGTGGGCAGGTTCGACTTGAAGCGCGTCCAGGTGCGCGCCGTGTCGGTCGTGAGGTAGAGCGCGCGCTCGGTTCCGATGAACGCGACCGCTGGCTGACCGGGGTATTCGTGAATAGTCCGGACGACGTCGCCCGAGGGCAGCCCGTTCGTCACCTTCGTCCAGGTGCGCCCATAGTCGGTGGTGCGGAACGCGTACGGCTCGAAGTGACCGGACCGGTGTCCGTCGAACGTGACGTAGGCGGCGCCTGCCGACGCCGACGAGGGCGCCACGCGACTGACGAAGGTGAACGCCGGCACGCCGCCGATATTCGCCGAGACGTCGGTCCAGGTGGCGCCGCCATCACGCGTGACCTGAACGGAACCATCATCGGCGCCGACCCAGATCACCTGCGGATTGACCGGCGATTCGCCGATCGTGGTCAGCTCGCTGTAGTTCGATTCGCCGTCGTTCCGCGAAATGCGAATCTCGGATCCCACCACACCCATGATGCGCAGGGTGTCGCGGTTCACGCGCCGTGTCAGGTCCTTCGTATACGTCCACGACTCGCCGTGATCCTTCGAGATGAAGAGCCTGTTGCCTCCCACGTACAACGTGCCCTTGGTGTGCTTCGACGCCACCATCGGAGAGATCCAGTCGAAGCGGACCGCCCCTGTGTCGCCGGGTGCCAGCGCCGGCCTGATGTTCAGCCGGTCACCCGTCTCGATGTCCACTCGCTGCAGGTTCATGCCCGTGCTCGACGAGTAGAGCCAGCGAGGCACGAACGGGTCGGGTTGCTGGTAGGCGCCGTCGCTGAAGCCGACCTGTCGCCAATCGGTGTTCACGATGCCTAACCAGTGCCGTGTGGCGCTGGGCCCTCCGTACGAGTGATTGTCCTGCAGGCCTCCGTAGATCCAGTACGGATCGCGGTTATCGGCACCAATCCCGTAGAACTGTCCGATCGCGAAGTTGTTCACGCGCTGCCAGTTCTCGCCCATGTCCGCCGACACGTGGAGCCCGCCGTCTCCGGCGAGGTACAGCCACTTGGGATCTTTCGGATCGATCCACAACGCGTGGTGGTCGGTCTTGAGTCCGACGTCGTACGCAGGCGAGTTGGGCAGGACGCGGAACGATCGACCACCATCGTCACTGCGATAGACCTCGACGCCAAGGATGTAGGCGCGCCGTTCGTTGGTCGGGTCGATGTAGATCTTGCTGTAGTACATCGGCCGCGGGTTCGTCGTGTTCGCGCGAGTCCACGTTTCACCGCCGTCATCAGTGCGGTAGGTGCCGCTACCGGTCGGGTGTTCGATCGTGGCGAGCAGCATGCGCGGGTACGTCTGCGCGATGGCGAGTCCGATGCGACCCTTGTCGCCCTCAGGGATGCCGGTGGTGAGCTTCCGCCAGGTCGCCCCGCCGTCGGTGGTCTTGAAGATCGCGCTTCCCGGTCCGCCACCGTTGTAGCCCCAGGGCTGGCGCAGGTGCTGATACATCGCCGCGTACAGGGTATTCGGATCGCTGGGGTCCATCACCAGGTCGGTCGCGCCCGTGAGCGTGTCGACGTAGAGCGACTTGATCCACGTGCGTCCCGCGTCGGTGGTCTTGTACACGCCGCGATCGGGACCAGCCTTCCAGAGATTCCCGGCGGCGGCGACGTATGCCACGTCAGGGTCGCCGGGGTGGAGCCGTACCTTCGCGATGGCCGCGGTGCCGTCGAGTCCGAGGTGCGTCCACGTCTTGCCGGCGTCCATGGACCGATACACGCCGTTGCCCCACGACGAACTCTGGCGGTTGTTCTGTTCGCCCGTCCCCAGCCAGAGGATGTTGCTGTTGCCGGGGAAGATGGCGATGTCCCCGCCGGTACTCACGGGCTGGTCATCGAAAATCGACTCCCAGGTAATGCCGCGGTTCGTGGACTTCCACACGCCACTGCTGGCGCCCACCACGTAGACCGTGGCCGCATCGTTAGGCAACGCCTCCACGTCGTGCAGGCGCCCGCCATGCACGGCGGGTCCGATCGACCTGAAGGGCAGCCGGTCGAACGGTGACGGTGTCTGCCCCGGCAGGACGACCGGAAGGAACGTGCCGGCCAGGGCGGCGAGGAGACGCGCCCGGAGGTTGGGAAACTGACGCATGACGACAGGTCGGGTTGAGTGACGACACGGCGCGCGGGAACGGACCGTGCTGGCCCGCTGTGGCATGGACCAAGCGCAGAACATGCACTACTGGAACGCCATCCGCATCACGGGCGTTGGGGGCTTCCGGGGGGTGAACGTCGCCCGGGGGCCTGCGGGGAACCTCAGGCCGCAGGCGCCGCCGGCCGGCGTGCCAGAAACCAGCCGATCGCGCCAGCCACAACAGATCCAACCAGAACGCCGACCTTGGCCGCCGTGAGCTGAGGTCCATCGCCAAACGCCAGACTGCCCACAAAGAGCGACATGGTGAAGCCGATGCCCGCCAGCCAAGCCGCCCCGTGCAGTTCGCGCCAGCCAACGCCGGCGGGCAGCCGCGCTACATGGAAGCGGACAGCGAGCCAGCTGAACAGCATGATGCCGCCCGGCTTCCCCACCAGGAGACCGATGATCACCCCTATCGTGACGCGCTCCGCCAGAACGCTGGACAAGCCTTCGAGCGCCACACCGGCATTGGCCAGCGCGAACAGCGGCATGATGACAAAGCTCACCGGTCCGTGGAGGACCAGTTCAAGTCGCAGCAGCGGCGCCTGGGCGGCAGAACTTGCCACATCGAGCGCATAGATCGCTTCCTGCTGGCCCTTGCTGGTCAGAACCAGCAGATCACCGGTTTCTGATCGATCGAATTCGTCGAGCAGCGCTCGTGCCTCAGCTGAAAACTGGAGGGCGTTGATCCGCGTCCGTGACGGGATGGCCAGTGCCAGGAGCACGCCGGCTATGGCGGCATGCACGCCTGACGAGAACATTGCGCCCCAGAGCACCATTCCGGTAAGCAGGTACGGGAGGAGGCTTCTGACACCAAGGCGATTCATGGCAAGGAGCGCCAACACGGCCAGCGCCGCCATGGCGAGAGCGCCCCACGCGATGGTGGACGTGTAAAAGATCGCAATAACCGCCACCGCGCCCATGTCATCCACGATCGCCAGCGCGGTGAGGAAGACCTTCAGCCCGATCGGGACGAGTGGACCGAGAAGCGTCAGCACGCCGAGAGCGAACGCAATGTCGGTCGCCATGGGGATTCCCCATCCGCGCGCGCCCGCACCGCCGAGGTTCACAGCAGCATAGAGCAGTGCCGGCAGCAACATCCCGCCCAGCGCTGCAGCGAGCGGCAACGCCGCGTGTCGCGGCGAGGAGAGTTCTCCGACCAGCAGCTCACGCTTGATCTCGAGGCCGACCAGCAGGAAGAAGACGGCCATCAGGCCGTCATTGATCCAGTCGCGCAGCGTGTGACTGATCGCACGTTCGGCCAGCCCTGCCGCGAGCTCCATTTCCCAGAAGTGGAAGTAGGAGTCGGCCCAGAGTGAATTGGCCCATACCAGGGCAACTGCCGTCCCGGCGATCAACAACAACCCCGCCAGAACGCCGCGTTCGGCAAAGTCGTGAAACGATGCAGTCACGCGCGACAGCGGCGTAGGTCGGAGCCGGTTCAGATTGGACTTGATTGTCGAAGGCATGTTGGCAGGTTTTCCACGAACCAACAGTAGTGAATTAAGCGATTACGAAACAATGGTTTACAGTGTTGGCAAGTTACCGATCTTTCTTCACTTCTGAACGTGGAAACCTCGAGTTTCCGGCTTCCCCCTGGCTGATCCTGCGCTTGAGTACGTCCTTTGGCGTGCTGGACCATTGCCGCGCGGCGATGAATGGGGTGCCGAATCATCCCGGCGCGCGAGCGTTCAGCAGGACACGCTCGTACATAATCGCGTCGGCCCTTATCTGAACTTCTTGCTACGTCATTGCGCTACTGGTATGCTCGCCTGCTGCACCACCCGTTGGACCCTCATTCCAGTTGGAGTCACTGCATGCGACGAACACCGCTTCACCGCCTCGTGCTCCCGGTCGCAGCGTTGGCCCTCACCCAGACCGCGGTCGGCGCCCAGAGCAACTCGCGCGACAACCTGACCGGCGTATGGGCGCTGACCAATGCGCGCATCGAGACCGTCACCAAGGGCACGATCGAACGAGGTACGGTCGTCATTCGTGACGGCGTCATCGAGGCCGTGGGCGCCTCGGTCACTCCTCCCGCCGACGCGCGGGTGGTGGATCTCTCCGGAAAGACGCTGGTTCCCGCCTTCATTGACCTCACGTCGTCACTGGGGTTGCCTCAGCCGACAGCGGGTCGCGGCGGCGGCGGCCGAGGCGGGGTGCCCGCTGTGCCAGCCGTCTTCGGCCAACCGCCGGAAACGACAACCGAGGAGCGAATCGTCGGACTCGAGCCGGACCGCGTCATCGCCGAGGAATTGAATCTCAGCGCGACTGACGCGCGGACGTCACGCGACCAGGGGATCGGCGCGGTACTCGTTGCGCCAGCCCGCGGACTGTTCCGCGGGCTTTCAGCCCTGGTGCCGATGCGCGACGACACCGCGTCCCGCTGGATCGTGAAGACACCGGTCGCGTTGCACGTGGGCTATCAGACGGTGCCCGGCCAGTACCCGGGCAATCTCCTCGGCGTCATCGCGTACCAGCGCCAGGCGTTCTACGATGCGCAGCGCCACGCGATGGTGATGGACCGGTACAAGGCGAATCCCCGCGGCGTGCCGCGCACGGCGCATAACGCCGAACTCGAAGCCCTGGTCCCGGTCGTGAAGGGTGAGATGCCGGCCTTCATCGCCGCGAACGCCGAGAACGAGATCCTGCGCGCGCTGGCCCTGGCGAAGGAGTTCAACATCAAGGTCACGGTCGTTGGCGCGGTCGAAGGCTTCCGCGCGATCAACGCACTCAAGTCAGCCAGGCCGCCGGTCGTCACGGTCGATTTCCCCACACCGGCCCAGACCACCGGCTGGCAGTACCAGTTCGCCACGCGCCGTGATCCGGCCGACAGCGCCGCCCGGACGGCAGCGGCGACGCGGACGATCGAAGGAAATGCGGCCGCGCTGAACAATGCGGGCATCAAGTTCGCGCTTGCGTCAGGCGGGCTGGCCGCCGGCACGTTCATGGAAAACGTGCGGAAGGCCATCGCCGCGGGACTGCCGCGCCAGGTCGCGCTCGAGGCATTGACCATCCGCGCCGCCGAGGCCGCGGGAGTGGACGCGCAGCTCGGCAGCATTGAGGCAGGCAAGATCGCCAACCTGCTGGTGGTGCTGGGCGAGCCGCTGGCGGCGACGGCGCGGCTCGAGAGCGTGTACGTTGACGGACTCCAGTACGATGTGGTTCCCCCGGCTGCCGGTCGCGGTCGCGGTGGACGCGCGAACAACCCACCGCAGATGCGGGAGGAGTAGATCATGCACATGAACTTCATGCGGCACGCGTTTGTCCTGGCAGTGACGGCGGTGTCGCTGAACGCTCAGCAGGCAACGCCGGCCGCACAGGCGTCAGGCGCGCTCGATCCGCTCGCGCTTCCGGCGCCGGCCGCCGGCTCGCTGGTGGCGATCACCAACGCCAACATCATGACCGCGAGTCACGGCAACATCATGAGCGGCACGATCCTGATCCGGAACGGCAAGATCGCCGAGATCGGGACCAACGTGACGGTGCCCGCCGGCGCGCAGGTGATCGATGGTCGCGGCAAGTGGGTGACGCCGGGCATCATCGACGCCCACTCGCACTCGGCCAACGAAGGCATCAATGAAGGATCGCAGTCCGTCACCGCCGAAGTGCGCATGGAAGACGTCCTGCGCCAGGACGGCATCTCGCTGTATCGACAGCTCGCCGGCGGCACGACGACCGTCAACATCCTGCACGGCTCGGCCAACACGATCGGCGGCCAGAACGCCATCATCAAGTTGCGTTTCGGCCTGCCGGCGGACAGCATCAAATTCGCCGGCGCGCCGCCGGGCATCAAATTCGCGTTAGGCGAGAACGTCCGCCGGACATCCAACGCGCAGTCCACGCGGTATCCCCGCTCCCGTCAGGGCGTCGAGGACCTGCTCCGCGAGTCGTTCATCGGGGCGCAGGAGTACCAGCGCGAATGGGATGCGTTCAACACCGCCAGGGCGGCGTGGGACAAGGCGCCGGCTCGCAGCCGTGGCGCCGCGCCGATTCCACCCCGCAAGGACCTCGAGAAGGACGCCCTGGTCGAGATCATGCAGGGAAAGCGCCTGGTGTACTGGCACTCGTACCGGGCCGATGAGATCCTCATGGCCCTGAGAGTCTCGAAGGAGTTCGGCTTCAAGCCGAACTTCACGCACATCCTCGAAGGGTACAAGCTGGCCGACGAACTGGCCGCAGCCGGCGCTACCGCGTCGACCTTTGCCGATATGTGGGGCTACAAGCTGGAGGCATGGGACGCCATTCCGCATAACGCGGCGCTGATGGCCGAGCGGGGCGTCAACGTGACGATCAACTCCGACTCCGACGAACGGGCCCGTCGGCTGTACCAGGAGGCCGCCAAGGCGATGCGCTTCGGCGGCGCTTCCGAGGAGACCGCGCTGCGCATGATCACGCTCAATGCGGCGATTCAGATGGGCATCGACAAGATGACCGGATCGATCGATGTCGGGAAAGACGCCGACATCGCGATCTTCAGCGGTCACCCGTTCGCGCCGGCGTCCCGCGTCGACCTGACGCTCATCGACGGCCGGGTCTTCTTCGACCGCAACACGGCCCCGACGCTGGAGTGGCTGATGCAGCTCATGCGCAACCGTCCGAGAATCACCTCCGAAGATGGAGGCGCGCGATGACAAATCGAGGCCAGAGGCCAGAGCTCAGAGGCCAGAACGTGCGACCACGATTCACGATTCACCATTCACGATTCACCCTGGCCGCACTGACGCTCATCCTCGCACCGATCGTCAGTGAGGCACAAGGGACGTTCGTGATCAGGGGTGGCACGGTGGTTCCCGTCACCGGCCCGCGCATCCCGAACGGCACCGTGGTCCTGCAAAACGGCCGCATCACCGCCGTCGGGGCCAGCGTGCAGGCACCCGCGGGCGCGACGGAGATCAACGCCACGGGCATGTTCGTCTACCCGGGCCTCATCAACGCCGGCACCAGCATGGGCCTCACGGAAATGGGTGGTGTCCCTGGACCCGTCGATACACGCGAGATTGGCGACTTCAATCCGCAGAACATCGCTACCTCCGCGGTCAACGTCGGTTCCGAGCACATCGGCGTCACCCGCGCGAACGGGATCACCTCCGTGATCACCGTGCAGGGCGGATCCGTCCTGTCGGGCCTCGCGGGATTCATCAATCTCGCCGGCTACACCAACGAGGAGATGATCGCGAAAGAAAAGGTGGCGCTGCTGCTCTCGTGGCCTAGCGCCGGTGGCGGCGGCGGCCGGGGACGTGGCGGCGGACGCGGATTCGCCATTGGCGGGGCGCCAGGCGTCGACCCGATGGTCGCGTACCAGAACAACGTCCGCCAGATCTACCGCTGGTTCGCGGAAGCGAAGGCGTATGGCGACGTGAAGGATCGTCTTACCGCCAACGGCGCCAAGCCGCCCGTGGGCTGGCACCAGAACCTTCGCTACGACGCGATGGTTCCAGCGGTGCGCGGCGAAATGCCGATCATGGTCGACGCGAACACCGTCACCCAGATGCGCGACGTGATCAGGTTCATGGACAGCCTGAAGGTGAAGGTGATCATCCACGGCGCGAGTGAAGGCTGGCAGTTTGTCGACACGCTCGCGGCGCGGCGGATCCCGGTCATCCTCGACGGCGTGACCGGCGTGCCCGGGAACGACGATCCGTATGACCTCATCTACGCCAACCCGGGCGTGTTGCAGAAGGCCGGCGTGCAGCTGGCTTTCGCCACGGGCGGCGCCAGCAGCGCGCGCGACCTGCCTTACGAGGTCGGCCTCTCGATCGCGTACGGCATGGACGCCGAGGAAGGATTGAAGGCGATGACGATCAACGCGGCGCGCATGTTCGGGGTCGACCGCGATTTCGGTTCCATCGAGGTGGGCAAGGTGGCGAACGTGATCGTCACCACCGGGGACCCGATCGACATCCGCTCGCAGATCAAGGAAGTCTTCGTGAAGGGCCGGCGCATGCAGTTCGACGACCGGCACACGAAGCTGTACGAGCAATACAGAGCCAGACCGAAGCCGCCAAACAAATAGGCATCAGGCATCAGGCATCAGGGGAGGAACGAAACGCATCGGCGTCTTGTTCCTCCCTTGATTGTTCGGGGCTGATGCCTGATGCCTGATGCCCGATGCCTGTTAGTTTTGAGCAATGTCCCCAGCTCGAAGGCGCGGCGGCCGGAAGCGACGAGCCGCCCCCAAGCGCCCCCCGCAACATTCGTCACAACCCACCAGCCGCGTCGCCTACACCGAGACGCGCGAGTGGCTCCTGAAGAACCACGGGCCGATCTGCGCGTACTGCGGCGTGAAGTACACTCCGCGCTCGCTCACCCTGGACCACGTCACGCCACGCAAGGGCCAGTCCGCGTACGACCGTCGCGACAACCTGGTCCTCGCCTGCAAGCGCTGCAACACCGCCAAGGCCGACAAGCCGTTCCTCGTCTTCCTGCTCGCCCAGCGATCGCGCGCCGAGCGCTTGCTCCGTTACGGCGATCACCTCAGCGATGGGATCAAGGACATCTTGAGGCACATGGTGGGTGACCTGCCGCCGCTGCCCGAACAAGCAATCGCGAAACCGCCGCGCACGATCTACGGCCCGGATGACGATGAGTCGCCGTACCGCGAGGAGTCGCCGTACCACCGCGCCTGACGGCTGCGCGCGATGCCCGCGGTCATCCTCTCGGCGGCCACTGCACGCCATCTGGAACTTGCTGCTTCGCCGGGCCGGGGGCAGCAACACCGTCGCGGCGTTGAGCATCGTGGCGGAGGCCGTGTTGTTACTTCCATTAGCCGCCGCTGTACTCATCTCGTCAGGCGGGGTTCCCGTCGGGCGGTTTGTACCGGCGATCGTGGTGGCCGCGGCGCTGGCGCTCGCCAATTACGCTGCGCTCATGGCGGCCTACCGCAGGGCGGACCTGTCGCTGGCGTATCCGGTCGCTCGCGGCGGCGTGTTCCTCTTCCTTCCGCTGCTCGGCTGGCGCTTGCTGCACGAGACGCTGACGTTCCCGCGCTTCATCGGCTCTTCGTTGATCACCGGCGGGTGCGTGCTGGCGGCGCTGCTGTGACCACGGTCCTTCGCGCGCTGCCCGGCGCCGTGGCCTGGCCGGTCTGGCTGCCTGGCGTGAACGACGCGTTCAGGCGATTGCCTCAGTCATCCTCGGTGTTGCCGGCATTGCCGGCACGCTGCTCTTCCTCAATGACATCGCACTCGGTATCGGCCCGCGCGGCATGGAGCGGGTCTACCCGCTGACGCTCTGGTGCGGCCTGCAGGGAATCGCGCTCGCGCGCGATCCCGCGACTCGTGCGGCTGACTGAGTCCAGCGCGAGGGCCGCCGGTGTGACGCACGTCACACGTCAGTGGCCCGCGGCCATACAGCAGGGCCTGCCCGTGGGTGAGGACGCCTAACGCCGACTGCGCGGAAAGCGATCTCATTAGCACGACGCGCGCCGGCATCCTACGTTTGCCTAAACGTCGGTGTCACGATTCTCTCGAGTCTGGAGGCGAATGATGCGCAAGACTTTCATGATGCTGGCCGCGCTGGTAGTGGTGGGATGCGCGCGCGGTGAAGATGAGGTGGTGGCGGATAGTCCGGCGGCGGCCGCCATGCCGGTGCCGCTTTCGTTTACGGACTTTGCCGGGCGCTGGTCCATCCAGCTGCTGGGCGACATGAGTGACAGTGTACTGGCGACATACGAGTTGAATGCGACCGCGGACGGCGGGAGCTGGACGCTGACGCCGACCGGACGCGAGCCGATTCCGGTGCGGGCGGCCGTCGAAGGTGACAGCCTGCTGATCGATGCCGGACCGTACAAGGGCACCGCGCCAGCCAACGTCGACGTGACGACGCATGGCGTGAGCCGTCTCGAAGGCGGGATGCTGGTCGGTACTTTTGAATCGCAGTACGCCTTGGCTGCCGGCGACTCTGTTGTCCGCGGCCGCCTGCGCGGAACGCGCGTACCCTGACGAGCGCGGCGCGCATATAGAGCGACCCGTGGCCGATTGGCCGCGGGTCGTCTCGTTTACGGCCGGACCTCGCGGCTACTCCCTGGAGAACTTGCGGAGTTCCTGCAGCATTTGCCGTTGTTCTGGTGTGAGCATATTCCGGATCCGGATCAGCATCGACAGCTGCGCGCGCTTCACCGCCGTTTCATACATGATCATCCGGTCCGCCTGGGCCAGGACGTCGGCCTCAGCCACCGTCTCGCGCTGCAGCAACTCGGCCAGCTTTTCCGATTCGTCCCCGACGCGCCACTGAACCTGGACTGCCGTCGCCTGCAGCTTCGTGATTTCCCCAACAATGAAGTTGCGCTGCGCCTCGGTGATCTTGAGTCGGGCCTGATGTTGCATGACCAGTTCGGGCGGGAAGAGGTACTGTTCGAAGGCGTGCGCCGGATCCTGCTCGGCAGGCCCACGACGCTTCGGTTCGATCCCGAGTTGCACCCAGCGCTGGGACGAATCACGCCTGGAGGTCCGTACCGTATCCTGTGCCGCGAGACCAGCCGGCAGGAGTGCGAGCGCTGCCAAGGCGAGAAACTTCTGCCGCTTCGATGTCATGAGTTGGATCTCCGTTTGGTGGCGTTCGAGTCCGCCGGACGCGCGCTGTCTGGCGCGAGCGCCGGCGCATGGATTTCGATGAGTGGAACCTTCCGAAGCAGATCCCGGCCGGGCACGTCGAGCAGGAAATCGCTGGGTGCTCGCCACGTGACTTCGCCAGGATCGAGACCCGTGAGCGCGGTGAATCGCTCGAAGTCTGGTTCGCGCGGGGCACGGGCGCGGAGCGAGAGGAATCCCGGGATGATGATCGCGGCAACGAGCAGCGCTCCGCGGCGGCGCCGATGCCGGCGCCGCCACGTGTTCATTGCCGTGGCCGACGTCAGGCTCGCGAAAGTAGGAGCGGCGGCCTGAGTTTCCCGCCGAAGCGTGTCGAATGCCTCGCGCAGGTTGACGTCTTGGGACTCGCTCATTTGAGCTCCGCGCTGTCGCCTAGCAGGTCCCTGAGCCTGGTCTTGCCCCGCGCATAGTGCGTCCGCGCGCTGCCCACGGAGACTCCCATGACACCGGCAGCGGCTTCGACAGTCAGGTCTTCGTGGAAGACGAGATGCAGCACCTGACGCTGGCGAACGGGTAACGCGCGCATGGCACGCCGAAGGCGATCGGCGACGGTGCGGGCATCGATGACCGTGCCAGGATCAGGTGCGTCCGACGCTACGTCATGACGATCGGCCCGCCACGCCAACACGACTCGACGAAACACGTTCCGTCGGTACTCGCCCGCGGTGCGCCGCACAACGCCAAACAACCATGTGCGGAACGCCGAGTCACCGCGAAAGACGGCGCGCCCATCGAGCACCTTGAGATACGTGTCCTGCAGCACGTCGCTGGCCTCGCTTCGGTCGAACCCACAGCACGCCATGGCCCAGCCTAGACACTCTGCGTGGTGCCGTTCGAGCGCCGCCCGGAGATCGGCTGGCGCCATTATCGGCGCGGCAGTGGGTTCAGGAATGCCGATGAGTGCCAGGGGAAGCGCTTTCATATGACACGTTCAGCCACGCCCCAGGCCCCACGCGCTAGTGCCGTTCCAACTTGTTTCGCCAAAGGCTCAGAGACACGAGCCGGCCTGGAACCAACTTGGCGGGAATGGTTGGAACGGCGCTAGCTGATCGGCCGCGGCCCTCCGGCGACTCCCTTCACCAGCCGGTACATGAACTCGAGGCCCTGATAGAAGGCACGGACGGGTATCCGCTCGTTCATGCCGTGGGCAAAGGTCTCGGAATAGAACAGCCCCGATACGCCATACACCGGGATGCCCACGTTTCGGAGGCGGAGGCCGTCCGTGGCGCCGGTACTCATGGTGGGGATGACGGGCACTCCCGGCCACATCTCCTTCGTTACGCGCTCGATCTCACTCATCAATGCCGGCGTGAGCGGCGACGGCGGCGAGTTGGTCGCCGACCCCTGGAACGTGATCTTCACGCCGGTGTCTCCGACGACGCGCTCGAGCACGGCCCTGACCTGCTCCGGCGTCTCGTCAGGCAGGATGCGGCAATTGACGTTGGCGCGGGCGCGCTGCGGCAGCGCGTTCGTGGCATGTCCGCCTTCGAGCATTGTCGACACGCACGACGTCCGGAGCTGGGAGTTGAAGCGCGGATCGGCGGACAGCGTCGCGGCTGCGGCGGCGGCGGCGGGGTTCGCCACGATGGCCCGCATGGCAGCCGCCAGTTGCGGTGATTCCGATTCGACCACGCCGGCCAGCCGGGTGAAGTACGCCCGCGTCACTTCATTGAGGTGAACGGGCATGATGGTCGGGTTGATCTTCGTCAACGCGACAGCGAGCTGGGTGATTGCATTGTCGGTACGCGGCACAGAGCTGTGTCCGCCCGGATTGGTCACCTCGAACCGGAAGTTGAGGAACTTCTTCTCGCTGGCCTGGACATCATGCGAGATCCTGATCGTGTCGCGCACTTCGCTCCCGCGCACCCTGCCGCCGCCACCTTCATTGAAGGCGTACTCGGCGTCGATCAGCGGCCGGTGATTCTGCAGCAGCCAGCTCACCCCGTTGGCGCCGCCTCCCTCCTCGTCCGCGGTGAGCGCGACAATGATGTCGCGATCGGGCACGAACCGTTCCTCGCGCATGCGCATGATGACGGCGAGGTGAATCGCTCCTTCATCCTTGTCGTCGGCAACGCCGCGGCCGAAGAACGTGCCCTCGCGTTCGATGAACTGGAACGGTGGGAGCGTCCAGTCCTCCGCCTTCGCCTCGACCACGTCGATGTGCGAAAGGAGAAGAATCGGCTTCTTTCCAGTGTTCCGGCCGCGCAGGCGCGCGATGAGGTTTCCCTTCTTTGGCGCGTTCTCGAGCACGACAACGTCGGAGTCGGGGAAGCCCACGGCCTTGAGCCGCACCGCCATCGCGCTAGCAGCGGCGAGCGTGCTGCCGGAACTCTCGGTCGTGTTGATCTCGACCAGCTCCTTGAAGAGGCTGCGAGCAACTGAGTCCCACTTGGTCTGTTGCGCCTGCGCCGACGCGTTCCCCAGGACGAGGAGCGTGGCGATGGTTGCGATGCGGTTCATTGGAGGTGATTTGTGAATCGTGATTCGTGACTCGGCACTTCTGGGAGACTGAAGCCTGTCGCCTGGAATCCCGGTGTCAACCGACGGATTGCCGCCAGGACGTGACGCCTGGAGATACTGGGAGGGTCGGTTAATGGAGAGTGACTGGAACGTGTTGGGGCTGGGCGACGCCTGTCAGGGCTGAGACCGGGCTCTGCGTCTCTCTTGTACTGCGTGACCCGATCCCATGGAGCCCCCCATGCCCTCGTCCGCCTTTCTGCCGCGGGTTGTATTCGCCCTCTCGACGCTCGCCTTTAGCGCAGATTCTCTTCAGGCGCAGCTGATTACCCCGAAGACTGTTCCGATTCATCAAGGGGAGCAATTCGCGATCTATCCGTCCCAGTGGCCATCGATGGGCGGTGTGTTCATCGCGCTGGTCGACACGCTCGGTGATCCCTGGGCCAATCCGGCCAAGGCGACACGGCTCACGAGCGGGTCGCTGCAGGTCATGCCGTTCACACACCACGCCACGGCCGGAGGCGGCCGCACGCTGCCCGTGAGCATTCTGCAGACCGGGGGCAGCATCGCCGGTGGAGCCCTGTTCTCCATGCAGGAGGTCGAGCGCCGGAACGCGCCCTGGAACACCGCGATCAGCGACCGGCGGGCCTCGAACCAGTACTTCTCGGGACTGATCGCGCGCCGGTTAGGCGGCGGACTCTCGATTGGCGGCGGTGTCTCCACCGCGGAATTGCGGGGCGTCGACGGCGTGTCGGCGCTCTACGACGGCAGCGACCGCGTCAGGCAGTCGGGTGGCCAGGTCGACATGCGACTGGGGCTCACCAGGGACTTCACCAGTGGCGCCACGCTGGAGTTCGTTGGAGTGCACAATCGGTATCACATGACCCACGACGTGCACTTTCCTCAGCAGTTCCGATGGCCGCCCTGCGCTTGTTTACCAGGCGGTCCCTGCGACTGTACACCCGTGAGTGTTCCCGAGCGCGACGAGCACCACGAAGACAGGAGCAACATCTCCGGCGTCCACGCGGTGTTCCTCACGCCAAAGACCGCCGGCGGTTGGAGGATGGGCTATCTGGTCACGGCCAACCGTCTCTCACACCCCAAGCTGCCCGATTACCAGCTCCCCACGGTGCAGAGCATTCCACGCGATCCGGGGAGTACCAACGCGTTCAATGTCGGCTTTGGTGCGGTGCGAGCGTTCGGGAACTCCACCTTCGGGCTCGACGTCGTCAGGGAGCCGATGTGGAGTCACACCTGGGCCGACGCGGCGCGTGACACCATGAACGCCGATGGCGGCGTGATCCGCCGCGGCGCGCACACCGTGGACAATCGCTTCAGGTTCTCCAACTCCAGGATCAACGTCGGGATTGGTCACGACATTCCCGGCGCCACCGACTCGGCGACGACGCTTGGCTTCCAGTTCGGGGTGTCCATGCGTGCCATCAATTACACGCTGGACCAGCTGAACCACGTTACGCTGACCTCGCGCAGCCAGGATGAAGGATGGACGGAGTGGACACCTGCCTTCGCCATCAGCCTGAAGTCGAAAAGCATGACGGTGATGTACTCGATCAGCCGGACGTGCGGGACCCGGTGCTTCTCGTTCTCGTTCCTTGGCGGAGGCGACGACGTTTCGGTCGGTGCGCCGCCGCCAGCCGCCGATCCGTCCGTGCTTGCGCCACCAAACGGGCCACTCGCGTTCGACGGCGGCTCGTCGGGACAGCATCGAGTGATGGTGTCGATACGGTTGAGATAGCGAAGAGCGACGGGGAGACCGAAAGGGGAGGGCTTCCGGCGCAGGTATGCCGGCCGTACGCTTTCATCGTACTCGCTCTGCTTGGTTTCATCGCTCATCGCTCATCGCTCATCGCTACTCACCATGCGTCTCACCCTTCTGATCGCTTCACTGGCCAGCGTTGCTGCAATAGCGCCGGCCCGCTCCCAGGACACCGTCCGCTTCACTCCCACGGTGGGCTATCCGACCTTCGCCGTGCGCACGCCCGTGCTGCGGATCAAGCCCAACACGGTGCTGATCTCCAACACGATGCACGGCGCCTACTACACGCGAGAGGGCGGCGCCTTTCCGGGTGAGGTGGGTCCGTTCTTCGTTGAAGGCGCCACGACGAACGACATGCTCGTGGTGAAGATCCTGCGTGTGATGCCGAACACGGGGCTCGCCGCGGCGAATGTCCGTGGATCGTTCGGCGGGCTCTCCACCGATTCACGCGTCAGGTTGCTCAACGAGCCCATCCCCGACCGGCGCTATTTATGGGAACTGGATACGACGCGCATGGTGGGACGGACCGCGCTCCCCGAGTCACGCATGCAGTCGATCGAGATCGATCTCAAGCCGATGCTCGGTCGCGTCGCCGTGGCGCCGCGCGGCGACGAAGCATTCGCCGGCCTCTGGCCCGGGGATTTCGGCGGCAACATGGACGCCCCGGAGATCCGCGAGGGCACGACTGTATTTCTGCCGATCTTCCACGACGGCGCCTACTTCTACTTTGGCGACGGACATGCGCGCCAGGGCGAAGGAGAAGTCGCGGGCACCGGCCTCGAGACATCGATGTCGGTGGTGCTCCAGATCGATCTGGTCAAGGGAAAGCGGATCGACTGGCCCCGGCTCGAGGATGCGCAGTACATCATGGTGGCCGGCAGCGGACGGCCATTGATCGACGCCTTCCGCCTGGCGCATGTCGAGCTCGTGGAATGGCTGCAGGAGTACGGGTTCGGGAAATGGGACGCGTACGCCCTGCTCGGCCAGCTGGCGGAGAACACCGTGGCCAACATTGTCGATCCGGCCTACACGGTGGTCGCCAAGTTCCCGAAGCGATTCCTGCCGCGTTAGGCGGGAGGAGCGCTCAGTTGGTTCGCTGTTCCTGTTCCCTGTTCGCTGTTCGCTGTTCGCTGTTTGCTGACGTCAGCGTATTTCCCCCACGTACACTTTCTTCAATCCCGCCAGGTATTCGTCGAACCACCCGCTCAGCGCCTTGTGCTCCGCCTTCACTGTCTCGCGGAAGGAGGCATCGGAGAGGAAGTGATAGAGGACGGCGGCCATGATCCGGGCATCGAGCAGGAAACCGGTGTGGCCGACCTCCTTCATCGAGTCTTCCCACCGGCCGTAGGAGTGACCAGGGGCCGGTGAACTGAAGATGCCGACGCTGACGCCGGGAATGTCGCGCGTCAGGAAGCCCGTCTCTTCATAGCCGTCGGGACGGTTCGGCTCCGCGATCATCCGCGGCGCACCGAGCTTTTCGGCGTACGCGTACACCAGCTCCTCCAGGCTCCCGACGGTGATCCCGTCTCGATACTCGCCATATCGGTCGATGGTGACCTTGGTCCCGGTCGCCAGCGCCGCCCCGCGCGCGGCGTTCGCCACCATCGAATCGATGTGGGCGAGGTACACCTCGTCCGGGTAGCGCAGGTAGTAATCCACCACCGCCCGGTCGGGCACCACGTTAGGCGCTACGCCGCCTTCGGGGATGACGCCCTGGATCGAGGCCTCGGGCCGGAACGTCGGCCGGAGATGGTCGACGGCGGTATAGAACTGCACCGCGGCCGACAGGGCATTGCGGCCGTTCCACGATTGCCGTTGGTGGGCCGGCGTCCCCTCGAAAACGTACTTCACTTCGTTGATGTTCAGGCAGCAGACCCCGAAACCCGCCCGTGCCCGCCCGGTTTCCCCGCTGCCGTGGCTTCGGACCAGGATATCGGTTCCCTGGAAGATGCCTGCCTTCCACATCGTCACCTTGCTCGGCGGCCCGACCTCTTCGGCCGGCGTGCCGAAGACGCGAATGCGCCCCGGCAATCGCCGGTCGCGCATGTGCTCCATGACCGCGATGGCCGCCGCGAATCCCACGGGGCTCTGCGCGTTGTGCTGGCAGCCGTGGAAGGCGTCCTTCGTTCCGCGCAACGCGTCGTACTCGACGATGATGCCTAACGTCGGACCGGAGGTGCCGGCTGGCGAGTCCCAGGTCCCGACAAACGCCGTCTCGAGCCCGGCCTGTCCGGTCGTGACGGTGAATCCGGCCGCGCGCAGCACGCGCGTCAACGTGTCGACCGACTTGTACTCCTTGAAGCCGACCTCGGGATTCCTGCCGATGTGGTCGCTGAGTGACCTGAACTGGGTTGTCCAGAGCTGCTCGACCCGGGACAGGATCCTGTCCCGCTCAGTACCGTTGGCGGCAATGAGCCGCCTGGCCTGCGCGGTGGGATTGATCCTCGACTGGAGAGAATCGATCTGCCGCAGGACGTTTGCCGCCGCTTCACGTTCCGTTGGCGTAGTCTGGGCCTGGAGTCCAACGGTCGTTATGGCAAGCAGGACGGTGCTGAGAACCGGGTTCCGCATCGGACGCCTCACTGGAGTGCTTCGAGTGCCGGAATTGCGGCAACGGCGCGAGCCTGTCAAGAGCATACCGGAGTCGGCCAGGCAAGCCCGGCAGGGGAATGCCGTTACCTTTCCCTCACTCATCAGAGCCCGTTGCAGCCAATGTCACGACTTCGCGTTCTCGCGCTGGCGAATCTCGCCCCGGTGTTGATGGCATGCGGCGATCGCGGCGCCTCCGCTCCCGCGTTCCACGGAGTAGCGGTCACGACGCCCATCGCCAAGCCGTCGTTCACGCTCACGGATTTCAACGGTCGGCCGTACGATTTCGCGGCCGAGACACGCGACAAGGTCGCCCTCCTGTTCTTCGGCTACACGCATTGCCCTGACGTCTGTCCGCTGCACATGGCGAACATCGCCGCGGTGCTGCGGCAGATGCCGGCTGAGGACAAGGCGCGGGTGGTGACCGTGTTCGTCACGACCGATCCCGAGCGCGACACTCCAACCCGGCTGCGCGAGTGGCTGGCCAACTTCGACGCTACGTTCATCGGGCTGACTGGGACGAAGGAGGAACTGGTCAAAGCGCAACAGTCGCTGGGTCTCGCCGAGGCGACACGCGAATACCTGAACGCCGACTCGGTCAATTACTTCGTCGGGCACGCTGCGCAGGTGTTCGCGTTCGCGCGCGATGGCTTCGCCTACACCATTTATCCCTTCGGCATCCGGCAGGAGGACTGGGCGAACGACCTGCCGCGGCTCATCCGCGACGCTACCGGCGCTGACATCCGGCGCGACCTCGCGGCGCAGGCCAAGGCAAGGCAACTCAACATGGCGCCGGAGCAGGCCGCGGCCGTCACCATGGGCGGCTTGATCGTGACACAGGCCGTGGTGGCCGAACCGGCCACTCAGGACGAAGCGGCGGCGTACCTGACGCTCAAGAACGACACACCGCAGGAAGACACCATCGTTGCCATTGCCGCCGACCTGGCCGTCCGCGGCGAAATCCACGAGACCATGGGCGAAGGCGAGATGCGGCACATGATGTCGACGCCGACGCTGGTGATCCCCGCCCGGACCGAAACGAAACTCGCGCCCGGTGGCACGCACGTCATGCTGCTGCAACTGCGGAAGAAGCTCGTCGCCGGCGACACGGTGACGCTGTTCCTGTCATTGGCTCGTGCCGGCGCAGTCGAAGTACGCGCGCCAGTCGTACCGTACGCGGATCTCGAAAAGGCTCTGGGCCTGAGCGGTCGAGGCGGGAAGTGAGGCGGTTGTCCGACATCCGCCATCCGCCCTCCGCCCTCCGCCCATGAGTTTCTGGTGCAGCGCCACCGGCGCCGCGTGGACATGGCAGTGGCGCGCGTACCCCGGCGTCTGGCTCTTCATCATCCTGCTCGCATTCGGGATGTGGGCCTGGAATCGCGCGGGGGCGCGGGCGGCGGGGCATCCCCAGCGACCCGCGCATCCGCTGTTCGTCGGTGGACTCGTGGTCCTCTGGCTCGCCCTCGACTGGCCCATCGGCGCGTTAGGCGCTGGCTACCTGGCCAGCGTGCATATGCTCCAGTTCCTGCTGATGGCGCTGGTCGCGCCGCCCATGCTCCTCATGGGACCGTCGCCGGACGCGCTGGCGCTGCTGGAACGCCCGGGAATGCTGCGGGCTCTCGTCAGACGGCTGGTTTCTCCCTTCCCGGCGCTGATGCTGTTCTCGGTGATCGTCCTGGCGACTCACCTGCCGCCGATCGTCGACACCCTCATGGCCACGCAGGCAGGATCGATGGGCATCGACCTGCTCTGGATCGGCGCGGGAATTGCCTTCTGGTGGCCGGTGATTCGCGATGTGCCCCGCCAGCCACGATTCGGCTACCCGGTGAAGATGGGCTACATCATCCTCGGCATGATGTTCAGTCCCATCATGTTCGGATTGGTTGGGTTCCTCGTGTACTCAACCACGCCGCTGTACGGCGTCTTCGAGCTGGCGCCGCCGCTCCCGGGCGTGAGTGCGCACGCCGATCACCAGCTGGCGGGCACATTGATGAGCGTGGGCGGCGCGTTCATCGCGTTCATCGCCATCTCGGTCATCTTCTTCCGCTGGAACAAGGAGTCCGGTTAGCGAATCCGGCTCTGACAATGCCTCAGTCGAGTGGCCGCACGTTGCGCACACTGATGGACGAGCCACCATCGGCAATATTCGACTTGGCCCTGTACTCAATGGACGTCGGGAACCCGAGTTTGGGATCGTATTCCGCCTCGATCGACTCGAGGTACGAGCTCGTTTCGGTCATGTTGCGAAACAGATCGTCAAAGAGAGAATCGATAGTCGTCCACCAGGACAGCGTCATGATGGGAACGCCCGGATCGGCTTCCACCGGTTCGGCGGCGACCACCACCCTATTCCTCACCGACACGCGCGTCCAGCGGGTGATCTCGACGGGACAGAAACAGAGCTTCCGGGTCTCATAGCTGTAGTCAGCGAACGGCCGTGCATCCCAGCGCGCCCGGGCCTGGGAAAGACGTGCGAAGTCGTGCGGTCCGACGATATCCGAGCTGTTGCAGGCGGCGGCGATCAGTACGCCGACGCTCAGTACAGTCTTCTCGATCACGGTTCGTAGAGACATCACACGCAGCCTCCTGTACGCGCCCTGCTACGTAGACATTGAGGCCTCGAGCGACCCCTACATTGCCAGGTTCAGGACCATTCCGGTGACCGAAGGACCGACTCGGCGTAGTCGATGCCCCGCGGCGTGCGCGACCCGTGCCACGACAGGAGCTCACCGTCCACGAGACGGAATCGCTCTCGCGGCAGCCGGCTCAACGCGGCGAGTTCAACGACGTGCTCGCTCTGAAACGGGAATGGCTCGTTGGGCAGCAGGACCCGCAACGGGTCCGCGTCATGCAGTTCCGCCGGTGAAATCGTCGGATATCGATCCTCGCGCGCACCAAAGACGTTCTGTCCACCAGGCAGGGCGAGCAGGCCGGCGATGAACGTGTCGTCGTTGACAGTCATGATCGGTTCCCACCAGATGAGACATGCATAACGCACCGGCGGATACCGCACTGAGTCGCGCCGCACCCGATCGGCCCGGCGCTCGATGTCCGCGGCGATCCGCTCAGCCTCGCGGGAGCTTGCGACCGCGATTCCAATAGCTCGAACCATCGCCGCCGTCTCGTCCGCTGTCCGCGGCATGGACGTGTGGACGCGGATGCCCGCCGCTTTGAGAGCCGCCGCGTCTTCCTTCCGGTTTTCCTCCTCGTTCATCAGCACGAGGTCCGGCGCGAGCTCGATGATCCGGTCGATCTTCGGGTTCTTCGTGCCTCCGACCTTCTCGATCGCATCGACGCGATCGGCGGGATGCACGCAGAACTTTGTGCGACCGACCAGCGAGTCGCCGGCGCCGAGGTCGAAAACCAGCTCGGTCAGCGATGGGCAGAGCGAGACGAGCCTCATGAGCAGCTTCGCCGTAAGCGAGCAGCGATAAGCGACAAGCGATCAGGCACCTGTTGCCTGCCGATCCGGACCTGGCTCATGCGTGCGTAACCGTGCATGGTGTTGCCCCGCTGTTCGCTGATCGCTGATCCCTGCCCCTGACTCAGGCTACACAGCGGCACGTCCCATCCTCAAGGCGTGACCGTTTCATGAGCACCGTGCCACATTTCCATCGATAAGAGGGTACTCGCACCTCCCATGAACCCGCGCCTCCCCGTTTCCGCACGAGCCTTTGTCTGCCTGACGCTCATCGTCGGGCCAATGGCGGGCGCCCAGGTTCTGGAGGTACGGCCGGCCACGCCTCCGGCCGTCACAACCTCTATCGAGGTTCTGCGCGCGGCACAGGAAGGGTTCGAGACGTTCCGGCGACGCAATGCGCCGGTCTTCACGGTGCGCAGCGGACCCGATCGGTGCGATGAACGCGTCGGACGATTCTGTTACTGGTACGAAGAGGATTCGCCGGACCCGCCGAACGAGTCTGACCGGATCAAGGAACACCGCGATCGTCTCATCGAGCAGATCGACTCGATAGGACGTCTGTATCCCAACGATCGTTGGGTCTCGGGACAGCGCGTGCGCTACATGACGGAGGCCGGACGTCTCTCCGACGCCGTTCGTGCCGCGCAGGCCTGCACTGCGCGCGATGGGTGGTGCAGTGCACTTCAGGGATTCGCGTTCCACGTCGCCGGCCGGTTCGAAGAGGCCGACAGCGCGTACGAGGCGGCGCTGCGATTCATGAGCGACACCGAGCGGTGCGCCTGGAGAGACCTCAAGCTCCTGCTCGACGACAACCAGTTGCGCCGATATCGCGAGCAGGATTGCGCGCGCCGCCTCCCCCTCGAGCAGCGGATATGGTGGCTGTCCCGGCCGATGCTCTCAGGACGCGGGAACGACGCAAGGACGGAGTACTACTCGCGACTGATGATGGCCCACTTTGTCGAGGACGCGCCATCGGCATACTCGATGGGATTCGATTTCGACGAACGGGAGCTGACGCTACGATATGGGTGGCCGATCGCGTGGACCCGGAGCCCGGGTGCCTCGCTCTCGATGGGCGGCGAACCCAACCTGGTGGGACATGAGCGCACGCCCGCGCATCCGTTCCTTCCCGCGCGCGGAGTCCTCGACAATCCGGCGTCGAGCGACTCAGCCGGGTGGCGTAGCAAGGGAATTCCCCCGGTGCGAGCGCGATACGCTCCGGTATACGCCAGGCGCCTTCTGCCGCTGGAGCATCAATCGGCGCTCTTCCGCCGCGCCGACTCGGCGCTGGTGCTCGTGGCGTGGTCGGTGGCAAAGGACGAGCAGCTCGCCGATGCCGTGGACTCAGGCGAGCTGACCGCCGCGATGGTGCTGACGGGTGGAGAGGAGAAAGACGCCGTCTTCGTGCGCAGCGAGAAGGCGCAGCGAACGGGACACCTCATGGCACGGTCGGCCTGGGGTTCCATGCTACTGAGCGTCGAAGTGGCGGCGGCCAATCGAAAAACGCTGGCACGAGCGCGTTACGGGGTGCGTCGCAGCGACACGCCGCAGTCGCGGATCCAGGTGTCCGATATCGTCCTCTTCGAACCCTACGACGGAATGCCGGTGAGCGCCGAGGACGTTCTTCCCCACATGCGGACTTCGGAGCGGATAACGGCCGGATCGCGGGTGGGGATTTTCTGGGAGGCCTACAACACCGATCCCACCGGCGAAGGCATCGAGGTGAACATCACCGTCGCGCCCGAGAACAGTTCCGGCGGATGGCTGACGCGCGGGTTGCGCGCACTGCGCCGGGTTCGCGAGGCTCAGCCCGTGTCGGTGGGCCTGCGCGATGTCTCCGCGCGGGGAAGTCCGGTGACCGCTCGCGCCGTTGAGGTTGACCTGTCGACCCTGACGCCAGGACGCTACCTCCTCGAGCTCGAGCTGGCCGCGGGCGCGGGAAACATCGTGCGGGTGGAGCGGACGATCACGGTCGTGAATCGTGAATCGTGAAGCGGGTTGCGGGTTGCGGGAGACCAGTCGCGGAATGGGCTGCGGAGTTTAGGTTCACCAGACCCGCCAGCCGTCACCCGCCACCCATCTCATGCGCTTCCCTTTCGCCGGTCTATCCATCGCCGCCGGACTCGCCCTGCTCGCCGCCGTTCCGCAGATTCCGCCACAGGGCACTCCGCCGTTCGAACTCGATTCCGCAACGATCGCCGGCTTCCGTTGGAGGGGCATCGGACCGGCGAACATGCAGGGGCGCGTGTCCGACGTCACCGGGATCCCTTCGCCCTCGAAGACGCTGTTCGTGGCGGCCGCCGCTGGCGGGATCTGGAAGTCGATCAACAACGGCATCACCTGGCGACCGGTCTTCGACAACCAGCGCGTGATCTCCATGGGTGTCCTGGCCATCGCGCCCAGTGACTCCATGCAGGTCTGGGCGGGGACCGGCGAGCCGAATTCGCGCAATTCCATTTCGCCCGGTGGCGGAGTCTACAAGTCCGCGGACGGCGGCCTCACCTGGCGGTTGATGGGACTGGAGAAGACGGAAGCCATCGGGCGCATCGCGGTTCATCCCGCCAATCCCAACGTCGTCTACGTAGCCGCGTTAGGCGCGATCTGGCGCTCCAATCCCGAGCGTGGATTGTACAAGACCGAGGACGGCGGCCAGACCTGGCAGCTGGTGAAGTTCATCTCCGAAAGGGCGGGGTTTGTCGACGTCGCGCTGGACCCGTCCAGCCCCGATGTCGTCTGGGCCGGCAGCTACGAACGCGTGCGCGGCCCGTACTTCCTCCGCTCCGGCGGTCCCGGTTCCGCGCTCTGGAAATCGACCGACGCCGGGAAGAACTGGACCGAGGTGAAGGGCGGGGGATTCCCGGAGACAACGAAGGGGCGCATTTCGATCGCCATAGCAGCATCGAATCCCCGCGTGATGTACACCCTGGTGGAGGCTGATACCGCAAAGGGCCAGCGCGAGCGGCCCAGCGGACTCTATCGCTCCGAAGACGGCGGTGCGACCTGGACCCGCACCAACAACTCCAACACGCGTCCTTTCTATTACTCGCAGGTGCGCGTCCATCCGAAGAACCCCGATCGCGTTTACTGGTCGTCAACGCCAGTTCTCGTTTCCAACGACGGAGGCCGGACGCCAATGAACGCGACGGTCGGACTCCACGTGGATCATCACGCCATGTGGATCGATCCCGTCGACCCCGACCGGATGGTCGTCGGCAACGACGGCGGCATCGGCATCTCGTTCGACCAGGGCGGCAACTACACGTTCCTGAACACGTTCGCCATCGGGCAGCCGTATAACGTGAGCTTTGACTTCGCCGTGCCGTACCGCGTCTGCGGCGGGCTGCAGGATAACGGCACCTGGTGCGGCCCCTCCCGGCGCCGGCAGGGACCAATCACCAACGCCATGTGGGCAACGCTCAATGGCGGCGACGGCTTTGTCACCATGCAGGACCCGACGGACCCGAACATCGTCTACGGTGAATCGCAGGGCGGCAACATCGTGCGCATCAACCTCGCCACCGGCGAACGTGTCGGGCTCGTCAAGCCGACATGGCGTCCGCGTTATGACCAGATCGAGGACTCGATCCTCATCGAACGCGCCGACACCACCAGACCCGAGACGCCGCAGCAGCGTCGCCGGATCGCCGATCTCCGCGTCCGCCAGCGCACCGACTCTGTCGGCCTCGCGCTCCGCTGGAACTGGAACACGCCGTTCTTCATTTCCTGGCACAACTCCGGCACGCTGTATTTCGGCGCCAACCGCGTGCTCAAGTCCACCAGGCGCGGCGACAACATGTTCTTCATTTCGCCCGAACTGTCGTACGCCGACACGATGAAGATCCGCGTCTCGACCATGACCACGGGCGGCATAACGACTGATGCCACGGGCGCCGAGACGTACGGGACGATCGTGTCGCTCAACGAGTCGCCGCTGCGCGCGGGAATCCTCTATGCCGGCACCGACGACGGGCGCGTCTGGATGACGCGCAACGACGGCGGCGCCTGGGAGGAACTCACCAGCCGCTTCACCGGCGTTCCCGCCGGCACCTATGTCAGCCGCATCGAGCCGTCGTGGAAGGACTCATCGACGTTCTTCGTGACGTTCGACAATCACCGTAAGGGCGACTTCACGCCGTACGTGTACGCGACGACTGACGCCGGGAAGACCTTCCGTTCCATCGCCGCCAACCTCCCCACCGGCGGTCCGGATTTCGTGCACGTCATTCGCGAGGATCCATTCAACCCGGACCTGCTCTTCCTCGGCACCGACGTCGGCGCGTACGTCTCGGTCAATCGTGGCCAGTCATGGCGGCGCTTCATGACCGGCCTGCCCACTGTCCCGGTGCACGATCTCAGGATCCATCCGCGTGACCGTGAGCTGGTTGCCGCCACGCACGGTCGCGGCTTCTGGATCGTCGACATCGCGGCGCTCGAACAGATGACTCCAACCGTCGTCGCGGCCGATGCGCATCTCTTTGCGCCGCCGACCGCCTGGCAGTTTGCCGACCTCCCGGTCGAAGGGCACTCCACCGGCCAGCAGACGTTCGCCGCGGGATCACCACCGTACGGCGCGACGATCACGTACCGCCTCGCCACTCGTCAGGCAGGACTGCGGTTGGCGATCGTCGACGTCTCCGGTGACACCATCCAGACCATCAACGCGCCGGGAAACCCGGGCATCAATCGCGTGGCCTGGCCGTTTGCCGGTCGCCCGGCCCCACGGCCGGCGCTGAGCGCCGCGCAGCGACGCGACTCGTCGATTCAGATGCAACGGATCACGTTCGTCCTCGACTCCATGCAGACCGCCGGTGCGAACCCGGCGGCGCTGGGTATGGTCCGCCAGCTCGCGACGACCGGCGACCTCGGACCCCTCATTGCGATGTTCGGGGGTGGTGGCCCGGCGGTGGCAGGGTTTGGCGCAGCGCCGCCGTTCAATCCGCGGCCCGGCGAGCAGATGACGGCGCCGGCTGGTCGCGGCGGAGCTCCCGGAAGAGGCGGAGCACCGGGTGCCGGCGCGCCTGGCGCAGCCGGCCGAGCCGGGGCCCCAGCGCCGGCGCCGGGTGCTGGTGGGGCAATTGACCAGAGCACCTTCATGACCATGATCGAGGCCTTCCGAATCCCCGGGCGCAACCAACCCGGCGGCTTTGCCGCGCTCAACTTCCTGTCCACCCTTGGTTTCAACACAGGATTCGGTGGAGGCGGCGGCCCTGGTTCGACCGTTCTCCCTGGCGATTACAACGTCCTGCTGACCGTCGGCGGACGGACGATGAAGCAAAAGATCCGCGTGGAGCGCGGTCCGAGCGCCGGCCTCTCGGCGCCAATGCCCTGATCGACACGCGTCGCTCCACCAGATCCAACCGCAAGGCCACACTCGGCCCCCGTCGGTGTATCCCAGCGGTGGCCGAACGGTCACTTTCCCCAAGAGCTACCGACCGGCCATTTTTCGCGGGGAAGCCGGGGCGCCGGCCATCGCCGTTGCGCCACATCGCGACGAAGAAAACGGCTCCCTGCCGGAGCAGTTCGAGGCACCTACCTATGCGCATGGGAATCAGTCGTTTGTCCGCGAAAATCACGCTGGGGCTCGCCGGCCTGTTGCTGGCGGGCGCGGTGCCGCGCGCACTGGCGCAGGTCGCGCCGCCAGCCACCCCGCCCGCCGCGCAACAGGACACGACCAGGCCCGCCTTGGGCTCGTTGCTGGGCACCGTGTTCGACAGCGTGCACAACGCGCCCCTCGTGGGAGCCACGGTCTTCGTGCTCGGCACGTCGCGCATCGGGTCCACTAATGAACGCGGGCTGTTCAACGTCGACAGCGTTCCCGCCGGTATGCATCGCGTTCACGTTTCGCACGAACTGCTCGACTCTCTTGGCATCACGATGGTGACGGATTCGTTCGAGGTCACCACTGGCGAGCGAAAGGTGCTGGAGATGGCGGTCCCGTCGAGCGAAACGCTGGTGGGGCTGTCCTGCTCCGCAGCCACGCGGCGACTGGGTCCCTCGGCAATCATCGGACGCCTCCTGGACGCGGACACTGACCAGCCCGTGCCTGGCGCGCGCGTGTCTTTCGCCTGGTCGGAGTTGTCGCTGGCCGCGGGACTGAAGCGCGTCCCGAAGGTCCTCGGCGCCACCGCCAATGCCGATGGAGTCTACAGGATCTGCGGAGTTCCGGGCGAGGTGGAAGGGACGCTGCAGGCGGAGAAGACCGGCATCACGACCGCCGAGATCAAGGTGACGTTCATTGGGCAACCGCTGGTGATTCAGGGGCTGCGCATCGGCAACGCGAACACCGTGGCGAGGGCGACGGTGGACAGCGCGCAGGGCGTGACGCCCGGGCGCAGCGTCGGTGAGCAGCGCTTCTCGGCGATGAACTACCAGAAGGGCCAGGCGGTGTTGCGCGGCAAGGTGGTCAACGCGAACGGCGCACCGATGGCCAACGCCCGCGTCGAAGTCGAAGGCACCATGAGTCGCACGCTCACGAACGCGGAGGGCACCTTCACGTTGACCGAGCTACCGTCGGGCACGCAGTCGGTCGTCGCGCGGCAGCTGGGGTTCGCCCCCGTGAGCCAGGCCGTGCAACTCTCGACGCGCGAAGCGGCGTCCACGACAATCACGATGAGCCAGCCTGTCCAGATGCTCGACCCGGTGGTGGTCACCGCGGAGAGCGACATGGGACTGGACAACGTTGGCTTCACCACGCGAAAGAAGGCGATGTCGGGATATTTCCTCGACGCCAAGGAGATCATGGCGCGCGGCCCGAACATGCTCACGGACGTGTTCCGCACGGTGCCGTCGCTCAAGGTCGTGCCGGTGAGCCCCTACGACTACGCGGTGGAGAGCTCTCGGGGCAACATGCTCGGTGGAAGGTGCGTGAAGTACTGGATAGACGGTGGGCAATACGAGGCGGTCTTCCCGGGCGACGTTGACCGGATGATCCCGCCGTACGAAATCGCGGCCATCGAGGTCTATAACGGCTCATCGGTGCCGATCCAGTTCACGAGCGCCAATTCGGGGAACTGCGCGGTCATCGTGATCTGGTCGAAGTACAAGACCAGCCAGCCGGTAAGGAAGAAGTAGAAGCGAGTTCAGCTCGCTTCAAATGGCTCCATGTGCACCAGCACGCCGCGCACGTTAGGCAGCTGGCTCCGGATCGCGCTCTTTACCTTGCCGCTGACGATGTGCGCCGCGTGCAGGGACATGGCCGGGTCGGCCTGCACGTGGAGGTCCGCGAAGTAGTCAGTTCCAGCGCGCCGCACGATCACCTTCTCCACCGCGCGCACGTCCGCCACCGCTGACGCGATCTCGTGAATCCGTTGGCGGATTTCGGGCTCGGGACTTCGGTCCATGAGCCCGGCAATCGCCGGACGCAGCAGACGGTTCCCGTTCCACGCGATGACCGCGGCCGCCACCAGCGCCGCCCAGTCGTCGGCCGACTCCCAGCCTTCGCCGCCGCCAAGCGCTACGGAGATGCCGATGAACGCCGCGACCGAGGTGATGGCGTCACTCCGATGGTGCCACGCGTCGGCGCGCACGGCCTCGCTCCCGACTTCGGCGCCCACCGCGTACACCTTGCGGAAGAGCACCTCCTTTACGAGCACGACGACGACCAGGACAACGAGCGTGAAGGGCGCGGGCGCATGGTGCGGGGTCACGATTTCCCGGATCGCTTCGATCGCTATCGCGATGGCGGCGCCAAGCAGCATGAGCGAAACCGTTGCTGTGGCCAGCGTCTCCGCCTTGCCGTAGCCGAACGGGTATTCGGCGTCGGGGTTCCGCGCGGCGATTCTCAGCCCTCCCCACACGATGGTCGAGGAGAGGACGTCAGCCGTCGACTCGACTCCGTCTGCAATCAACGCGTAGGAGTTCCCGATCACACCCGCCAGGATCTTGATGATCGCGAGGCATGCGTTGACCAGGAGGCCGGCCTGGGCGCTGCGAATGCCCCTGGATTGATCGGGTGACATAGGTTGAATCTGTGCGCTGTCGCCGCGAGTGACGAGCGGGACGACCGCGGTGCGATCCCGGCGCTGGCGCCAGACTCGGTTGCCCTGAAAAACAGAGAGGCCGGGCATCCACCATGGAATGCCCGGCTTCTCTGCTGACGACGCGGATCAGGAACCGCCCTTCAACCTGAAAACCGCGCCCACATTCAACGTCGCGGCACCCGCTCCCACGTCCGCATAGAGTGCTGTGGACGAGTTCATGAAGTACCGGATGCCCCCCTTGACGATGACGTAGATCTCGCTCGAATAAGATCGGCAGTAGTCAACGCCCTGGATGACGCAGCTCGCGTTCACGTTCACGATCTGGTATCCAAGCCCGGCGCCCAGGAAAGGATCGAACTTCTTGTTCTCCATCTTGAAGTGGTAGTTCGCCGTCACGCCGATCGGGATGTACGACACGCCGGTGTTGTTGCCGCCAAAGTAGCCGTAGTCCCAGCTCCACCAGTCAACCCCGACCTGCAGGCCCAACAGACCATCACCCATATCAGGAAGCGCCTTGAAGATCCTCTCGAAGCGGCCACCGAGAGCGATGTTCGCACCACCAAGGCCGCCGAGTCCTATCACCGCACCGAGATCGGTGTAGCCGAGCGCGATGCCACCCTGGGCCTGCGCGGCCGACGTCCCGACGATTGATGCCAGTACCATGAGCCGGACTGCATTCCCGAGACTCCGCATCGAACGCTCCTTCTCGCCGTCAGGGTGGGAACAGATCGCGCTGGCCGGCCCCTCGGCGATTTCGGGGTTACCGGACCGGATGACTTTAGCAAACCCGGTCTCGGGTCCGCCAGAGGATCGTCGCGTCGATAGCCAATGCGCAGGAAGGTCGCGAAAACCGTCACCTCAGTTCGCAGGGCCCTGGGCCCGCCCGTGAGTTGACGGCGCCGCCCCCTCCGCCGCCGCGAGATCCTACTGAACGCGTTTGACAAGCGTCCCCGCCGGGAGGGTTGTCGAGGCATCGGCGCCGTTGATGAGCGCGACCTGTTCAACCGGGATGGTCGACGGGTAGGCCTGGTGGAACTGCGTTATGGTCATGGCCCGAGGCAGGCGCACGAGTTGCACGCGCACCGGCTGCACCGAGAGCGCCGCCTGATCCGTCAGCCGGCGGAAGGACCCGAGTGACTGGCTAAACACCCCGCGATATGATCCGTAGCGCTGCTGCGGCGTGTAAGCCAGTAGTCGGAAGGTGCGCCCACCATGCGAAACGAAGGCAACGTTGCCCGCCAACACCCCTTCGTCCGTCTGGGCAGTAAAGACAGCGCTGGCCGCCGTCAGTCCGTTGATGCCGGTCGACGATGTGCCCTGGTTCTGGACTCCCCGCTGGTTGAGGAATTCCGACAAGGCCTGGTTCGGAGCCGAATTGCCCGCGAGCGCCAGCACCACGATGGCATCCTGCTGCGGACCAATCGCGACTACGGCAGTCGCCTGGTTCTGTGCCTTCCAGCCCGACGGAAAATCGAGCTGGAACTGCAAATCCGGATGCAGGAACTGCGATTGCCTGAAGAAGCCCTGACGGGGATTCTCCCCGAAGATGAGACCCTCGGTCCGTTGCAGAAACGCATCGTGCTCGACCTTCAGGTTTGGCGGCAAGGAGGGCTGAGCGGCCATGCGATCCAGCGTCTTCTGCACTCGGTTACCGGGGTCAGGGTGGGTCGACAGCCACTCGGGCACGCGGCCCTCACCGCCTCCTCCCAGCCGCTGCAGCGTTCGGAACATCTCCGCCATCTCCTGCGGTGCGTAACCCGCGTTGAGCATGTAGCGGAAACCCAGCTCGTCCGCCTGCGATTCGTCGCCGCGGCCGAACTTGAGGAACAGGAGCCCAAGTCCCTGGCTGGCCAGGTCGCCGAATTGCGCGAGTCCCGGCTTCACCACGACCGCCGCGATCAGTCCGATCTGCGCCAGTTGCGCCTGCGACATCTGCTGCACGGAATGTTTCGCGGTGATGTGCCCCAGCTCGTGGCCGAGCACCGAGACGAGTTGTGCCTCGGAGTTCATGTGCGACAGGATGCCGCGAGTGATGAAGACCGGTCCGCCCGGCAGCGCGAAGGCATTCACTGTCGGGTCGTCGATGACGGTAAAGCTCCACGGCAGGTTCGGTCGCTCGGAGGCGCGGGCCAGGGTCATCCCAAGGCCCGAGACATAGCGTTGCAGCGCGCTGTCGGGCACCGCGCCGATCGAGCCCACGACTTGCTGGGCCGCCTCCTGGCCCATCGCGATTTCCTGCGATTCTGAGACGAGGGACAACTCTCGCCTTCCGGTGACAGGGTTGGTCGCGCACGTGACGAGGACGAAGGTCATCGCTGCCGGAAGAAACTCGCGGGCGATGGTTCTGGACCATCTGGCAATTGCAGTCATGGCGGTTTGAGTCGTCGTTCAGTTCGGAATCTTCCCAATCATTACGGCGTGATCTACGTTCGCGGCAGTTTATCTCCCATCTCCCATCTCCCATCTCATGTCTGTAAAGTCGCGCCTCTCCGTCATGATGTTCCTCCAGTACTTCATCTGGGGCGCATGGTTCGTGACCATGGGCACGTACCTCGGCCAGACGCTTCGGTTCACGGATGGGCAGGTTGGGCTCGCTTATGGGGCGACGGCCATTGCCGCGCTCGTCTCCCCCTTCTTCATCGGTATCGTCGCCGACCGCTTCTTCGCGACCGAACGGTTGCTGGCGATCCTGCACCTCGCCGGCGCTGTCATCATGTGGCTGGTGTCGACCCAGGTCACGTTCGGGACCTTCTACCCCATGCTGATCCTTTATGCACTCTGCTATATGCCCACGCTGAGTCTGACGAACTCCATCTCCTTTCACCACGTCGAGGATCCGGCGCGCGATTTCCCGCTCATCCGTGTGCTGGGGACCATCGGATGGATCGTGGCCGGCACGGTCATTGGCAAGTTACTGCACGCCGAAGCGCTGGCCACACCGATGCGTGTGGCGGCCGGCGCGTCAGTTGTTCTCGGACTGTACGCGTTTGCTCTTCCTCACACGCCGCCGCGCGCGGCTGGCGCTCCCTTCAGTGTGCGCGACGCGCTCGGGCTCGATGCCCTGCAGCTCATGCGTCGCGCCGACTTCGCCACGTTCGTCGTCGGGTCGTTCCTGCTCTGCATCCCGCTGCAGTTCTACTACGCCTTTGCCAACCCTTTCCTGAGCGAGATCCGCGTTCCGGACCCCGCGTTCGTTCAGACGTTCGGGCAGTGGTCGGAGATAGGGTTCATGTTGCTGCTGCCGTTCGCGCTTAAGCGCTTCGGGATCAAGGTGATCATGCTGGTCGGCATGCTGGCGTGGGCGCTGCGTTATTTCGCGTTCGGCGCCGGCGACGCCCAGTCGGGCATGTGGTTGATCTACGCCGGCATCCTGCTGCACGGAGTCTGTTACGACTTCTTCTTCGTGGCGGGGCAGATCTACACCGATGAAACCGCGGGTCCCCGGATCCGCGCCGCCGCGCAGGGATTCATCAACTTCGTCACGAACGGTGTGGGCTATTTCATCGGCGCCTGGGTCTCGGGACGCGTCGTCGGGCGGTACCTGAACACCGCCTGCACCGACGCCGCGGCTGCCGCCGGTGAGTGCATCCGCCACGACTGGGCCAGTGTCTGGCGCGTGCCCGCGTTAGGTGCGCTCGCGGTCTTCGTGTTGTTTCTGCTGTTATTCAGGCCGGGAAAACCGACGGGGTCGAGCGTCGAGGCTTGAGGCTCGAGGGAAGGTCGAAGCGGCAAGGACGAAGTGATGCTCGTTTGGTCCACTTCGCCCTCTCGCTGCACCCCTCAGTACTTCTCTCGAGCCTCGAGCCTCGACGCTCACTTCGGATGCCAGATCCGATAGATCCGCCCGCCCCGATCGTCACCGACGATCAACGCACCGTCCGCCGTGACCGCCATGCCCATCGGACGGTGTAGCTGTTCCGTTGAATCACCGCGGAAACCGTCGGCGAAGATCCGGTGCGCGCCGGTTGGCTGACCGTTCGCGAACGGCACGAACGACACGTTGAAACCGGCCTGCGGCAGCGGCGCGCGATTCCAGGAGCCGTGGAACGCGACAAATGCGCCGCCCTGGTACTCCGCCGGGAACGCAGTACCCGTATAGAACACGATGCTCTCGGGCGCCCAGTGCCCGGGAAACGTCACCAGCGGCCGCTGCACCGACGCGCATCGCCCTTCCGTTTGTCCGTCGCCGCCATACTCCGGCGACATCACTTTCTTCTTCAGGTCCAGATCGTAGTAGCAGTACGGCCAGCCAAAGTCGGCGCCGTCATCGAGGCGGAACAGTTCCTCGGCGGGATTCTCTGCGCTCTTCTGGTCCGTGAATACCGGATGCTGTTTCCCCCAGTTGCTGGCCAGCAGGTCGCGGCCGTGCTGGACGCCCCAGAGAGTGGAACCGTCAGGCCCCACCGTCAGGGCGACGACGTTGCGCAGTCCGGTCGCGCGCCGCGCTCCATCGGCCAGACGCTGCATCGGCTTCCTGGCGTCGAAGCGCCAGATGCCGCCCGCGTGCTCGAGCAGCGGACAGGGATCCTGACCCCTCGAACCCTCATCGCGATCCTTCTCCTGGCAGGCGTTTGATGGCGCGCCGATGTTCACGAACAGCGAGCCATCGGATGAAATGGTGAACGGCTTTGCCGCGTGAGCGCGCTGCACAGCCAACCCGGTGACAATGGTCTCGGGTGAACCTTCAGGAACCAGGGGCCCGTCGGTCCACGGCCACCGGATCACCGACGTATCGGTGGCGAAAAAGAGGTGATTGTCGAAGAACGCGATCCCTGTGCCGCCGCTTGCCCCGAACTGCTGCCGCTGCTCCGCGATTCCGTCGCCATCGCCGTCCCGCAACGCCATCACACCTCCGTTGCTGTCCCGCAGCGCAACGAAGAGGTCTCCGTTAGGCGCTACCGCGATGTGGCGGGCCGCACCCACGCTATCGGCCACAACCTGCGCGCAGAACCCCGGTGGCAGTGCCAATCCGGTGTTGTCGGCCTCACACACCAATCCTGATTCGCCCGCGCACGCGGCCAATAGCGTGACCACGGAAATGACGACCGCCTTGTGAGAAGAACGATGCATGACATTCAGCTCCCCAGTGATAAGGTGATGCAGCGGCTTTGCGCCTTGCGCTTTGCGCTATTTCACCTGTCCCAGCAGGCGATCCAGCTCCGCGACCTCGGCCAGTCCGGCATCCGCCGAGTGCCACGCGCGCTTGAGGTCGGCCAACGCCTTCCTCGCGACAACATGATCGCCAGCCGCCAGCGCCGCGCGTCCCAGCCCGAGCAATGAGCGGGCTCGCCCCGGAGCCAGTGTGAGTGCCTGCACGAATTCGCGCTGTGCTTCTGCTGCCTGACCGAAACCGAGCAGGACCTCTCCAAGCAATTCGTGTGTCGGCTTGACGACATCTGGCGGTCCAAACTCGAGTGGAATGGCGTCCTCGAGCGCAGCGGCTTCGCGAAGCAAGCCCAGCGCCTCGTTTCGTTTCCCGTCCTCGAGCATCAGCAGCGCACGAATCTGCCGCTCCAGGATTCCCGGGACCGATCGATTGCTAGAGTATGCGTCATCAACCGACGCTCCCTTCCCTCGCCTCACCAGCTCGGCGTGGAGTTGATTGGCGCGAGCCCGGTTCCCCGACTTGATTGCCGCGTAGGCGCTGGCGAATGCGTCCATCGCCAGCGCAACGACGCCCGCGCCCGGGGCCTCGAGCTGCCAACCCGCGATCGGGTCGCCCCATCGCTCGCTGTTGATCAGGTACTGGGCTCGCATGCTCAGCAGGGACGGCTCTTCGCCGCGACGAGCCGCGCGATGATAGTTCGCACGGATCGTTTCCAGGTGGCGCCGCGCCTCGTCCATTCTGCCTTGCTGGGCGTATCCATATCCGAGCCAGGCCGTGTAATGGCCGGCCTGCCACTGATCATGGTTATGGCCCGCGGCAACGATGTTCTGTGAAACGACGTCGTCCCACATGCCCATTGCGACGAAGATGTGCGTCGTCATGTGCTGCGCGTGCGGAGCGCCTGGCGCGATCTTCGAGTAAAGCCGCGCGGCATACAGGCCTAACGGCGCGTGAATCGGGTCATCGAAGGCATGGATGGTGTAGTGCGCTCCGCCCGGATGATCTGCGTTGCGCCCGAGCACTGCCTGGGCGATCGCACCGGCTCTCATATACGTCGGCACGTCTCGCACGCCCTGATTCAGCCCCAGCAGCGCGAGCGCGTAGAAGGACTGCGCCTCGTCGTCGTCGGGGAATGCTGCCACCAAGCGCTCCATCACGTTGGCGTACAGCGTATCGCGTCGCGGCTTCGATCCCTCTCCGTACAGGGCCTCGATCGCATCGAGGTACATCTGCTCGCGAACCGTTGGGGCCTTCGCGCTCCGCGCCGCTGCGGTCGGGCCGAGACGAGCCAGCGCGCCTCTCGCTTTGCCCACGTCCTGTTCGTTCCAGACCGGATGCGTGTACGTCATCGCCTCGCCCCAATAGGCGAGTGCAAAGTCCGGCGCGACGCGCTGCGATTCCCTGAACGCGGTTGCCGCCGACTCGTACTCAAAGCTGTGCAGGAACAACACGCCCCGCACGAACGAGCTTTGCGCGGGCGCCGCGGCTGAGGTGGGGAAGTTGATCGTGCCCAGTTGCTGCGCCCCCAGCGACGACGCCCACGCCATCGACGACAAGGCCGCACACCGAAAGGTCAATCGCATCTCGTATATCCTCCGAGGCCGTCTCGTGCGTCGAATCCGCTAATCGGATGGCAGTTTATCTCAAGTCTCCAATCTCCCATCTCCCATCTCCCATCTTCCATCATGGCTTCCACGTCCCCTTCGCCACCTTCGGCACAAATCGGGTCAGCGTCGAGGGCTGGTAACGGAGCGTCTTCCCCTGCTCAGCGCTCTTGTATGCCGTCATCAGCAGCCTGACGACGTCGACGCCGTCCGCGAATGTCAGCCGTGGAGTCTCCTTGCCGAGGAATGCCCTGACGTAATGTCGGTCCTCGTTCGTGTAGCCGTACGCCAGCCACTCCTCGGGCACAACCGGCATGACGCCAACCTCGGCGTTCTGCTTCTCCACCAGGTCCTCTCCCGCTCTGCCCTGCACGGCGCGACTGAAGAAGAGCTGCAGGCCGCTGTCGAGCGAGTTCCACTTGAGGGAGTATTCAGGGCCGAGCAGCTCAGCTGAGAGTCGCAATCCGGCGCCGACGAAACTCCACGAAGTCGTTGCCTCACCGATGACCTTGTGGCCATCGCTGGTCTTGAACTCGATGGTGACGCTGGCAAAGTCCTCGGCGGGAGCGCGATCGTAATCCACCGCGCGACTCATCTGCTGTTTGAGCTGCCTGACATACTTTGGCCGCGTCCATTTGAGCGACGCGATGTGACCGGTCACGCGCACGGGTCTTACGCTGCTCAATGGTTCGCCCGGTTTGGTCAACAGGTGCCTGACGACGAGCGCCGAGTGGCACATCATGTCGTTCAGGACGCCGCCGCCCTGCAGCGAGCCCTGCCAGAACCACGGCATGTGGGGCCCGGAATGTTCCTCAGCGGCGCGGGCGAGATACGGCCGGCCCGTGGTTGCCGCGCCCCGTGCCCACAGCAACGCCTTCCCCGCCTCGATGTGGGGGGCAAAGAGCTGGTTCTCCAGATAGCCGGTCGCGACTCCGATACTGCCGACCATGACGTCGACCCGTTCGGCTTCGGCCACGTTTCGGGCCAGCGGCTTCTCGCAGGCGATACCCATCAGCTCGCCGCGCCCGCGATGCACGGTGTCGACTATTTCCTCGACGTTTTCGATCCGGGCGTGATTGGGTCCGCACAACCAGATGGCATCGACGTTCTTGTCGCTGACCATTTCGGCAATCGACCGGTACGGCTTCGCCGGACCGACGTCCAGCTTGCGCGCCAAGGCGGCCGCCGAGGCCGCGTTGGAGGAATTCGGACTCCAGACCCCGACGACGTCGGCGTCACGGACGCCGCGCCAGCCCTGGAGGTGAAACCGCGTATTGAATCCACTGCCGATGAAGGCGACGCCGAGGCGTTTTGAGGGCATGAGGGGCGACGGAAACGAGTGAGGAAGGGATCGCCCGGAGTATGGCGCTCCGCCGGCGCGCCGTGAAGGCGCCAATGCTCAGGAACGCGCGCTCACCTGCCGCGCGGCTTCACCGCACTCAGGGAACGCGGCGTACTTGCAGCGTGCCCGATCGTGACTCGGTCGTTTCGTAGCGCTCGATCTGCGTCTGCACGCACACTTGACGTCCGTCACGAACCGCGTACTGGACGCAGACTTCGCGCTGACGTTGCACGCGGAAGGTCGCGGACCATTTCGACAATTGCACTGGACTGCGGCGATCGATGGACAACTGGATCTGCTCGAACGATCCGGGCCCGTTGCACGTGTAGCGAATTCGCAGCGGATCAGGAGAACCCACTGTGGGGCGGCAGTAATCGGCTACCGGCTCGACAAAGACTGTATCGCCGACGAACCGCATTTTGCCTCGGACCTGCTGGCCGGGCAGATTCGCCATGTAGTCATACGTACCTTCCACGGGCGCTGTAGCAGCGACCGCGGTTTCGCGCGTACCGCCCGCACTCGCGCAGGCAACGAGCGCCAATGAAGCCAACATCGCGGTCGGGCGCATTTACTTCCTCTCCTCGCTCGGATGCCTGTTGCGCGCTCCCGTCATCGAACTCGTGTCGCAACGTGCACGCAATCGCCTGATACCGGTGGCATCAGGTACGCGGCTGGTGTCGGCTGCCGCCGGCAGGCCTCGAACAACGTTGATCGTGCCGTTGCGATCCACCCACTTCATGCCGCGGGCCCTGAGAATTTCCGTGCAGTCGCCGTTGGCCAGATAGCGAGTGCACCGCACCACCGTGTCCTGGACGCGCATCCTCGCGTACCAACGCGACCGGTTCACGGGATCGATCTCGCTGATTCGCATGCCGTCGATCCCTGGCAGCGGGACTTCAGGGGCCAGAACCGTCCTGTCTCGTCGACAGGAATGCCGTCGCCGGAATCCTGCCGCGCGCTGCAGGCCGTGACAATGAGAACTGTCACAAGCAGCGCGCAACTGGACGGGGTCACGGGCATATCGGCGTCCTCCGCAGCTCGCTGTTACGCGACGGAGTGAGCCATTGTTCCGCCGACCGCCGTGCGAACGACCCGGATGTCCTTGATGGCGTTTGGATCCACGTCGTGCGGATCCTTCTCCAGCATCACGAAGTCCGCGTATTTCCCGGCGATGATCGACCCTTTGCTCTTCTCTTCGAACGACGCATACGCGCCATTGATCGTTGCGATGCGTAACGCTTCGTCGAGCGTGACCTTCTGGTTCGGCCCCCACTCGCGGCCACGATAATCGCGACGGGTCACCATGCTCTGGATCGCCATCAGCGGCTCGAACGGCCCTGGTCCATAGTCGGATGCGCCCGGCACCGTGATGCCGTAGTCGAGGAACGAACGGTGGGCGAACATCCACCGCATCTTCTCGTCGCCGTACTGCGACCATTTCTCGCCGTGATAGTAGATGTACGTCCAGAACGGCGTGGGAAAGACTCCGGCCGACTTGATCCGCTGAAGAAGGCCCGGGTTCACCAGCGAGCAGTGCTCGATCCGGTGACGGCGGTCAGGATGAGGCCATTGCTTCAGCACGCGCTCATACGCCTGAAGCACCATGTCGATAGTCACGTCGCCGTTGGCATGGATGCCGACCTGCCAGTTGTTCCGGTGCGCATCCTCGACGCGATCGTGGATCTCCTGCTGTGTCATCGTGAGGATGCCATGGTCGTCGGTGCCGACGTACGGCGTGCTCATTCGCATCGTGCGCTCCGACGCCGAGCCGTCGGCGGCGTACTTCACCCCGCCGACGCGTATCCACTCGTCGCCGAATCCGGTGAACACGCCGGCGTTGCGCAGTTGCTCGTACGCGCCGCGGATCATCAAGTAGGCGCGGTGACGAAGCTCCCCATTGGCCCGGGCATCTTCATACGCTCGAATGCGATCAGGACCGGCGCCGGCATCGTGAACACTCGTCAGGCCCGTAGCCGTCAGGAGCATTGAGATGTGCTTCATGCCCTGTCGTGACCGCTCACGCTGCTGCTCCGGCGTGAACCGCTCGCGCTGCCCGGCCCGGCCGAGCGCGCCGCGTGCGGCCTCAGCGGCCCGACCCGTCAGGTCACCTGAGGCGTCACGGAAGAAGCGGCCGTGTTCAGGATCAGGCGTGCTCCTCGTGATCCCGGCGAGTTCGAGCGCCTTGCTGTTGTACCATGACGTGTGGCCACCACGATGGTTGACGACGATCGGGTGTGTCATCGATGCTCGATCGAGATCATGCCGGTCGAGTGGCGTCGCGTCGGTCAGTTTCGTGTCGTCGAAGAGTTGCCCTTCGACCCAGAATCCCGGCGGTGTCGACGCCGCTTTCCTGCGCAGCGCCTCGATCAACTCCGCTTTCGTCTTCAGTGAGGTCACGACCACGCCGAATAGCTCGTTGACGCCGCTGGGGTGGCAGTGCGCATCGATGAACCCTGGCAGGACGCACATGCCGGCGGCATCGATCACCCGCGTGCGCGAACCGGCGAGGTTCCGCACGTCGGCCGTCGACCCGATCGCCAGGAAGCGGCCATCCTTCACCGCGAATGCCTCGGCTCTCGGCTGCGAGGCTTCCATCGTCAGCACGCGCCCGTTGACGACGACGAGATCCGCTTCGATCCCCGCGCCGCGCTGAGGTAGGGGCGGGGGAGCTGGCGGTTGAGCGTTAAGCCGGTTGAAGGGGAGCTTGGCAAGGCTGGCAGCACCGGCCAGCATCGCGCTCAGGGAGAGGAACTCACCGCGGGTGTAGCGTCGCATGGCCTGCTCGGGATCCGGGGTGAGGTCCATTCTAGCGACGTTGAGCGCATCGGCTAGCACTCAGCACCTGGAACTCAGCACCCAGCCATAACAACTCAGCCGTTCTGAAGCGCTCTCCCCTTCGCCTCTTCCGAGCTGATAACCGGTAGCACTTCAAAGTCTATGAGATCCGCCCAGTGCGAGATCCACTCGTCCAGCAACGATTGATCGTCGCACTCCATGACCTGATAGCACTGCGTCAGGTCGTCGGTAATCCAGCTGCCGACATACGTGAGGCCCGCCGGCATGTGCCGTCCCGAATCCCGCAGCCGGCGGTAGATCGCACCGACCTGGCCCGGGCGAAAGTTCTCGATGACCATGTAGCGCACACAGGGATACTCCATCAGAAACGACGAGCCCGGAAGGGGCATCAACCAGAGAGAGATCCGTAATCGAGCGGTCGGCGTATCAACGGTGCAGACGCCACGCCGGACCAGGTCCAGGCACGGCGGCCTGACCTCCTTCTGCTTCCGCTCTCCGAATCTCTGGCCCTTTCCGAGGAAAAATCATGCGAACGCTGCACAGAACGCTCGTGGTCGCCTGTCTGGTCATGCCGGTAAGTCTGCGCACCAGCCGGCCGCCGAGGCGCTGCTGAAGAAGCAGTAGTTCCCTGGGACCGGGAGTCAGCGTCCGAGGAGGCTCTTCGCGACCATCATGTGCACGCCGACATTGCCGTCGACCAGCTGAGTGATGCGCAGGTCGGCGGCAATGCTCGCCAGCTGATACGCCGCCGTCTGTGACAGCCCTTTCTTCTCCATCAGCAGCTTGACCATCTGCTCGATCGCGATGCGCGTGGACCTGGTCAGCGACGTGTCCATTCCCATGGTGATCCAGTGGCTTGGTGTTTCGCCACGCGGCCACTCGAGCTTCATGTCCTTTCGCACCGTGAGCTGAAGCCGTCCCCTCAGGCTGGTTTCGATCGCCGTCTGATCCACTTCGCCGTCGCCCTGGGCGGCATGACCGTCGCCGACTTCGAACAGCGCGCCCTTCACGTGGATGGGGATGTACAGCGTGGTACCGGCGACCAGTTCCTTGTTGTCCAGGTTGCCGGCATGGATGTCCGGTGGATTGCTGCTCACGCGGCCGCGTGACGGCGGCGGTGCGACACCCATGCTGCCGAAGAATGGCTTGAGCGGGACCTCGATGCCTTCGGCGAAGTGGCCGACCATTCGCTCCGAATCCATTCGTATGATGCGAGTCGTCGGCTGGCTTCGATCGCACAGGTCTCGCGCGAACCCGCTGCATCCGTTGTAGCCGTACGGGATCGCCAGGTCGATCGACAGGACCTTCACTTCGAGCACGTCTCCGGAATCAGCGCCTTCGACAAACACCGGGCCGGTCAGGATATGGCCACCTGGCCCTCGGTCCGTGACCTGGCTGACGATGTCACGCAGCGATTGCTGGATTTCGCCGGCCGGCACACCCGCTGCCTCGAGGCGATTGGGCGTGTTGGTCAGCAACGTCTCGACATCGATGATGTCGCCGGACGCGATGCGAAGCGCTGGCTTGGCCTCCGCCCAGTAGAACCCGTAGGCCACCGTTTGCGGCGTCGCCGGCAGGCGGTGCACAACGGGCGCCTGAGCGAACAGCGCGGCCGGCACCGCGCACGTGAGCATCGCCGCCTGGAACGGTCCGCAGTAGCGCATGGCTGTATCCGCGTTAGGTAGTGTGAGCTGCAGGCAACAGAAGCAGAAACCCCGCCTGGCGCAAACGGGTCAGTATCGGGCCAGATCCCGGGCCACGACTACTCGTCCACTGAACCCGCCCCGCCGGATTCCGTTCAGCACTTCATCCTCGGTTGCTCCCATGAACAGCACGTGCGTCAACAGCAGGAGTCGTGGTTTCGCCACCGCTGCCAGTTTCCCAAGCTCCAGATCCGAGGTGTGCACGTCGCGGAGGTAGCGCGGCCACAATTCGCCGCCGGGTCGATTCTCCGTGGCGATGCGCGACTCGGGATAGACTTCGTGCACGAGAATGTCGACATCGACAGCCGCTTGTGTGAGGGCCTCGCTCGGACGCGTGTCGCCCGATATGACGATGCTCCGACCCGCGGCATCAACTCGGTAGGCAAAGGCGTACTCCCACTCGCCGTGCGGGACCCGGATGGCGGTGATCTTCACACCGTCGCTGTCATGGACCACTCCGCCGGTGATCTCACGTGCGTCGACGCGATAACCACCTGGCCGCCCGCGCTCCAGGCCCTTCACGCGCACCACGGTATCCTCGGCCCAGGCGGCCAGGAAGTGATCGGTCATGCGACGAAGGCCGGGTGGACCGTAGAGTCGCATCGGCGTGCTCCGGCCCATCACCCACGAGGTGAGGATCAGGTCCGGCAGGCCTAACGTGTGATCACTGTGCAGGTGCGTGATGAATGCGGCGGTCACACCATCGATGGGCAGCCCGGCAGCGGCTATCCGGCGCATGACCCCGGCCCCCGCGTCGAACATGAAGACCCGGCGGCCCACGACGACCGCCGTCGCCGGACCCGATCGTTCGGGATTCGGCACGGGCGTGCCGGTGCCGAGCGGAATGACGACCGCCGAATCGGAGAACGGAAACGGTGGCCCGCCCGGAAGGACGCGCTGGGCCTGGGCCTGATGCCCCACGAGGAGGACGATGGCCGCGGCGAGCCACCTCATGCGGGCGTGTCCAACTCGGTGAGTTCGTCAGGCGATCGTTTCCGCGAATCCGGATCGCGTGGGCGAAGCGCGGCGTCCATGCGTTCAGCGATGCGGCGCGCCGCCTCCAGGTTGCGTGTCACGTCCGGCACCGACCTGACACCGGCGCCCATGCCCATCAACTCCAGTCGTACCGCCTCCATTGCCGCCACGACGCCGGAGACCCGCGCCTCGGATCCGTCGCGATCGGCCACTCGCAACCGTTCCGCCTGTGCGCGAAGCGACGCGAGGACCGCTGGCAGGTCGTGAAGCTGATTCCTGACTTCCGGAGGCAGCGCCCTGAATAGCGATTCGGCCTCCAGGCCGAGTGCCGCAATGGTTGGTTGGCCGGCGCCATGCGCGCGATCACGACGGCGCGTGAACAGCGCGGCACCCTTGAAGAGCAACCGCCCGAACCTGCCCCGCATCAGGCGGGACCACAGACTCGGTCCGTCGTGCAACAGACCCCATAGCACGCGCGTGGTTATCATCGGAGTCAGGACCGAGGCCACGGTGGCGGGCAGGTACAGCCACGCCGGACGATCGAGCATCGCCAGCCAGAGAGCGACCCCCGACACGGCCGTGCCGATCGAGCCGGCCACCAAGGCCTGGCGTCGGCGCTCCGCTCGCGGACGGGCGTGTCGCTCCGAAGCGCTTTCGGCCTCCGCCTCGATAAGGGCAAGCCTCGCCGCATCATGATCGTATCCTGATTCGACCAGGTCTCTCGTTGTCGCGGCGACCGTGCCGAGCCTGACGAGCGCCAGCCCGCCGAACAGCGATGCCGCAACGGCCATCGCGAAGGAGACGAAGATGTTGTCGAGCGCGCCCGCCAGCCCGCTGCTCGGATCCAGCGCGGCGAGCAGCAGCCACACGCCAAGTGAGGCCGCCACGCCGCCGAGTCCCATTCCGATGTCATTTCCCGCTGGGAGGACCTCGCGGATCCAGGCGCGCACCGATCCGGCAAGCCCACCACTCCGCGCCCGGATGGCGTTGAGCTCCACCGCCAGCTCCTCGGCGGAAGGCCATCGTTCGGCCGGTACCCGAGCCAGGCATCGATCGACCGCGCTCACGAGGCGCGCCGACGCGTGGGGCGCTACCGTGGAGAGAGAAGGCGCGCGTTCCGTCGACTGCCTGACGAGTAGGGCGGCCACGTTCGGCGCGTCGAAGGGATGCGCGCCGATGAGTGCGTACCAGGCGGTCACACCAAGCGCGTACAGGTCCGACCGTGCGTCGCCTGGCTCTCCGTGAGTCTGCTCGGGACTGAGGTAATGCGGCGTACCGGCCGGCGTACCTGTGCTCGACTCCGATGACAGGACGCGGGCGATTCCGAAATCGGTGACCATCGCGCGCCCGCTCTCCCGATCGACCAGGATGTTGTCGGGTTTGATGTCGCGATGGACAATGCCGCGCGCGTGGGCGTGAGCGAGCGCCCAGGCAACCTCCTGGAGGATACGCACCGCTTCACTCTCGCTGTGCGGCCCACGCCGGCGGACCCGCTCTCCGAGCGACTCCCCATCGACGTAGGCCATGACGAAGAAGACGATGTCGTCGTGGGCCTCGACCGCGTGAATTGCCACGATATGCGGATGCGCGAGTGACGCGGCCATGCGCGCCTCCTGAAGGAAACGCGCGCGGAATGTCGACTCACGCGCGAGGTCGGGAGGAAGGAGCTTGATCGCGACCAGCCGGTCGAGGGCAACGTCCCGCGCGAGGAACACGATGCCCATGCCCCCGCGGCCCAACTCGCGAACCAGCGAGTACCGGCCTGCGACCACGCGCTGCAGTGACGCGAATTCCGGGCTGTACGTCGGTTCACTCATTGGTTGATATCCAGCGGCACCGGCCGTTCGTGGCGCTCCAGCACACCTCACTCAGCACCCAGCACTTAGAACTCAGCCGTACTTGGTCAGTTGTATCGCACTCCAAGCTTGTCCAACGCCGGCGCTGGGCATCCGTTCCATTGCGAGATCGGCATGTTCCCCATGTACTGGAGATCGTCGACGCCCATCTTGCTCGACCAGAAGCCCGACGCGGTGAAGTTCCGGAAGTTGTTGAAGAAGCGAACGCCGGCCTGCATCTCAGGTCGGGCACGTCGCGGCCAGGCGATGTCATCGAGCACGGCCATGCGTTGTGCTTCGGTGCAGTCGATGAAGGTCTTGCTGAACCGCTGGCGGCATTCGTCGTCCAGCCACGTCAGACCCGTACGCATCCACGTACGCATGTTCTCCCGGTTCTCCATGAACACATCCATGAACTCCGGTACCATCGCGTCCGTCGCACTCCCCGATCGCGTATCACGCGGGATGACGATGTCCACGAGCACTCGTACCGTTCGCCACTCCACAGCCGTGAAGACTTTTGGCTGATACTGCTGGCCACGCTCGGCCAGGCGCTCGAGTGTCTCCCTCGTGCGAATCGCCGCCTCTTCAAGGTCCAGCGCGGTCACCGAGAAATGTGCCAACGGCGCCGCAACCAGAAACTTGATGAAATCTCTTCGTTCGCTCATAAGCCCTCTTGGGTGTTCCCTTTGCGCTTGGCGCTCGACGCTAGATCGCTCCCGTACGCCGAAGTTCGAGTATTCGGTCAGCCGTGCGCATGGCCAGTGCCATGATCGTCCATGTCGGATTCTTGTCGGCCTGCGACACGAACGGCCCACCATCGGCAACGAACAGGTTCCGGCAATCCCAGGCCTGGCACCACTCGTTGAGTGCCGACGCCTTCGGGTCTCTCCCCATCCGCACGGTGCCCAGCTCGTGGATGATCGAGCCGCCAGTAGCGATGCCATAACCCCGCTCGCGCGTCGGCATCGTCGAAAACACTTGCCCGCCCATTTCACTCACCAGAGAGCGGAACGTCTCCTGCATGTGCTTCACCTGATTGATCTCGTGATCGGCCCATTTCCAGTGAAAGCGCAGCACGGGGATCCCGTACTTGTCCTTCACGTCCGGATCGAGCTCGCAGTAGCAGTCGGCATTGGGGATCTGTTCGCCACGCCCCGAGAACCCGATCGTCGACCCGTAGTACCGGCGATAGTCGTTCTTCAACTGGGCGCCGTAACCGCCGCCGGGCTCGTAGCGCTCAATCCCGCCCATGAATCCGTACGATGGAACGCCAAGCCCGCCCCACACCTCGATGTGGTATCCACGCGGGAAATCGAGCTGCTTGTTGTCCAGCCACCACGGCATGTAGATGTGGCCGCCGCCGACGCCATCGCAGTTGTGGGGAACGTGATCCACCATCTTCGGGATGAATCCGCTGACGTCCGTGCCCGTGGTGTCGGTGAGATACCTGCCCACCACGCCGCTCGAGTTGCCCAACCCCTGCGGGAACTGCGATGACTTCGAGTTGAGCAGGATCCGCGACGACTCGCAGGCGCTCGCGGCCAGCATCACCACGCGGGCCCGGACATGCTCGTCAGTGCCGGTCGCGGTATTGATGTATGACACGCCGGTCGCCAGGCCTTGCGCATTCACCGTGACCTCGCGCGCCATGGCGCTGGTGATGATGCGCAGGCGGTTGGTCTGCTGCGCCGGGAACAGCAGCACGTTCGGCGACGAGAAGTTCGAGTTCGTCATGCAGCCGCGATTGCATTGGCCGCAGTAGTGGCACGGCGCGCGGTCGCCGAGCGCCTGCGTGATCACCGACAACCGGGCCGGAATGCACCAGATGCCCATCTTGTCGCACGCCTGCTTCACCAGCAGCTCGTAACAGCGTGGGCGCGGCGCCGGCTGGAACCTGCCGTCCGGATGGTTAGGCAGGTTCTCCTGGCTCCCGAAGATGCCGACCAGCTCGTCCACGCGGTCATAATACGGCGCCAGGTCATCGTAGCCGATCGGCCAATCGTCGCCGAGACCGTCCAGGCTCTTCCGCCTGAAGTCGTCGGGCCCGAAGCGAAGCGAGATGCGCCCCCAGTGGTTGGTGCGGCCGCCGAGCATCCGTGCCCGCCACCAGGAGAAGTTCGTGCCCTCGGCGCGGGTGAACGGTTCACCTGGAAGATCCCACCCGCCGATGCAGGCATCGAACTCGCCGAAGGGACGCGCCGTTGTCGACGCGCCGCGCTGGTCCGATTGAAACGGCCATCGCAGCATCGCGCTGTTGGAGGAGTTGTCCCACCAGCCGCCCGCTTCGAGCAGCACGACGCTGGCGCCGCCCTGGGCCAGCCGGTGCGCCGCCATACCGCCACCGGCGCCCGAGCCCACGATGCACACATCGTACTCGGCTGGTTGTCGCTTCGAGATGTTCATCTCAGATCTCCCACCTACCATTTGATTGCGCCGAGGACATCCGTGTAGTCGTCCGTCCAGAGCCGCGACTCCGGCCACGTGCCAAGCGCATGCCATCCGTCGACCTTCACCAGCGCCGACAGAGTTCCAGGCTTTTTCGCCAGCACCATCCAGCGACTGCCATAATACAGCTTCCCGCGACCTTCCGTGTCCGGCGCGCGTTCCCCCAGCGCTCCCGCGACTTTCGCATCGTTCGCCAGCGCGATGATGACCGGCCGCAGGTCGAGATACCGGTTGCTGATGTGAAAGGCGATGACACCGTCGTCGGAAAGCTTCCGCAGGTAGAGCGCGACCGCCTCACGGGTCACCAGGTGCGCGGGGATGGCATCGGACGTGAATGCGTCCAGCACGATGAGATCGAACTCGCCATCCGCGGCGGCGCCGAGTGATACGCGCGCATCTCCGATCACGATGTTGGTGCGCGGCGCGCAATCCCGCAGGTAACTGAAGTAGCGCGGCGCGCGCGCGATCTGCGCCACCATCGGGTCGATTTCGTAGAACGTCCAGTGCTCGTCCGGCCGTCCGTAGCACGCAATGGTGCCCGTCCCCAGGCCGACCATCGCCACTCGCCGCACCGGCTTCTGCGCGACTGTCGCGAAGATGTCGCCCAGCGGACCGCCCTTGTAGTAGTACGTCAGCGGGTCCATCCGGCGAGTGAGTTCGCGACTCTGGCCGCCGTGTGTGGTGGTGCCGTTCTGCAGCACGTGATAGTCCGCGATGCGACGCACCCGGTACATCCCGAAGAAGCTCCGGTCCTGCATCAGTATGTTGCTTCGCGCATTCCCGGCCAGTTGCGTGGCGGCGTACATCGCGCCCGCGCCCAGGGCGAGCCGGAACGGCCGCTTCCAGAAGAAGAGCACGGCGATCGCGGCCGCCGACATGAATACCTGCGCACCCGCCGGGAACCACTCATCAGGTGGTCTGGGCGAGCGGAACGCGAACCAGACCGTGGTCCCCACCGCCGCGGGCAGCAGGAGATCGCGGAAGAAATCGCGCCGGCCGCTGAATGGCCGCGCCAGACCGGGCCGCAATGCGAACGCCACCATCAGCGCGAACGGGTATTCCACGAGCGAGTCGTACAGCGCGGGCGCGACCAGGACGTTGAAGACGCCGCCCAGTACACCGCCCAGTGACATCCAGAGGTAGAACTCCGTCAGGTACTCTACCCGCGGCCGGCTGTCGGCCAGCTCGCGGTGGCACATCATGGCCGTCACGAAGAAGGCCAGCAGGTGCAGCACCGCGGGGCCAAGGATCCCCCGGCCCGCTCCAAGGCACAGCGCCACCATCAGTGTCAGGCCAAGCACGAGCTGCGCGTGCAGCATGAACCAGCGCGGAAAGAGCGGCCGCCGCGCAAAGACCAGGACGAAGGTCAGCAGGTACAGCGCCAGCGGGATGACCCACAGGAACGGCACGGACGCAATGTCCGTGCTCAGGTACGTCGTCGTGCCGATCAGGAGACTCGACGGCGCAAACGACAGCAGCACCCATCGCAGCCGCCAGTGCTGGTCAGGCACGATCGTCGGATCCGTGATCGGCGCGTCGCGACCCTGGAGGAAACGACGAATGACCGACGGATTCTCTTCAATGAGGAATCGCATCGACCCGCGAAGCGCTCCGCGTCGCCGCAGGTGCACTCCTTCAGCGTCCTGCACGAGCGCCGTGTCGTCAGGTGCCGATGGCGGCATTGCCGTTTCTGGTGCGGCCGCCGCAGCGGTCGTGCCTTCCGCTCCACCCGCGATTCGGCGGTTGGCCAGCGCGACCACGGCGCACGTCGCAATGAGCGCCAGGAGCGCGTAATACAGCGCCAGCCACGTCACCGACTGCTCCGAGATCCGCATCCGCGGCTCGATGACGAACGGATACGCCAGCAGTGCGGCGAAGCTTCCCAGGTTGCTCGCGGCATACAGGAAGTACGGGTTGTGCGCCAACGAGTGTCGCGTCCCCGCAAACCAGCGCTGCATCATCGGTGCGCCAGCAGAGAGCAGAAAAAACGGGAGCCCCAGCGAAACGGTCAGGAGCCCCAACAGCCAGCCAATGGGCAGCGCCGTGCCCGGTGGATGGGACCAGGATGCCGGGATGTGGATCGGCAACAGAAAGACCGCCATCACCAGGAGCGCGACGTGGACGATCGCCTGCGTCCTCGCGCTCAGCCACCGGGACGTGACGTGCGCGTAGAGATAGCCGCCGAGCAGCATAGCCTGGAAGAAGAGCAGGCACGTGTTCCAGACCGCCGGGCTGCCACCGAGCAGCGGCAATACCATCTTCGTGAAAAGCGGCTGGACCGAAAACAGGAGCGCCGCGTTCAGGAAGATCGCGACCGCAAAGACCGAGACCAGCAGGACAGCACGGTTCCCTCGCAAGGATGACTCCGCTGCATTCTCGGGCGCGACCACGGCAGCGAGGTTTGTGTCTGTCGGATTCTCGGAAGACATGGCTCGGGGAAGGTGTCGTCCGTCCACGTTATCGTCCATGCACCACAACTCGGGCTGCCGCAGCGCGTAAGGCGATTTCGTTCCGACGGTTCGTCACCGCTTCGGGTCGGCTTTCTCCCCATTCACCATCGGCTCGGCACGTTCCGTCTCATGGGAGTCCCGACACCATTCGAACCGGGTTACCGTATGTCACGGTTCCAGGCCGGCACTGTTGCCGGCACTCCTCATCCTGACCGTCACCCGGCTCCGGGGACGGCGGTCTTTCACCGGTAGACTCATGAGCTCTCGTCGCGAATTCCTCAGGCAAGGCGGCGCGGTCGCTGGCGCCATTGCGCTCAGCGGTCCACTTCGGGCGGCTGGCGCGAGCGTCCCGGAGGTCGCGCAGCGTACCGGCGCAATGGACGCGGCCATCAGGGATCTGTTGATGGAGTCGCTCAACGCGGCGACGATGGCCGGTGCCGGCTGGGCCGACGCACGCATCGGCCGGTACCTCCAGAATTTCGTGTTCACGCGCGAGCAGCAGATCATCAATGTCGTCGACACCGACTCGATCGGGATCGGCGTCCGCGCGCTCGTGAACGGGACCTGGGGGTTTGCGGCGTCCCGGGACCTCACAAAGAACGGCGTCGCCGCGGCCGCGCGCGAAGCCGTGGCCATCGCGAAGGCAAACGCGGTCGCCAAGGATCGATCGGTGCAGCTTGCGCCGGCACCGTCGGTCGGTGAAGTGAGCTGGAAGAGCGCCTTCGAAGTCGACCCCTGGACCATTCCGGTCGAGGAAAAGGCTGACCTGCTCCTCAAAGCGAATGCCGAGGGCATGAAGGCCGCGAACGTGAAGTACGTGTTCAGCGGCCTCTTTCTCCGCAAGATGGAGCGCAACTACGCCAACACCGACGGCTCCGTCATAGCGCAGACCATCGTGCAGAGCGCGGTGCAGCAGCAGTTTACGGCCGTCTCGCCTGACTTTTCCGACTTCCAGAATCGCGGCAACACCCTGCCGCCCGTCGCCCGCGGTTGGGAATGGGTGCTGCAACAGGACATCGTCAACAAGTCACGCCAGTGGGGTGAGGAGGCGAGCGAAAAGCTCAAGGCCAGGCCGGTCGAGGTCGGCCGTTACAACCTGGTGCTCCATCCCTCGCACCTCTGGCTGACGATTCACGAGTCGATAGCCCACCCAACAGAACTCGACCGCGCCATGGGTTATGAAGCCAACTACGCCGGCACGTCCTTCGTCGCGCCGCCCGACCAATATCTGGGCAAGTTCCGGTACGGCCCCGAGTTCATGAACATCCAGGGTGACCGCTCGCAACCTGGCGCGCTCGGCACCGTTGGATACGACGACGAAGGCGTGGCGCCCGATGAGTTCCTTATCATCAGGAATGGCCTCGTCAACGATTACCAGACCACGCGCGAACAGGCGATGTGGCTCGACTGGTGGTACAAGCAGCAGTCGCGGCCCATGCGGTCGCACGGTTGCTCGTATGCCGACAGCTGGAGCAGCGTCCAGTTCCAGCGAATGCCTAACGTGTCCCTCCTGCCGGGCGACAACGACCGCACCTGGGACGACATGATCGCCGCGACCGACAGTGGCATCGCCATCATCGGCGACGGGTCCTTCTCCATCGACCAGCAGCGCTACAACGCGCAGTTCGGCGGCCAGCTCTTCTACGAGATCAAGGGCGGCAAGGTGGTCGGCATGCTCAAGGATGTGGCCTACCAGATGCGCACGCCGGATTTCTGGAACTCCATGGACATGATCGGCGGGCGCCGCGGCTACGAAGTGTGGGGCTCCTTCTTCGACGGCAAGGGACAGCCGGGCCAGGTGAACGCCGTCAGCCACGGTTCAGTGCCGGCGCGCTTCCGCAACGTCAACGTCATCAACACCGGCCGAAAGGCGTAAGGGGTCAAATCGATGAGACGATCCGACATTACCGAGGTCCTCTCCGAGCCTTGGCTCTCCGAGCCTTGGCTCTCCGGACCCAACCGCCTGCTGGACGAGCAGGGCAAGCCGGCGGCATCCAGCGCGATCATCTCGCGCGAAGAGGCGCAGGCGCTCGTGCAGCGC
>DATCIJ010000019.1:0-4270 GCA_036507855.1 Gemmatimonadaceae bacterium | reverse complement strand
TGGCCGCGCCCACACCAGCGGCGATGTCGCCATCACCTTCGAGCGCGCGAACGTGGTGCACATGGGCGACCTGATGTTCAATCAGCGGCACCCGGTCGTCGATCGCTCCGCCGGCGCCACGATGCGCAACTGGATGACGGTGCTCGATCGCACCGCGCGCGACCACGCGAACGACACGATCTACATCTTCGGCCACGCCGGCACCGGCCAGCCTGTAACCGGCAGCCAGGCCGCGCTTGTTCGCTTCCGGGACTACCTCGGCGCGGTCCTCGCGTTCGCTGAGGCGCAGCACAAGGCCGGCAAGTCGCGCGACGAGATTCTCGCGATGCGCGATCCGCTCAAGGGCTTCGAAGACTTCGGGCGGTTCGGGCAGGCAAATCCGCGCGAGGTGCTTACGTGCGCGTATGAGGAAGTCACCTCTCCCTAGATGGGAGATGGGAGAACTGAGAAACACTGCTCAACCGGATTACCGCTGAATTCCGCGGCAATCGCGTTTGCCGGTTATCTCAGATCTCCCATCTCCCATCCGTTTAGTTGAGTCGCACCTCACGCATCGCAATCCCCCCTCGCGTGCTCGACGCCCGCACCGTGAACACGCGGTCCGTCTCGGCCGAACCGGCGCTGACGCGGAGCGTCACGACCTTTGACTCGCCACCCGCCAGCCAGAACTCCGGTGCGCGCCCCACGATACGCGTGGTGCTCCCCTGGCCGGCGCGAATCGTCAGGTTGTCGGGCCGCACGATCTTCACCCGCTTCGCCATCTCCAGCGCGGTTGGAAGCCGTCCGGCGTTTCGCACCGTGACGCGCACTTCATGGGTGGCCGAGTCCCTGGCCGCGCGCACCGGCGCGACTGCCACCTCCGCGATCTCCACCTGCGGCAGCGATTGCGCCATGTACAGGTTGAACATCGCCTGGTTGCGCGCCCACTTCTCCAGGACCTTTGGCGGGCCGTTCTGGCTGAAGAATTTCGGGTTGTAACCGCCGACTTCGACCTCGCCTAACGTGGGGTGCACCGCCTTCGTCCACTTCTGATAACACGTCCCGCCGAATTCCTCGTCGCAGTAGCGCAGCACCTCGTACTGATCGACCCTGCCATCGTTGTTGTAATCGCGCTCGCGGCCGCCATTCCAGATCTCGTCGCCGTACCAGATCGCGCCCACGTGGAAATAGCCGAAGTCGGGTCCGTGGCCGAACAGCGGCTGCGGCTCCGGCTCCTCGCCGGTAATCGGATTGCGGCCGCCGCGGGTGGCGTAGGTCCGGTACACGTCACCCGCCCACGGATACCGCGTGATCGACAGGCCGACCGAGTCGAAGTGCTGGAAGAACTTCAGGTCGGACGGGAACATGCACTCCGTCTGCTCACAGGTCGAAGGACCCCGAAGGTGCATGGGCACCGACGTGTCCATGCTGTTGGCGACGCCGATGTTGGGATGCGTCAGCACCCATAACACGACGGCGCGCGTCTCAGGCTCTGACGTCGGGTATTCGCCGGCGCCGAACTGCGTCCAGCCTCGGCCCGTGGCTTCCCGCTCGGGACGCCAGTTGGCCGGGTAGTTCCGGTGCAGGTCCAGCCCACCGATGCCGTCTTCGTTGAACCGGCCGTCGCCGTCGTTGTCGAAGCCTTCAGGGTACATCACGTAGTCGCCGCGCCCCTGCCCCACCCCGCGCATCAGACGTCCCGACGGATCGGCGCTGTCGACGACCGCACTCCCGTTCCCCATCCCGACGAACTTCCGCATCTGACGGATGTGCCCGTCGCCATCGATGTCCTCTCCGGCGTCCTCGTCCAGCAGCCCGTCTCCATCGTTGTCCTGCGGCCGCACCGAGCTGCGGTTGCTCTGCGCGGTCAGCCGGTACATGTCCGAGCCGTCGGGGTTGTTCATCGGTTTGATGTAGATCGCCTTCGTGTCGAGCAGCTGCTTGATGGCCGGGTCTTTCGCGTAGTTCTCCAGCAGATACCACATCAGGTAGAACGCGCTTTCGGTGCCCGAGATTTCTCCAGAGTGACGCCCACCCTCGAAGAACGCCGCCGGTTTGTCGGTGTGCGCACCGCTGCGCTTGTTGGTCAACGTCATCTGCCAGATGTCGCGACCACCAAAGCTCTTGCCCACCGAATACAGGTCGACCAGATCGGGATACTGCTGCGCCCATTTGCGCATGAATTCCTCGATCTCCGCCGACGTATGGTAGTGCTGCCAGTCGATCTGACCGGGGACGAGGGGCTTCATTTCCGGGTAGTTGGTGAGCGCGAAAACACTGGTGCCGTGGCGCTCACCGGGGACCACGAGGACGTTCCGATTCGGTCCTCCCTCGCCGGCTCCTCGGCCACCGCCCCCGCCGCGCTGTGCTTCGAGGGACATCGCGTTGGCAACAAGGAAAGTCAGTGCCGGCAGGATCGCAGTAAGGCGTCTCATGAGTCGCTCCAGAGGGTCCCGGGAGGAATCACGGTCCGCGACCGCACCCATGCAAGCACCCCGCGCCGGGATGCGCCATGTCCAGCCGATCCGGACGTGGCGCCCCGCACAGCACGCCTGTCGCCGGCGTCAATTCGATCTGGCCCGCCCGTCGGTCCACGACCATCTTAGGGCGTCTCATCCGACATTGAGGTTTCGATGAAAGCCCTGACTCTTCTGGCAGGAATCGCGCTGCTGGCCGCGCCGCTCGCGGCGCAGGACACCACGAAGGTGGCGACAGCCAATGTCGCCGGTAACTGGGACTTCAGTTTCACATCGCCACAGGGCGCCGCGAACTGGCGCGTGAAGTTCGAGCAGTTCGGTGACACGCTCCGGGGTTCGGCCGCGACCGACTTCGGTCAGCTCGAGGTGAGCGACGGCTGGATCACAGGGAACGAGCTATCCTTCACGCTCTACCTGAATGTCGATGGCCAGTCGATCACGGTGAACTTTGCCGGCACGGTGAAGGGCGACACGGCGCAGGGAAGGATCGAAGTCCCGGGTGTCGGCGTTGATCCGTTCCCCTTCACCGCCATCAGGGCCACAGGCTTCGAGGTCGCCGCGTCACCTCTGGCCGCGTTGCCTGCGGAGCGGCCTGCACTCGTCAGGCGCATCCTCCGCTAGTGCCGTTCCAACTTGTTTCGCCAAAGGCTCAGAGGCACGAGCCGGCTTGGAACCAACTTGGTGGGAATAGTTGGAACGGCACTAGCCGAAGCGTCGCAGCGAACGTTCCTTGGCCTTCCGCGCCTCGACCTCGCGATCGCGAGGCGGGGCGTGGATGACGAGCGAATTCAGCAACCGGCGCGCGACGTCCGTCACTTCGTCGACGGCGCGGTTGAAGACTTCCTCATTCGCCTTGGATGGACGCGTCGTCCCGCTCAGCTTCCTGACGAACTGCAGCGCCGAGGAGCGCACTTCATCGTCCGTAGCGGGTGGCTCGAAGTTGGCGAGCACTTTTATGTTCCGGCACATTCAAACAGGCCTCCCTGACTTAAGACTTAAAGCTGGATTCCATAGAGCATGGCGGCGTTCCCACCAAGAATCATCGACTTTTCCGCCGCCGCGATCGACAGCGCGCCGATGCTCTCCTTCATCTTCGGCATGCTGCTGATGAGGTGAGGATAGTCGCTACCCGCGAGTAACTGGCTCGATCCCGCGAATTCGATGGCGAGCCGCAGCGCCCTGGGGTCGAAGTTGACCGTGTCGTAAAAGAATGTTTTGAGATATTCGCTCGGATGCCGGTCAATGTTCACCCGGCACTCGGGGTACGCCTCAAAACCCCGATCCAGTCGCTCGGCGATGTACGGAATCGCGCCGCCGAGATGACCGAGGATCCAGCGGATCTGCGGAAACCGTCGCGGGATGCCGGCAAAAACCAGCCCAGCCGCGGCCAGAGTCGTGTCGAACATGAAGCCGACCAGCGGCATCAACCAGTATTCCTGCATCGCCTCGACGCCGGCCGGATAGTTGGGATGGATGTGCACGACCGCGCCGAGTTCGTTCGCGCGCTCCCACAGCGGCCAGTAACGCGCATCGTGCAGCGCCACGCCGTTCACGCTGGCGTAGACCATCACGCCGGCGAAACCCATGGACATGATGCGATCGAACTCGCGCACCGAGGCAGCGGCGTCGTTCAGCGGGAGCGTCGCGAGCGACGTGAACTGCTTCGAGCGGTCCGTCTTGATCTTCGCCAGCGCGTCGTTGACCAGGCTCGCGAGGTAAGCCGATTGCTTTGGCTCCTCCATCGTGGTGCCGGGCGCAGTCAATGTGATCACCTGCATATCGACACCTGCTTCGGCAATAATGCGCCCGCGCAA
>DATCIJ010000018.1:0-80527 GCA_036507855.1 Gemmatimonadaceae bacterium | reverse complement strand
CCGGCGATTTCATCGTGCCGCCGCGGGCCCTGGAGCAGGTGCGCCGGGTCTTTCCGCCCGAAGAGGAAGTAGAGATCGGCAAGGGAGAGAACCACCTGGCCTTCCGCAGCCCCCTCGCCAGCGTGTCCACTCGGCTGATCGAGGGGCCGTATCCGAACTACGATCAGGTGATTCCGCGCGACAACGACCGGTTTGCAGTGGTCGACCGTCCGTCGCTGGTGAGTGCGCTCCGGCGCATGGCCGTCGTGGCGTCGGACCAGACACATCGCGTGAAGCTCTCGTTCAACACCGCCCTGCTCCGCTTTACTGTCCAGACGCCGGACGTTGGCGAGGGCCAGGACGAGATCCCGGTGCAGTATACGGGGGATGCGCTCGACATCGGGTTCAACAGCACCTATCTGCTGGAGATCCTGCGGTACATGCCGACCGACGAAGTGCGCTTCACGTTCAAGACCGCCGAACGCGCGGCCACGGTGCTTCCGGAAGGCTGGGCCGGCCCCGGGAAATACGTGTGCCTGGTGATGCCGCTCCGTCTCGTGGACTAGAAGGCCGCAGTCCGGATGGCAACAACGCCCAGGTTCGTGAGAGCCTGGGCGTCGCTGTTGGGCAGCCTGTAAGCCGGGTTCTGTGGCGAAGCCGAAGCTCCGCGGCAGTCATCTCTCTGGGAACGGGGTCTCCCCCATACTCGTGCAGCCTACCCGCGGCGTCTTGATCGGAGTGAGCGTCTCCTCGCCGCTTATTTGGCCTTGCTCCAGCGGGGTTTGCCGTGCCGCCTCCGTTACCGGAAAGCGCGGTGGGCTCTTACCCCACCGTTTCACCCTTGCCACGATCCTCTGTGGCGGTCTGTTCTCTGTGGCACTATCCGTCACGGCGTGAAGCCGTGCCCAGGAGTTACCTGGCGCCTTGCCCATGGAGCCCGGACTTTCCTCAGCAGCGATCCGCCGAAACGGAACGCCCTGCGACTGCCCGGCTGCTCACGATAGCAATATAGCCACCCGTGACGGCGGTGTGACGAGGTGTCGCGAGCATACCGTCGACTGATCCGTTCGCGCGCGGTCCTCGCTGCGTCAATCGGATCATCGGCGATGGGCCCATGCAATCAGCCAATTCTCAAGATCCCATTCCGGTTCCACGCATTACCACGGTGCTGACGCCGGATGAGCGCCTCAGGGTCGACGCGGCGGGGCACGGCATCTATCGCGCGTGGCATCGAGACACGATGAACGATGCGTTGCGCGACCTTCGGGACAATCGGGCGGCCGCGGTCATCGTTTCAATCGCCCGCTGCGACGCAAACGACCTGCCGCGCGTCGCCCGCGTCGTGCGCGAGTTTCCGCGGGTGCCGGCGGTGGCGCTGCTGTCGAACCTCTCGCCTCAAACTGCTCAAACAGTCCTCGTCCTGGGGCGCTGTGGCGTGCGCACGCTGGTCGACGTGCGTGAGCCGCGCGGCTGGCAGCAGTTGCGGTCCGTGCTCCTTCACGATCAGGCGACCGAGATCCACAGGGTCGCGCTGGCACGCGTCGCCGAGGACCTGGCCGATGCCCCCGAAGGCTGTCATCGCTTCTTTCGGGCCCTCTTCGAGGAGGGGTCCGAGACGCGCACCATTCAGGAGCTCTCCAACACGCTTGGCGTCATTCCGTCGACCCTCATGAGTCGATTCGTGCGGGCGATACTTCCCGCCCCGAAATTCTATCTGTCGATGGCACGACTGGTCTGCGCCGCCCGGATGTTCGAGAACCCTGGTCTCTCCGTGACCCTCGTCGCGAACGAATTGGACTACAGCTCGCCACAGGCATTCGGCCGGCACCTTCGATCGATGCTGCGGATGTCCGCGATGGCGTTCCGCGAACGCTACGACGGCGAAGGAATGCTCCAGCATTTCAGAGACGAACTGATACTGCCGCACCTGGTTCGTCTCCGGACATTTGACCCGCTTGGACTCGACGGGCCTTCGCGGGCGAACTCGCGGGAGATTTACCGCGCCTGACTCGAAGTCCCGCCGGCCGGGGCCTGATCGAGAAGCTCTGACAGGGTCGCGAGACAGATCACAGGGAACCCCTGGGATTCGAGCACGCCGCGCCCGCCTTCCTGTCGATCAACCAGTGCAAGGATCCCGGAAACGACCGCGCCGGCGCGTTGAACCGCTTCGGCTGCGCGCAGGGCCGAGCCGCCCGTGGTGATCACGTCTTCGATCACGACCACGCGATCACCCTCACGCATCGGCCCTTCGATGAGCCGTCCGGTGCCATGCTGTTTGGCTTCCTTCCGGACCGTGAAGGCGCGGACCAGCGGAGGAGATGCCACGCTCGCCAGGGCCGTTGCATACGCAATAGGATCTGCGCCGAGCGTAAGTCCTCCCACGGCGTCCGCGGGCCAGCCGCGCTCACGAATCGCTTCGAGCGCCAAAGGCCCAATCACCGCGAGCCCCTCGGGACTCATGGTGGTGAGGCGCGCATCGACGTAATGGGTCGATTCCCGGCCTGACGCCAAGGTGAATCGTCCTCGACGAACCGAGCGCTGCGAGAGCAGGCGAACCAGCGCGCCGCGATCAGTCATTCGCCGATTCTCAGCGCAGAGCGCCGGCGTGCGCGCCCGTCACCCGCGACGAAACAGGCCCTTCATTCGCGAGAGCAGGCCATCGTCGGCGGTGGCGGTCGCCTGTGCTGGCGTCGGATTCCTCCCCCCGGCCGCCCCAGGTGGCTCGAGCAGCGCCTCACGAAGTTCCCGCGCGAAGGTCAGCACGTCTGGATAACGCTCGGTCGGCTCCCTCGACAAGCCACGCATGATGATGCCTTCCACTCTGCTCCCGAATTCCAGCCCCGGTCGCGCCTTGTTCAGCGGAATCGGAGGTTGAGAAAGCAGCTGGGTGAACATCTCACGCGGTGACTTGGCGAGATACGGCAATGATCCAGTGAGCAGCAGGTACGCGATGGTCGCGAGGCTGTACTGATCGGCCGCGGGAGTGACGAGTGCACCGGAAAGCGCCTCCGGAGCGACGTACATCAGCGTGCCCACGAAATACCCGGCTCGCGTCAGCCGTTCATCTTGCGATGTGTCGGTGGCCGCCGCGATCCCGAAGTCCAGCAGTTTGAGCGTCCCCGTCGCGTGGTCGTACATCGCGTTATCCGGCTTCAGGTCACGATGCACGATCCCCGACTCATGGGCTGCGCCGACGGCGTCCGAAATCTGCATCACCACGTTCGCGACCTCGTCGCGAGGCATGGGTGCATTCTTCTTGGCGTAGTGCTCCAGGAGGTCTCCGCCCGCCCACTCTATCACAAGGTAGGGGATACCCTCGAGCTGGCCTGTCTCTATGGTCCTGATGACGTTCGGGTGGAGGACTCGCTTACCGAAGTTCGCTTCTCGCGTGAATCGCGCCAACGCGGTCTTGTCCTGCCGCATCTTGTCGCGGAGTGCCTTGAACGCCACCGTGCCATGCTCGAGGTGGGTAGCACGGTACACCACCGACGTTCCACCTTCGCCAACCAGCTCTTCGATCGAGTAGCCGGCTATTATCTGTCCGACGAGGTTTTCCTTGGGCACGGGCGCGAACCTAATGCGACGGTAGGGGGGCGGCAAGCAACCAGTGCTCGATGTCAGCGATTTGCGTACCAGGTGAAGGAGTAACCGCATGCTGGAGGCCGAAATGCACCGCCCGCGGTCGTGGCGACTGGTTGCCTGCGCGGGAATCGCAGGATTGATGGGAATCGCCGCCTGTGGCGGCCAACGGGGCGGAGGGGCCACTGGCAGCGTACCCGCGCCCGAGCCAATCCTGTCCACACCCACTGGACGCGTCCCCCGCCAGCCTGACGTCGTGGCGCTCTACCGGCGGATGGGACTGCTCGCCGAAGCTGGCGAGACGCCGTTCGTGGGTTCACTCTCGTTTTTTGCCGGACCCTCCGACGACTCCACCGCGATTGTGGTGGCCGTCTCGCTTGCCAATCGGGTCCTGCGCTTCAGGTCAGAGGGTGACCGCTGGCGCGCTTCGTACGACATCGCCATCGAAGTGAGAAGCGGCACCACGGTCGTTCAGGAGCTTCGGACTCGCGAAGTGGTTCGTGTGATTGCCTTCCGCGAAACCACCAGGGACGACGAGAGCGTGCTCTTCAAGCAGATCGTGAATCTCGCGCCCGGCACTTACGACATCAGGCTGACCGTTCGTGACGAGTCGGCGACGCGAGGCAGTGCGGTCGAGGCGACCATCGGCGTCCCGCGCTTCGCGCAGGGCTCCGTTTCATCGCCGGTGCCGGTGTATGAAGCCAGGCCACGCGAGCAACTCGGAGCGCCTCTCGACATTCTCCCCACGCCGCGCTCCACAGCCGTGTTCGGCCGGGATTCCGTGTTGATGGTTTATGCCGAAGGTTACGGTGAAGGCACAACGATGCCGGTTCGGGTGACCGTCAAATCCGATGAATCCAGCAGCGTGCTCTGGAGCGACAGCCTTGAACTGACCCGTCATGGCGATCACTTCAGTTCCACCTTTGTCGTGCCGGTGTCCAGACTCGGCGTTGGCGTGATGATACTGGGACTCAACCACGCCGGATCCGCGGACACAGTGCGCATCCCGATTTTCGTCGCGTTCGGTGAAGACCTCCCGGTCGCGACGTTTACGCAGATGCTCGACTACCTCCGGTACTACGTGTCGGCGCAACGCCTGCAGGCCATGCGCGACGCACCAGCTGAAGGGAGAGCGGCACTCTGGGCTGCATTCCTTCGCGACACGGATCCGGTTCTGCAAACACCGGCTCACGAAGGTCTCCGCGACTACTTCAGCCGAATCGCCCAGGCCAATGTCCGCTTCAGGGAGGAAGGGCAAGCTGGATGGCTCACCGATCGGGGCCGCGTTGTCGTTGCGCTTGGTCAACCCGATCAGATCTACGAGCCGACCATGTCCGACATTGGACAGCGCGGGCGGAGCCTGATCTGGGAGTACCGCGAGCACCGGCTTCAGGTCGTGTTCATCGATCAGACGGGATTCGGCCGTTGGCGAATGACACTGCCATCGGAATCGGAATTCGAGGTGGTTGTGAGGCGCATCATACTGCAGTAAGGCCTCACCCGATTTGCTTCCTTCGCAGTGCTTCCATCGACGCCATGTGTTGCGGTCCGGTATCACGTTGTGGCGCAACGGGTTCTCTTGACAGTCGGACGAGGTCGCTCTATATAGGGTGCCGCAAACCAAAGCGGTTTGTCCCGCAACATGTTTGTGCGGGTACGATTCACCGAGCAGGAGGCACCTGGCATGGCGAGAGGGAAGATCAAATGGTTCAATGACGCCAAGGGGTACGGGTTCATTGAACAGGAGTCGGGCGAAGACGTCTTTGTCCACTTCTCCGCGATCCAGATGGATGGCTTCAAGACCCTCGCCGAGGGACAGGTGGTTGAGTTCGAGGTCCAGTCTGGCAATAAGGGCCTCCACGCCGCGAACGTAACGCGCGTCTGACCTCCAGCGGACGGCGCAAGCGCGCCATCCCGCGGCTGGCACCAGATCAGAATCATCCGCCCGCCTGCGCTCATCGCAGGCGGGCGCTTTCTTTCCCTTCCACCGAATCTCCGCTCGCCAAGCGACGAGTCCGTTGAACGCTCCAACCAGCTCCGATCCCCGCCCCGGGCATCCAACTCTCTTCCTGATAGACGGCTACGCCCTCATCTACCGGGCGTTTTTTGCTTTGCTCTCCCGCCCCCTCACCACCTCGCGCGGCGAGAACACGTCTGCCGCATGGGGGGTGGTCAACTTCCTGCACCGACTCAAGACGACGCACCAGCCCGACTACATCGCGTGGGTGCTGGACGCCGGTCGGTCTTTCCGCAACGAAGTCTTCGCCGAGTACAAGGCCACCCGGCAGAAGCTGACCGAAGAACTGCAGGCCGACTTCGATCGCGGACTCGATCGTATTGCGCAGCTCCTGGCGGCGTACCGCGTGCCCGTGATCACCGTGGATGGCTATGAAGCCGATGACGTAATCGGCACCCTGGCGCGCCAGGCTGCCGACGCAGGCTACCAGGTCGTGGTCGTCTCCGGCGACAAGGACTTCCAGCAACTCGTTAGGCCCGGTGTCTGGCTCCTGAATCCGGGACGCGGCGGGCCGGCGGCCGTGGAAGAGCACTGGGTCGGAACGCATAACGCGAACGAGCGTCTTGGCGTGGCGCCGGAACACGTGGTGGACTACCTGGCGCTGGTAGGCGATTCATCGGACAACGTTCCAGGGGTGCCCGGTATTGGCGACAAGACGGCCCGGGACCTTGTCAACGAATTCGGCGATCTCGAAGCGATCCTGCTCGCGGCGCCGGACATCAAGGGCAAGCGCCCTCGTGAAGCGCTCCTCGCACATCCGGATCGCGCTCGTCTTTCCAGGCAGCTCGTCACGTTCAAGGACGACGTGCCCGTCAAGTTCGAGCCAGACGCGCTGCGAACGAAGGAGTCGGACATTAACGCGCTTCGTCCAATCCTCGTCGAGCTGGAGTTCACCACGCTCCTGCGCGACATCGATCGGGATGCTCCGCGTACATCGGCAGAACGTGCAGCGCTGACCACGCGCGTGATCGACACGGTTGAAGCCGTGCCGGCGTTTGTCGAGCAGGCGCGTGGCGAGGGACACTTTGCCCTGCGGACGGTGACGGTGCCTGAGCCCTCCACCGCTCCGCGAGGCGACTCGCTACGGGCCAGGTTGGTTGGGCTGGCCCTCAGTATTTCGCCAGGCGAGTGCTGGTACATGCCGTTCGCGCATCGGCCGTCGCGCCCCGAGCAAACTGACCTCCTGGGCGCGGTCCCGGCCAAGCCGGCGTCGGGTGCCTCGCGTTCAAAGACCGCCGCCGGCACCACGAGCATCGCAGCGCGCCTCATCGCGGAAGGGGTGCCCGACCCCGATAACCTGCCGCCCCTGCTCGATCCGCGTGTTGCCGCGCTCAGGTCGCTGATCGCGGATCCGGCGATTTCCAAGACGGCGCATAACGCGAAGTTCGACGCCAACGTCCTCCGGCGCGCTGGCGTGACGCTCGAAGGACTCACCTTTGACACGATGCTCGCCAGCTACGTGCTCGATCCGGGCCGGCGCTCCCATGCCATCGACCTTCTCGCCGTCGAGTTCCTCGGCCATCCAATGGCCACTCTCGAGGGCCTCGTTGGCAAGGGAAAGGATGAAGTGCCGCTCGATGCCGCGCCGGTCGCCGCCGTCGCTGAGTTCGCGGGTGCGGAAGCGGAGGCATCGCTCAGGCTCCGCGAGATCTTCGAGGCGCAACTCACACAGCACGGTCAGCGGGACCTGCTGACGAACATCGAGCTCCCGCTTTCCGCCGTCCTCGCCGACATGGAACGGGCCGGCGTCAGCATCGATGTCGACTGGTTTCGCTCCCTTCAGGCTCGATTCCGCGCCGAACGCGAACGCATCGAGCGCGAGATCTACGCGGCCGCCGGGCGCGAATTCAACATCAACTCGAATCAGCAGCTTCGGGTCATTCTCTTCGACCAGCTCGGACTTCCGGTCCTCAAGCGCACGCCGACCGGACCGTCAACCGATGCCAGTGTGTTGCAGGAGCTTGCCGAAGAAGGGCACCTGCTCCCGACCCTGCTGATGGACTATCGGGAAATCGCCAAACTCGAATCGACGTATCTCGACACGCTTCCCGAACTCGTGCATCCCGAGGACGGTCGGCTGCACACGTCGTTCAATCAGACGGTCGCCGCGACGGGTCGCCTCTCCTCCAGCGATCCGAACCTTCAGAACATTCCGATTCGTCGTGAGCTCGGTCGGGATATCCGCCGCGGCTTTGTCGCCCGACCTGGATGGAAGTTCCTCGTCGCCGACTATTCGCAGATCGAACTGCGGCTGCTCGCGCATCTCTCACGCGACCCGGCTTTCGTGACCGCATTCACGTCGGGCGGAGACATTCATCGCCAGACGGCAGCGGTCATCTTCGGCGTCGAGATTGCGGACGTCACCAGCGAGATGCGCTCACGGGCCAAGACGATCAATTTTGCCACGATCTACGGTCAGGGCGCGAACGCGCTCGCGAGGCAATTGCGGATTCCGCATGCCGAGGCCAAGGCCTTCATCGAGACCTACTTCACGCGTTTCAGCGGCGTCCGCGCGTATCTCGATTCACAGGTGCGTTATGCGCGCGAAAATGGTTACGTGGAAACCATCTTTCATCGGCGCCGGTACATTCCCGAGCTCCGGGACCGGAACTTCAACATCCGCGCCTTCGGTGAACGCGTCGCAACGAACGCGCCTATCCAGGGCTCGGCCGCTGATCTGATCAAGGTGGCCATGATCCGCATCCACGACGCGCTCCGTTCGCAGGGCCTCGCCGGCCAGCTGCTCCTTCAGGTGCACGACGAGCTTGTCCTTGAGGCACCGCCTGCCGAGGTAGACAACGTGAGCCACATCGTGCGCGACGCCATGGAAGGCGCCGCCACTCTCAGCGTGCCGCTGGTCGTGGACCTCGGTGTGGGCGCCAACTGGCTCGAGGCAAAGGCCTGATAATCAGGTCGGGCGAGGCCGTTTTTGTGATCGAGACCAACTCTGGCAAGGTGCAGCGATCGTCGCGATTGGAGAGGCCGCGCGCCCTGATCGCGTCCTGCCCCCATGGCGCAAGGCCTTGTCGCGCAATCCGTTGTGAAAGCAGCCTCCTGGCGGCCTCGCAGTTGCCACGATACCCGGGTGACGCGACTCACATCGTGCGCGTCGGTACATGACAACCTCATCCATTCTGGGATAACAGCATCGCTATGCGACGTCCGAGCCGCGGGTTCACTCTTATCGAGCTGCTGATAGTCGTCGTGATCATCGGCGTGCTCGCGGCTATCGCCATCCCGAAGTTCCAGAACACGAAGGGGAAGGCCAATACCGCCGGCCTCAAGTCGGATCTGCGCAACCTCGTGACGGCGCAGGAGGCCTATTTCTACGAGAACCAGGTGTATACGACGTCGCTGGCTGCGTTAAATGTCTCGCTCACCAACGGAGTGACGATCACATGGGGCACCGTCAACGCTCAGGGCTGGGCCGCCAAGGTGACGCACCCGCAAGCGTATCCCATCGAGTGCGCGATGTTCATCGGCTCGGTTCCGCCACTCGCTCCTGCGACGACCGAAGGACAGCTCCTCTGCCAGTAGGACTCGTGGTATCGTGGGGCCGTGCCCCGCGATTCCTCGACTGATTCCCCTCTCCGCGAGTTCGTCCGGCGTCGCGACGGAATGATTCACGCGATGGAAGGCGGTCTCTGGCTCCATCGTCACGTCTGGTTTGGTCGGCCCATGGCGCACCTCGTCTCGACGGATCGCGAGCGCCTGCTGGCCTATGGGCGTAGCGTCGGGCTGCCTGACGAGCGGTTGCAGCGAAAGCCGCTCAGGGATCCGCGCACCGGAGAGCGGCGCGAAGCCTGGCACTGGGATCTGGCCGGTCCGTTTCTCCCTCCCGCCACCCGCAGGCTGCCCTGACGAGGAAGCCGCCGGCGCGCGGTCACGGCGTGGGTTGCGCGAGCCGAAGGCCGGCTTCTGCGTCTCGCGCGGCCTTCTGCCCCCGTTCTACGTCCACGAAGGCAAGTAGCACGGCGCCAATCGCGAAGAACGCAATCACGGACAGGATCGCATTCCGGCTGCTTCCGGTGGCGGCGATCGTGAGCGAAAAAAGAAGCGGACCGAAGATGCTGGAGAACTTCTCGAACACGCTGTAGAACCCGAAGAACTCGCCGGACTTGTGTGCGGGGATGAGGGTGGCGAACAGCGAGCGGCTGAGTGCCTGAGTTCCGCCCTGCACGACACCGACCAGGCCGGCCAGCACGAAGAAGTGTGCCGCCGTGGTCATGAAGTAGCCGATGATGCTGATCGCCGTATAGGCCAGCAGGCCAAGGAACACGCATCGCTTGGCGCCGATGCGCGTCGCCAGCACGCCGAAGAGGAATGCGCAGGGCACGCCCACGAACTGCACCAGCAGCACCGCGGCGATGAGCGAAGACTGGCCGATGCCGATCTCCGTCCCATACGCAGTGGCCATCTTGATGATGGTCTGGATGCCGTCATTGTAGATCAGGAACGCCAGCAGCATCAGAAACGCCTGCCGGAAACCGATCAGTTGCCGCAGCGTTTCGCCGAGACGGGCGAAGGACGTTCCCACCACCGAGCCTCGCCCGGGTTCGTCCGGCTCGAGCGTTCGCGGCGGCTCGGGTACTCGCCGCAGGAGCGGCAGCGAAAACACAATCCACCACACGGCCACCGAGACGAACGCCAACCGCGCCGGCAGCGAAGCAGCCTGTTCCGACAATCCTTCGCCCGACGGCAATCCGAAGAGATCGGGGCGCTGAATCCAGGCGAGGTTAGCCGCCAGCAGGACTCCGCCTCCAATGTATCCGACCGCGTATCCGGCCGAGGACACCCGGTCGATCTCCGATACCTTCGCGATGTGCGGCAGGAGCGCCTCGTAGAAGACAAAGCTGGCCGTGGCTCCGACGATCGCGATGACGAACAGCGTCGACGCCAGCATCAGGTCGCCGCGATGGATGAAGAACATTCCCGCCGTCGCCGCGGCGCCAACGAGCATCGCCCCGGCGAGCATGCGCTTCTTCGCCGCCGCGTAGTCGGAGATGGCGCCCAGGATTGGAGACAGCAGCGCTACGATGACGGCGGCGATCGTGTTGGCGGTCGCCAAGGCCTGCGTCCCCCGCGATTCCGGCAAGCCGGCCGCCGCCACCCGCACGAAGAAGATCGGGAAGACCGCCACCAGCACCGTGGTCTGGAGCGACGATGCGGCCCAGTCGTACATCGCCCAGGCCCGCAACTCCGGCCGGCCCAGGCCGAGCCGATCCAGCCACGACGGCTTTTCCGCGAAAGTCGATGCCACGCACTCGCTCCGGATGACGGTCGCTGCCTAGCGAGTCGGTTGACGACCGCGCCCGGCCACACAGATTACGTTCATGTACCGCGCGTTACGTCCGTGGCTTGTCCTGCTGGTGGCCGTCTCGTGCACCGGTGAACGCGCGCCAGGCAACGATACGGCGTCGCCCGAAGGGTCGCCACCGGATGGCACTCCGCGAACGGCGCGCACTTCGACCTGGAACAGGGCCGCTGGAGCGATGTTCGCCGTGCGCTCGGGAACCGGGACGATCGCCTGGCTGGTGAACCCGGCATACGGCGATGCTCAGGCGCTCGACACGTTGACTGCGGTGGCATGGAATGTCGAGGGAGCGCAGTTGTCGATGATCGACGGCGCGAAGGTCGTCGGCACCGGCCGCATCTCCGGCCTGCGCTATGATTCCACCTGTGCGGGCTGGCCGACGGCGTCCATCGTGATGGAAACCGGGACAGCAACGGAGTGGCGGCTGGCGTTCCCCGAAGGCTCCGTCGAGGGCGCGACGTTCGATTCACTCCCCATCCTCAGCGCCGCAGACTCCGCGGCTCGCGCCCGTGCCGGCGCGCTCGCCGCGTCTCGCCTGCCTGACGACACGGTTGCCGCGTTTCGTGGGCGACCATTCATCGTGCGACAGGCCAGCCGCTTCTCGATAGACGCCGACACCGTTGGCACCGTGTTCGAGGTCGTGCGCCTGGTTCCGCAGGAGGCCAACCCGCTGCAGGAGCAGATCCTGATCATCACCGAGGAAGGGTCATCGAGGCCGGCGGCAACCGCGTTCCACGAACGGGAAATCGGCGCGGAGGAGTCGACGGGATCCATCGAGCTCCTTGGCGTCCTTCGGGTCAGATCGTCGGGCCGCCTCGCCCTGCTGGTTCGTCGAGAACGAGAGGCCGGTTTTGTCCTGGAGTGGATCGAGCGGTCGCGGGACGGGACGTGGGTCGTCAGGTGGCGCAGCGCCACCGACAGTTGTTAGGGTAGCGGCTTCACCAACCACGCCGGCTGCCTGGCGCGCCCCGTCACCGCCAGCACCGCGAGCGTGAGCACGTACGGCAGCGCTAGAAAGACCTGGTAGGGCACCGGGGTGCCCAGCGACTGCAGCAGGTACTGAAGCGAAACTGGTCGCGCCGAACAGCAGCGCCGCGCCGGCGATACCAATCGGGTGCCAGCGGCCCAGCGCGACGACCGCAAGCGCGATGAAGCCGCGACCGGCCGTCATGCCCTCAGCGAAAGTCCCGGCTTGTGCCAGCACGAGTGCCGCACCTCCCAGTCCGCCAAGGGCACTGCCGGTGACGACGGCCACGGCCTGCAACCTCACTGGCGAGGGGCCGGAGGCGCGAACCGCATCCGGGTTCTCGCCCGTCGCTCGCAGCGCGAGCCCGAGTCGTGTTCGCCAAAGCCACCACCAGGTGAGCGGAACCAGCGCGAACACGAAGTAGGTAATCAGCGGTTGAACAAACAGCGCTCGGCCCACTATCGGTATGCCTGAAAGCAGCGGCACCGCGACCGGGGCCGACATCGGAACCGAGAGTGCGGCTCCCGTGGTGCCGAAGATGGCCTGAGAAAGCAGACGACGTCACGCCCAGCGCTCCGGCGGTCACCGCGGTTCCGGTCAGTATCTGATTGGTTCTCAGCCCGACCGCAAACAACGCGAGCAATCCGCCCGTCCCACCTCCGACAACAGCACCTGCGGCATAACCAGCCGCCGTTCCACCTGTCCCGGCGGCCACGGTTGCGGACAGTGCGCCACTAATCATGGCGCCTTCGACACCGATCTTCACGAACCCCGCTCGTTCGCAGAGCATCTCCCCGAGCGCGGCCAGCGGCAGCGTGGCTCGAACCCACGGCCTCGAGAAACACGGGGAGAACGTCCATCACGCCAAGGGCCTGATGGACATCCGTGCGGCCGTCCATCGCAGCAACAGGGCCTCGCCGCCGAGGATGGCGAGAATCAGTGTGGCCTCGACGGTCGCGGCGGCACCGGCGGGGGGTCCGGCGTCGCGCTGCATCGCTGTCGCACCAGCGGCCAGCCCGCCGAGCAGTATCGCGCTCCCCACGGCGCGCAGCGGACCAAGGCGCGCAAGTAGCGCAACCGCGATCGCGCTGTAGCCATACCCTGGCGACAGGTTCTCGTACAGCGCGAACGTGCCCCCCAGGACTTCGACACCGCCGGCGAGGCCTGGGAGAGCACCGCTTGCCAGGAACGCGGAGCGTTGCACGCGGCGGACATCGATGCGCCCGGCGAGTTCGGCAGCTCGCGGATTGCTTCCGACGGCACGGATCCGGAATCCGGAGGCGGTGCGCTCGAGCAGGATCCACGCGGCAAGAGCCGCGATGAGAGCGAGAACGATGCCGGCGTACAGTCTCGAGCCTTCGAGCAGCAGCGGTAGCTGATTCTCCGCCGCAATCGACGCCGACTGTGGATACACATGGGTCGGCTCCTGCAGCGGTCCGCGAACCAGGTAGCTCACCACGTAGGCAGCAACGAAGTTCATCATGATCGTGGAGACGACTTCCATCGTGCCAGAGCGCGCTTTGAGCCAGGCTGGAAGGAGTGTCCAGGCAGCTCCCGCCACCGCCGCGGCCGTGAGACATGCGCCCATGGCCAGCACGCCGCCAGGCTTGTCCAACCACCGCGCGATCGACGTGGCCGCCACCGCACCTGCGAGCAGCTGGCCGTCACCGCCCAGGTTGATGACGCCGGCCCGGAGCGCGATGACCATGCCGCATCCTAATGAGAAGCAGCGGCGTGGTCCTGACGAGCGTGGCCGACAGGATCGCGTCCAGCGACCCGAACGCCCCGCGCCAGAGCGCTGCGAGTGAAGGCGCGACGGAGAAACCGGCGATATGCAGCAGGCCGGCCAGTGCGGTGACCGCGACCGCGCCGACGAGGATGGCCTGCCCCGCCCTGCGCGCCATGGCCGCCAGGCCGTTTCGCGGCAGGTCGAATGGGCCAGGCCCGGTCGCGTTAGGCACGCCTGGCGCGGCCCAGCCGGGACATGGCCACGATGCCCAGGAACGGCCCGATCGCCAGCGGGATGTAGGCCAGCTCCCAGCCCCATCGTGCGGCCCAGCCGGGAACCAGATGGATCGTCAACATGGTGAGCAGGAAGCCCGACGCCGTCTGTATGGTCAGCGCCGTTCCGACATACTCCCGTGGCGCGACATCCGCCACGCAAGCTGAGAACTGGGCCGAATCGGCCACCACCGACACGCCCCAGAGAAGCGCGATCGTGATCGTCAGGCCGTACGACCACGTCGACAAGGGCCCGATCGCTATGGCGCACGTTCCGCTCAATGCCATCGCCATCATCGCAACACGGGCCCGCCCCACCTGATCCGCCCGGATGCCGGCCAGCACGCATCCGATACCGCCGGCCGCAATCACCGCGAAGGCAAGGAACGGGGCTGAAGACGGCGAAACGCCGTGCCGCTGTCCCGCGTCAGCCAGAAAGAGTCCGATCGTGCTCCACATCGCGTACAGTTCCCACATGTGCCCCAGGTAGCCACCCGTAGCGAGGCGTACGTCGCGCTCTCGTATTACGCGGCCGACTGCTTTCGGGTCGAACGGCGCCGAGCTGGCCTGAAACGGGCCCTCGCGGACCGCGAGCGCAAACAGGGCGGCCCCCAGAGCCGCGCTCGTTGCCGCGAGCAGTACGACGGGGCGCCATTCTCCCGGATCCCAGGTGACGCGCAGCAGGTTGGGAAGCGCAGAGCCCACGGTCACGGCACCAACCAGAATCCCGATCGCCGTGCCGCGATGACGCTGCGTCCACCCCGCGGCGATCTTCATGCCGGGCGGATAGACGCACGCCAGCGACGCACCGGTCAGCAATCGCAAGCCGATCGCCTGCCAGCCGGTGAGCCCGCCTAACGCGAGGGCGGCCGTCGCTCCGGCGGCGAGCATGGACGCCACCGCCGCCAGGTAACGGGCCCTGACCAGATCGCTCAACAACAGGGCGGCACTCGCCAGGGAGCCGAGCACGAAGCCGAGCTGCACGGCGAGCGTGAGCCAGCTCACCTGCCAGGTGGAGAGGAACAGCGCGCGGGCCATCGGGTCGGCCACCACCGTGGCAGCGAACCACGGAGCCATTGCGAGGACGATTGCCGCCGAGAGAATGGCCAGCTGCCACCGGGCATCACGCCTGGCCGTCACGTGACACCCAGCATTGCGCGACCGACGGCGTCCCGTTCCCGGGCCACCTCGCGAACACGACCCTCAAACACCACGACGACTCGGTCAGCGATCTCGATCAACTCGTCAAGATCGGCCGCGTAGTACACCACCGCCATGCCAGCCCTGGCAGCGTCCCGGAGGGGATGCTGTATCTCGCCCGTCGCCGCGATGTCCAGCCCGCGCGTCGGGTTCACTGCCACGAGCAGGGGCGGACCCCCATCGAGTTCCGGGGCGAGCACGAGACGCTGTTGGTTGCCCCCGGAAAGTGTCGATATGGGTGCGCGCCCGTCCGCGGCACCTATCCCGCCGATCTTCATCAGGCGCTCGGCCGCGGATTCGGCGGCGTCGCGATGGAACCGGCCCCGTCGCCGCCCGGCGTTGCGCAGCGCAATGTTGTCGGCCACCGATTCACTCAGAAGCAACGCGTCCTGCTGCCGATCCTCGGGAATGAAGCCGATCTCGTCAGGCAGTCGGAGTTCGCCCTCCGATGGCTGCACACGACCCGCGAGTGCGTACAGGAACTCGCGGCTTCCTGAACCATCGATGCCGGCGACCCCGAGGATTTCACCGGCGTCAATCCGCACGCTCGCTTCCTTCACGCGCGTCACCCCAAGCGCATAGCGAATGACGAGGCCGTGTGCCGTAGCCACAGGAGCGTCAGGCGAAGGGCGCGTCTCGGCCACGCCCGCTCGAGCCGCGGCGGCTCCCTTGATCGTGGCGTGCTCGCCGAGCATGGCGGTGACGAGGCTGTCGATCCAGGCACTGTCGCGAGGCCCGCTCCAGGTCACTCGTCCGTGCCGCAGGACAGAAATCTCGTCGGCGATCGCAAGTGCCTCGCGAAGCTTGTGCGTGATGAGTACGACGCTGCCACTCCGTTCGCGAAATCCCTGAATCCATGTGAAGAGCGCGTCGGCATCTTTCGGTGCCAGTGCGGCGGTTGGCTCGTCCAGGATCAGCACGTGAGCGCCACGAGTGAGAGACTTGAGCAGCTCAATCCGCTGCTGTTCCGAGACCGACAACTCACCAACCGGGACGTTCACGTCCAGTCGCACCCCCACCTGCCCGGCGAGCCGAATCGCGTCCTCGGAGATTCCCCGCCCCGACGTCGCGCCGAGAGCAATGTTCTCGCGTGCCGTCATCGCGGGTACCAGGGTGAAGTGCTGCTGCACCATCCCGAGTCCGGCCCGAATGGCGTCGGCGGGCGACTTTGGCAGAGGCGGAACGCCATCAATGCGGATGTTGCCCTCGTCAGGCGCGGTCACACCGAACGCAATGCGCATCAAGGTCGTCTTCCCGGCGCCGTTCTCGCCGAGGAGCGCATGCACAGTTCCTTTACGGACGAGGAGATTCGCGCCGTCGAGAGCAGGGACGCTACCAAAACGCTTGCGGATGCCGCTCAGCTGCAGCGCCGGTGACGTCACAGTCCGGTCGGTGCGCTCACGAAGCTCCAGGGAAGGCCAGCCTCGCCGGCGATGCGCTCCGCCACCGCCGTGACCCCGAGGGTCTCGGTCGCGTAGTGACCGGCATAGATCACGACGACGCCCCGTTCGGGGGCTTCCACGGCGGTGTGGTGTGGACCCTCTCCCGTGATGAGCGTGTTGATGTTCGCCGTCTCTGCCTCGCGAAGCGCTTCACTTGACGCCCCCGCGCCGGTACAGATGGCCCACCGTCGTGTCCGGTGTCCCGCCGGCATCGTGCTGGCGCGCGCCCGGCCCCCGTTTCGCCGCGCGAACGCATCGGCGAGTGAAAGGATCGCGTCCGTCGGCATGTCGACATCGCCAGACACGCCGATCGGAACACCCTGGTAACTCGCGAACGATCGTGATGGAACGAGTCCGAATTCGCGGGCGAGAAGGACGTTGTTTCCGTATTCAGGGTGCGAGTCGAGCGGAAGGTGTGCGGAATACACGGCGATGTCGTGGTCGAAGAGTTGCCGGAAGCGGCCATAGACTGCGCCGACGACTGGTTGTGTTCCGCCCCAGAACAGCCCGTGGTGGACCACGAGGAAATTCGCGCCAGCATCTGCGGCGCCCTGGATGGCGCGCTGTGACGCGTCAACCGCCGCGGCGATGGCCCGTACGGGACCACGGTGATCGACCTGGAGACCGTTCAGCGCAGCGGCATAATCGGGGTGCCCATCGACGCCGAGCAGCCGATCAAGGCGCTGCGCAAGGTCAATTGCGCGGACGCTCATGGCGCAGGCGGCGATGTCCGCCACGACACCGGCGACTGCCAACTGCCCGAGGACATGCTGGTTTGCACGCTGTCGAGGATCTGGTGGATCCGCCGGCTGACCCGGTCGCTGAGGGCGGGATTGATCACGAACCGCACGACACCCGATTCGGTGCCTAACGCGAATACCTGTGGAAGTGGCGCCTTGTCACGAACCGCGCGAGCCACGGTGAGGAACGCGAGCGGCAGGTCGATCACGGCGCTTCCAAGGATGACGCCCCGGGCGACACCGTTCTGGTCGGCGTTTGCTCCGATCACCAGCGCTCGCTCGCTCTCACGCGCCGCCTGGAACACGCCCAATCCGGCCGCGTCGGCGTTCTGGAAGATCACGTCGGCGCCCCGGGACATTTGCGCAAGCGCCTGCTGCCGTCCGGCGCTCACGTCCTCCCAGTTGCCGACATAGGAGGTCAGGACGCGAATCTCCGGATTCACGCTGCTGGCTCCAGCGGTGTACGCGTCGAAGCCCTCACGGACTGGTGGCAACTCGGTGCCGCCGATGGCTCCGATGATTCCGCTCCGGGATGATCCCGCTGCGGCGATGCCGGCGAGAAACGAAGGCTCCGCGAAGGAGAAGCGGATGCCAGCCACGTTTGGTCCGGTGACATCACTCGATGTAACCAGGAACACCGTCTTTGGAAACGCGGGCGCTATTCGCCTGGCCGCATCCTGGTATTCGAATCCGTGCCCGATCACGAGGTCATACGACTGCCGGCCGTACTCTCGGAAGTTCTCGTTGAAAGCCGCAGGCGTCCGGGTCTGAATGTGACTGATCGAAGCGCCGAGGCTGTCGCGAATCGCGAGCAGACCGCGGTATGCCTCACCATTCCACGCCTGATCGGATATGGGACCCGGTGTGAGCAGTGCTACCTGGAGTCCCCCGGCATTCCCTTCAAGCGGAGGTGGTCCCGCACAGGCGACGCCAATCGACAACGCCAACAGTGTTGAGGAAAAACGTCCACGCACGTGGAGAAACCCCCGATGTGCTGGGAGAGTGACGGTTGTGAAGTGCGGGAGAACTCGCTGGTCCTCCACATCGTGTGGAAAGGACTTCTAGTCGGCTCCCCCGACGTTACGCAATGGCGTGATCTGCGTAGAAGTCGCTCCCTTGGCGCCCGCCATGTCCATGCGGACATTCCCGTTGAGGAGGCCGCCCTCGAAAACCACGATGCTCCGCGTGTGAACGTCGCCTTCGATTACGGAATTACTCTGGATTTCGACGCGCTCGGTCGCGGTCACGGTTCCGACGACGCGTCCGCCGAGGATGACTTCCTCCGCCTGTACGTCGCCCTGGATGACGCCCGATCGGCCCACCATGACCTGCCGGGCGCCCCGAATGGACCCCTGCACCGTTCCCTCGATCTTGAGGATTCCTGTCGTCTCGACGTCACCAACGACTTTCATGCCGGGTGCTATCACGGAAGTTCCTCCACCATCGGCTGCAGCCGGCGGCGTGTCGAGCCGAACCGGCGGACGCTCGGGAGAATTGGGTGGTTGCTTGAAGATGGCCATGTCGATGTCTCCCGGCGGGTTAAACTGGCGATGTTCAGTCGGCATCTTGCGATGACCGTGTCATGAGTTCAAAAACGCGGTTGAAGTCATCAACGGAATAGAACCGAATCCTCACTTCGCCGCGGCCGGCGCTATCGACGTTCACGGCGACGTCAGTCTGCAGGAAACGACGCAGCCGGTCTGTGAGGCGACGCACTTCCGGCAAATCAGATACTATTTGCTGGTCCTCCGGGTCACGAGTCCGTCGGACCGCGGGCTTTGATTCCTGGACGATGCGCTCGACCTCGCGGACACTGAGACGCTGAGCCACCACGCGCTGAGCAAGCTCCGAAAGGGACATTCCCGGCGGGACCCCCAGCAGCGCCCTGGCATGCCCAAGCGTAAGTGCGCCATCTCTGACGAGGCGCTGCACGTCCTCCGGAAGCGCGAGCAGGCGAAGCGCGTTGGTGATGGTCGACCGGTCCTTCCCGACTGCTTGCGCCACTTGCTGATGCGCGAGACCGAAATCGCTGATCAACTGCCGATAACCCTCGGCTTCCTCGATTGGATTGAGGTCTTCTCGCTGCAGATTCTCCACTAATGCCAGACTCAGCAGTTGCTCATCGCTCACGTCACGGATGAAGGCAGGGATTGTACTCCAGCCGAGTCGCGACGCTGCCCGGAACCGTCGTTCTCCGGCGATGAGTTCGAACCTGCCGTCTTTGCGGGGTCGCACTGCAATGGGTTGCAGCAGCCCGCTCGCCTGCATGCTGAGCTGCAGCTCCTGCAGCTCAGCGTCGGAGAAGTCCCGTCGCGGTTGACGCGCATTCGGCACGATTTGGTCGAGCCGAATTTCTCGAAAGGGCTCAAGGCTCGCCTGCTGCGGAGAGGATTGCTGCGGCACAGAACTGATGAGTGCGCTTAAGCCGCGGCCGAGCCTTCGCGACCGGTCGCTGTTTGGAGGCTCAGTCATTGGGAGGCGACTTCGGCGTGGATTTCGGGATCATTCGTCTTCTGGCCTTGTAGAGAATCAACCGTTTCCATGCGAGTTATAACTTCTTTTGCCACATCTATATACGACAGTGCGCCCACTGATGCGATGTCGTAAAGAAGAATGGGTTTCCCGTAACTTGGGGCTTCTGCTAAACGGATGTTTCTCGGAATCACCGTCTGGAATACGAGTTCGCCGAAGTGCGCTCTAGCGTCCTCAGCGACTTGGCGAGAGAGGTTCAGGCGTGAGTCGTACATGGTCAGGAGAACACCGCCCACCTGCAGGTCCGACTTGAGTCCTTCTCGCACCATCTGAACCGTGCGGAGGAGCTGCGTGAGACCCTCGAGCGCGAAATACTCGCATTGCAGCGGGATGATTATCGAGTCAGCCGCTGTCAGCATGTTTACCGTCAGGAGCCCCAAGGACGGCGGGCAGTCAATCAGGATGTAGTCATAGTGCTCGCGTTCAGCCGCCAAGGCCGCTGCGAGGCGCGTTTCGCGCCGTTCCTCGTTGACAAGTTCTACTTCAGCTCCCGCCAAATCAGCTGTTGCAGGCAGGATGTCGAGCTTGGTGAGATGCACTCCCCTCCTGATGACATCGCGCGCCTGGACGTCGCCAAGGAGGACCTCGTAGATACTGGCCGAGTCCGGGGCGACTGAAATACCGAGCCCGCTCGTCGCGTTTCCCTGCGGATCCCCGTCAACCAGGAGTACCCGCCGATCCGCTGCAGCCAATGCTGCCGCGAGGTTGATTGCCGTGGTGGTCTTGCCGACCCCTCCCTTCTGGTTCGTTATCGCGACAATCCGCTTGAACGGGGCTGGACTCACGGCTGCTGGGTTCGGGATTGAATGGCCCCGATAATACCTCCATCCCAATCCTCAGGCCATTGTCATGTTCCACGTGGAACATCCATGTGGGAAGATTGGTCGCGGTTGTGGAAAGCGATTCAGCTTTGAATCCAGGCTCAGCAGACAGTCTTCCTTCTGGAATTACCGAGCTGTTCGAGCGTTGCCGCAAAGAACCACGGGGGTCGATGCAGCTAAAGTATTAGCCATCAATAGTTTATGACACTGGCTCTCGCAATGCCGTCGGGACTTGGTGCCTGCGCCCATCGAAGTTGGTATGCCGGTATTACTCTGGTGAGGCGTCATATCCAGGACGCCCACCAGGACGAGGGCCGGAGTTATCCACCACGTCCTGCCCACGTTCGTCCGTATCAGCGAGACTCCGCGCCGGTCCCCACCGAGTTTGACGCCGCCCTGCGTCCGGTTGGCCCTGCCCGGCCCTTCTCTGCTGCCCGGTCATCGCGGCGCCCGTGGAATCGTTAGGCACTCGAATCCTGCGGCGCATCCCCTTGTGAACTCGAGCCGGGCCCGCGATCAACGAAGACTGATTTGGTATTTAGTGATACTTTAATACTAACATGCCCCTGGAAGGGGGTGCGCATTCGGACTCAGCGGTCTGGAACCGGCGTCCCTGCCCACTCGGCGCGCGCCGAATCCATTGCCAGGGGCTCAAGAAGCAGCGGGGCACCTGCCGCGCTCGACATCGCCCGCAACACATACACCGAACGATGCGCGTACCGCCGCAGGAGCAATGTGTCGCGGGCGTGCAGGTCCCGGGCGTAGATGTTCGATCCGACGTCCCGCGCCAGCAATGGCGTGAGAAATGTGTAGCCGCCACGATCCTCGAGCAGGCGCCGCTGGCACGCGGGCGAGTATGTCGCACCAGGCAACATGCGTTCAGTCCTGTCGGGTGATAGCTCGCTTTCGATTACCCGCAGCGAGTCGCTCGTCAAAGGCCGCAAGGGGGCCAGAGCCGACTGGCCACGGATCCCGCTGCCCTCAAGTCCGGCGATGGTCGCGTCGAGAATGCACGAATCCACAGTGCGATAGAGGGCCTCGGCGTCGCTTCGGGAAATACCCAGTCCCCAGAGTCGCACAATGAGCTGCGCCCCCCAACTCTCCCGCACGAAGATCAATGCGTCCTCTACGCCTGCCCTCGCCGCCGGCGCGACGTAATCCTGGCGCATCGAGGAGTAGGCTCCGGCATACCGTCGAGCGCGGGCGGGCACCGAAACCAGAACCGCAACGGCGGCGCTTACCGCGAACGTGAGCAGAACCAGGCGATCCGCACCCAGCGTGGGAAACCGATCTCGCGCAATTGCCGGCAAGCGCACCGTCCACAGCACGAGGGCAGGGAGCAGGAGATAGAAGAAGCGCGGCCCCAGAAAGAACCCGTCATGCCAGTACGCGAAGTACCCGAGCACAAGGAGCGCCGAACTCGCAAGCAGGTATCGATCGAAGGAGTTCAGACGACGCACCAATGCAAGCGCCGCTATCGCCGGCAACAGCGAAGGCAGCGGTGTCTCGAACAGATAGGTCTGCAGGCGCAGGAAGTAGAGGTTGACCAGTTCGACACCGCGGGCCGGCGTATGCGTCACGCCCCAGGGCGCCCGATGGAATCCAAGCCCATGACTCGCGCCCCAAAGCAGTTCGTATCCGAACAACGTCGCAGCCCCGGTCGTGGCGACGTTGTAGGCGAGGACCGCCGCGACCGGCAGCCCCACCCCAACTCCGGATGCCAGGAGAGTGGCGAGGGTCGTGCGTCGTCGCACTGTTCTGGCCAACAACCACAAGCCGGCTGGCAGGGCGAACGCCGCGCCGTCCATGGGTCGAATCGAGATCATCATTCCCAGGCACAACCCGGTGAGCAGCGCCGGCATCGGGCGCGCTCCATCCTCGCCCGTTATCGATCGCAGGCCCACGAGCGCGAGGCACAGCCACGCCAGCGTCGGGACATGGTTCATGTGAGACCCGGCCATGAACACCATGAATGGAGTCACGGCCAGCAGGGCAGCGGCGCCTAACGCGACTCCCGGCGACTCCCCGGGCCTTCGCACGAACCACCAGAAAGCCACCACCGCGATGGCACCGAAGACCGGACCGGTCAGCCATGCCATTCCGGCCATCACCCCCGGCACCAGCATGAGGGGTCCACCCGGCGGGAACTGCGAAAATACCGTCCCGTTCACCTCGACAACGTGCAACGCGCTGAAGAACTCCGGATTGATGTCGGCCGGGCGCGACAAATGTCCTTCGGCCAGTATCCGGGCCTGCATGACCTGCACGATCTCATCGATCAGAAGCGGGCGCCCGGAAAGGACCTTGAGCGCAACCACGGCAAAGAGGGCGAGGGACAGTGCGCCCAGCAGGAGTCCGGTCAGCGCGCCGTGCCGGTGTGCGGCTGCCGCGATCCGCGCCCATCCGGTTGGCCACCAGTCGAAGCGCCGCAAGACCAGGAACAGCACGACTGCTGATCCTATGGAAATCGCCGAACCACTGAGCCACTCCGATGCCGAATCGGAGTACCAGGGGGCCGCGTGCCCTCCGGCAATCCAGTTGGCAAATGGGAAAAGCGACAGGATCGTGAGTGCAACCGCCCAGAGTCGCGCGAGCCAGACTCGATCAGTCGTCACCAGGTCTGAACTCGTGAGGAGGCCGTCGATCGTCCCGCGCGCACAGACTTCCTCACGACAGAACCGGCGAGGCGTCCATCAATCGCCGCCGCCGTTCGAGCTCCAGAAGAAGGTTCTGGAGATCGCTGGGGCTGACGCCCGGAATGCCCGCGGCCTGCGCCAGCGTCGACGGTCGTCTCGCCGAGAGTTTCTGGCGTGCCTCCGTCGAGAGCGACATGAACTCGCCGTAGGGAAGGTCGGCGGGCAACGCAAGCTGGGACATACGCCTCAACTTTTCCGCGTGAACACGTTCCCGTTCGAAATAACCCGCGTACTTCAGCTCCAGCTCCACCGTCGTGAGCGCATCGGGATCCAGGCTCGCCTCTGCTTCGGAAGCTTCGATCAGCTGCCGCAGACTAACACCGTGCCGTCGAGTCAGCTCCGCGATTCGCGCCGCCTCGCGAATGGGTGCGCTTCCCGCGCGCTCCAAAACCGTATTCGCCCTGGCGGGACTCAGGGCCGTTTCGCGCGCCCGTCGCCCAAGCTCAGCCTCGCGTTCAAAGCGGGAATCGACACGCGCTTGTTCACGCGCTTCGAACATTCCCAGCGACGCGGCGATGGGTGCAAGGCGCCGGAGAGCATTGTCCTGACGCACCGTGAGCCGGAATTCCGAGCGTGAAGTAAATAGGCGATAAGGCTCGTCCACACCACGCGTGACCAGGTCATCGATGAGAACACCTATGTACGATGTCTCACGCCCGAGAATGACAGGCTCGGCACTCAGGGCGCGACGGCCGGCATTGAGGCCGGCCACGAGTCCCTGACCCGCGGCCTCCTCGTATCCAGTCGTACCATTGACTTGACCAGCGAAGAAAAGACCGGGAATCGCGCGGCTCTCGAGCGAGGGCCACAACTGCGTTGGGGGGAAGTAGTCGTATTCGATCGCATATCCGGCCCTGGTCATCTGCACGCCGGCAAGTCCCTCGATGGAACGGAGAATCTCCAGCTGCACAGGCGCGGGCAATGAGGTCGACAATCCGTTGACGTAAAGCTCGCTTGTGTCGTGCCCCTCGGGCTCGAGAAACAGTTGATGCCGTTCCGCGTCGGGAAAGCGGACGACCTTGTCTTCAACGGAAGGGCAGTACCGTGGACCGCGCGCGCTGATCGCGCCGCCATACATCGCCGATTCCGACAGGCGGTCGTGGATGATCCGCTTGCCGTCCTCCTCGAGAAACGTGATCCAGCACGGGAGCTGGGCGGGATGACGCGTGCCGGCAGGCGTAGATCGCTTCTCAGCCCAGAAGTGCGACCACGAGTAGTCGAACGCCTCGACTTCGCTCTCCTGCCGCTGCAACCGATCGAGATCAACCGTTCTTCCGTCAATCCGAGGCGGCGTTCCGGTCTTGAAGCGAGCCACTTCGAGTCCCGCCTGTTCCAGTTGTTCAGCAAGATCGACGGTTGACGCTTCGCCGGCGCGGCCACCTGCAATTCGCGTCTCCGTACCGATGTGAATGCGGCCGCGCAGGAACGTACCGGTCGTGAGCACGACACATCGGGAGTCGAACCGGCGGCCTTCCATCGTTTCCACGCCGGCAAGTTCGTTTCCGTCCCAGAGCAGTCTTGCCACTGTGCCCTGAACGGTTTTCAGTCGGACGTGCTGCTCGAGCAGCGACCGGACCGCGCGTCGGTACAGGCCGCGATCGCACTGCGCTCTGGGGGCCCAAACCGCGGCGCCCTTGCCGCGATTCAGCATGCGGAACTGGATCATCGCCAGGTCGGTGGCACGCGCCATTATCCCACCCATGGCGTCCACCTCGCGAACCACTGTGCCCTTGGCTACGCCGCCGATCGCCGGATTGCACGACATCTGGCCAATTGTCTCGAGCGCGCTGGTGATGAGGCCTACGGTGCACCCGAGGCGCGCGGCAGCCACAGCCGCCTCGGTTCCGGCGTGCCCGGCGCCGATGACGATCACGTCAAATTGCGCCTCAGCCTGATGCGGCGCGCTCTTGCGAGACATTCGCGGAAGGTAGCGGGGCAGGGGGGCTCGTGCATCGGTCAGTACCTGCGCCACATTCCCCATTCGCCATTCCATTCCATGCCGCTCGAACTCTCAACGAACAATCCGAGCCTCATCATCAGGCGCAGGTCCTTTGAACGAGTCGGAATTACCCGCTCGACCATCGACGAGCGGCTGAACCTGACCGATCAGGAGTTTCGCGTCGAAGGCGAACTGATAGTCATTGGTCCCATCCTCGACGATTCCGCTCTCCAGGCTCTGATCGGCGATCTCGAGAACGCCGGGCTCGTGTACTTCGAGGACTTCTTCGATTTGAGCGGAAACTGGCCTGAATGGCTTGTGCTCTTCGCGAAAGACTCCGGCCGCCAGAGCGTCACCGACGCGTAAGTGTTTCCGTCCTGCTCGGCTCCACCGTCACCGTCCCACGGCGCAGGACGCCGTGCCATCCACAACGCAGGCACCAGCTACGTCGAAACCACGGGAGAACGCGGTCGAGCGCCGACGCGACTCGAAGGGTGGGCTGGTCACAGTTGGGACAGTGGTCGTCGGCCGGGAGAATGAGACCAAAAAAAATCGTGGCCAGAATGATCCGAAGAACGAACAGGCCGCCGAAGATCAGAGCGAAAAGGAGCGCATCCGACATTGGTCCATTCCAGCTCGCTGTTACTCAGTGGTGTTCGATGTGCCGAGATGAGGGGCCAGAAACGATCCCACCCGCGACTCCACATAGTACGCCGGATGCCAGGGAGTGCCGCCGACGAAGCCAACATGGCCGCCTCGCCTGTGAAACTCCACGTGCACGTATGGGTTCGTACCAGCGATCTCTTCCACGTCGCGCAGCACCTCGTCCGAGTTGAATGGATCGTCGCGCGCACTCAGAAGGAGCGTGGGGCGCCGAATGCCAACAAGAAACCGGATCGAGCTGCACTGGGCGTAGTAATCCGCGGCGTCGCGAAAGCCGTGCAGCGGCGCAGTGAATCGGTCATCGAACTCCCACATCGTGGTGAGCGTGTCCAGGCCTTCGACTGAGCAGATGTCAGGGTGCTGAGCCACCTTCAATCGAGCCTTCTTCCTGAGCGATCTCAGGAAGTTCCACTGATAGAGTCGGGCAAAGCCCGAATCGATGGCCCGGCTCGAACGGGCAAGGTCGTAGGGCGTGGAAACCGCTATCGTGGCCCGAAGCTGTTCGGGGACGCCATCTCCTTTCTCTCCTAGCCACTTGAGCATCACGTTAGCGCCCAAGGAGATGCCGGCGAGCCCGATTGGCCGGGTCGGATCCTCGAGGATCAGGTGCCGAACGATCAGGTCCAGATCCGTGGTCTCGCCCGAGTGGTAGGTCCTTCGCGCCCGATTCATCCGACCGTCGCAGGTCCTGAACAGGAGCACCGTCGGCTGCCATCCATTCCGGCGGGCAAGGGCCCAGATGCCGCTCACGTAATGGGAGCGCAACCCGCCTTCCAGGCCATGCAGTAGGAGGAGGACTGGACCCGACGCAGGTGACTCGGCTGAGGCGAGCATAAGGTCGTCCCCGTCGCCGGCGGGTATCTGCTCGAATTGAAGGCCAGTCAACTCCCGTCGGCGAATGAACTTCCCCCACATGGTCATTGTGTGGGGCCCGGGCAGCCACCATGCTGGACGGAACGCGCGCGGCACAAGGCTACATTACTCGCCGTACCCGACGCCGGGGGCGGTCAAGCGAGTCGACCCGTGTCGTTCGGGCACCTGCCGGAGCCAACCATCGTGATGAGGCGCACGTGTCAGGCGCGACTGCCCAAGCTCGCCAGGTCCAGGTCTTCGGGACGCGCAAGAGCGCTGACACCCGCAAGGCGCTGAGATTCTTCGCGGAGCGCCGCGTAGTCACGCATTTCGTGGACTTTCAGGAACGCGGTCCCGCATTGGGAGAGCTTCGACGATTCTCGGAGCGCTTTGACGTGTCGACCCTGGTGGACCGCGATTCGCGACGCTTTCAGGATCTGGGGCTGCACCGTTCCATGCACTCCGACGACTGGTGGCTCAAGCGCCTCACCGAGGAGCCGGGCATGCTGAAACAACCGCTCGTGCGATTTGGTCATCGCGTCACGGTGGGATTGGACGAAGTCACGTGGCGCGAATGGCTGTCGACGTGACGGGCACCCAGGCGCCAGCTTCCCGGCGCGACACTCGAGCAGCTACCAGTAGAGGATAGACCAATCGACTACACGATCTGGGCGTGGGGAGGATTTCTCCTCTTCGTGCTCGTGATGCTTGCCATCGACCTCGGGGTGATAAACAGGAAGGCGCACGTCGTCTCTGTGCGCGAGGCGCTGGCGTTCACGGCCGTGCTGGTGGTGCTGGCGATGGCATTCACCGGGTTTGTCCACCTGGCATACGACCACCAATGGCTGGGGCTGGGCACCCATATCGACCGGATCGACGGCAACATGAACGACGGCCGGCTGGCCGCGTTGAAATTCATTACCGCCTACCTGATCGAGCTCTCGCTGAGCGCGGACAACGTGTTCGTGATGGCGATGATCTTCGCGCACCTGCGGATCCCGGCGCAGTTCCAGCACCGTGTACTCTTCTGGGGTATCCTGGGCGCACTCGTTATGCGCGGGGTCATGATCGTTGTCGGCACCGCGCTGATCGCGCGGTATCACTGGATTCTGTACCTCTTCGGCGCCTTCCTGCTCTATACCGCGGCGAAGATGCTGTTTACGCGCGACGAGGGACATCTGGAGACCGACGAGGTCTTCATCATCCGGCAACTCCGACGGTTCTTCCCCGTCACAGGGCAGTTCAACGGCCCTCACTTCACGGCGATCGTCGACGCTCGCCGCATGCTCACGCCGCTGGCGGTGGGGCTGGTGCTGATCGAAGCGATGGATCTCGTCTTCGCGCTGGATTCGATTCCCGCCGCCTTTGCCATCACGGCCGATCCATTCCTGGTCTTCACCAGCAATGTGTTCGCCATTCTGGGGCTCCGCTCGCTCTACTTCGCGCTGGCGGGGGCGATCGAGAAGTTCCGGTACCTGAAGACGTCCCTTTCCGCGATCCTCGGATTGATCGGAGCCAAGATGCTGACGGCCGACCTGCTGAAGGAGCAGTTCGGACCGAACGTCAACCTCTACATGCTCGGAATGGTCATCACCATTCTCGTCATCGGCGCCGTTGCGTCCGTGATGGCGACGCGGCGCGACCGCCGGGTCGAGCAGGCGTCAGTAACGACCGACGCCGACCTCCGTTAGCCGAAGACCAACGGGAACATCAGCCAGACTACCGCGACCACGAGAAGCACGGCGACGGCGTCAAGCAGCAGTCCGGCCTTCGCCATGTCGCGAACGCGCACCTGACCTGACCCAAATACGATGGTGTTTGGTGGCGTCGCGACAGGCAGCGCGAATCCGGTGGACGCTGCCAGCGCCGCGATCAGCATGAGGAGGAGCGGAGGCTGGCCCACGGCCCTGGCCAGCGTGGCAACGATCGGCATCATCATTGTCGCGGCGGCGGTGTTTGAAGCGAGTTCACTCAACGCCAGCACAAAGACGGCGAGTCCAAGGTAGAGGGCGATCGGGGGCAGGCTGCCCAACCCGCTCATCTGATCGCCGAGCCAGGGCGCGAGCCCGGTGGATTCCATGGCCGCCGCGAGGGAAAGGCCACCGCCGAAAAGCAGAAGCACGTCCCACGGGATGAGTCGTGCTTCGTCCCAGCTCAGCAGCGCCCGCGTCGATCCGTCGCGCTCGCGAGCTGGGACGACGAAAAGAATCAGCGCACCCAGGACCCCGATCGTGGCGTCGGTCAATCGAGGGGCGATGTCGACCAAGCCTGGGATGATCACGCTGCCCAACACCTTGCGCTCGCGCGCCAGCCAGGCGACCGCCGTCGCCGTGAAGACACACAGCGTGGCCAGTTCTCCTCCTCGCAGCGGACCAAGCGCTGCGCGCCGATCCCGCAGCACGGCACTCGCACTGGCATCGAGCGTGGCTCGGGAAGGAAAGATCACGAACACCAGGAGTGCCCAGCAGAGGGGGAGGAGGATCGCGACCATAGGGAGGCCGAGAGCCAGGAACGACAGGAAGGACACTTCCTGTCCCGCCAACTCACGCGCCGCGCCGGCGAGAATGAGGTTGGGGGGTGTTCCCAGCAGCGTGCCCATGCCGCCGATCGACGCGGCGTACGCCATGCCGAGCAACAGCGCGGTACACGTGTTGCGGGCGTCGCGGGTGGCGCCGCCAAACAGGGGCGTTATGGCGAGCACGATGGGATACATCATGGCCGCTGTTGCCGTATTCGAAATCCACATCGAGATGAAGGCCGTGGCGACCATCACGCCCAGCACAATACGGCGACTCGAAAGGCCGATCGCCGAGATAAGACCGTAGGCGATTCGCGCATGCGCATTCCAGCGCTCCAATGCGGCCGCGAGCAGGAATCCGCCGAGAAACAGGAAGACGAGTTCGTTCGCGTAAGGCGAGACGGCATCCCGCGCGGTGACGACGCCGAGTGCAGGGAAGAGACCCGCCGGAAGGAGCGAGGTCGCGGCAAGGGGCACAGGCTCCGTGACCCACCACAGCGCCATCCACCCTGCCAGCCCAAGGACGTGACGAGCGGCGGGTTCCAGCGTGGACGGCGCGAGCAGTGCCAGCAGAGCGTACGTCGCCGGACCCGCGATCAGCCACGCCATGCGTGACCGCGGCGCGGCGTCTCCGTTGACGCGATCAGAACTCGCCGACAAAGCCGATTTCGGGCTGGAGGTGCTGGCCAAACTGCCCGGCGACGCGCTGCTGGATCTCGGCGATGAGTTGTCTGATGTCGGCGGCGGTAGCCGAACCGAGATTGATGATGATGTTGGCGTGGAGCCAGGAGACCTGGGCATTGCCGACCCGGTGACCTTTCAACCCGCACTGGTCAATGAGCCGGCCGGCCCCGACGCCCTCGATCTTCTTGAAGATCGACCCGGCGCTGGGATGAATGTCGAGCCACGGATGTCGCGCGCCGCGCCAGGCCAGATTCTCCTGGAGAATGCGGTTCATCCGATCCGCACCTCCGGGCGCGAGCGCGAACGTGCATGTCAGCGCCACGTCACGACGGTGGTGCAGGACGCTCGTATCATAGCCGAACGCCATTTCGTCGCGACCGGCAACACGACGCCCGCCTTCCTCGGCCAGGAGCTCGCATGAATCGAACACCTCCGCGATGAACATCGTGCGTTCCCGCTCCGGCGCCGGCGACAGGAAATGGAGATTCTGCCATACGGCGCCGCCCACCGTGCTCGGAATTCCGATGTAGTGCTCCAGGCCGGACAGGCCGCGGCGAACAGCAGCCAGAATGAGATCCTGCATGATGGCGCCGCTCTCGGCCCACAGGCGGGTGCCGTCGAATCGGAACTCGCGGGCGGTATTCCGGATCACGACGCCACGAAAACCACGGTCGCCAACCAGGATATTTGCCCCGAGTCCAAGTACGAAGTGGGGCAGGCCGGCCTCGCGGCTGGTCTCGACGGCGTTTGCGAGATCATCTGCCGTCGTGGCATCGTACAGGAGATCTGCCGGACCACCGATCCGGAACGTGGTGTACGGAGCCAGCGGGACGTCACGCCGGAGTCGCGAGGCCTCGAGGCGCCGCGCGGCCAGTGCCCCGAACCGGGCCAGTATGTCGCGATGTTCTGCCATCGGCGCACAAAGAAAACCAGAGAACCCCGGATACCGCCAGCGTGACGATTCGTGAACGCGCATATCGACCTCACAAGTCTCGTTGGACGAGGATCGCCGTAGCCCTTGCGGGATCGGCGGTCATCGCCCTGCTGCCAGCACATCGACTTGGCGCCCAGCGCACCGAGCTCGAGAAGTTCATCAGACACCGCGTTCTCACAAATGGCCTCGAGGTCATCGTGGCCGAGAATCACGGTGTCCCGTTGGCGACCATCGAAATCAACGTGCGCAACGGCTCGTTCACCCAGCGACCAGGCTCGGAAGGGCTGGCGCACATGTACGAGCACATGTTCTTCAAGGCGAACGCGCAGCTCCCCGAGCCGGACGCGTTCATTCAACGGTCGTCGGAACTGGGCGCATCGTTCAACGGCACGACGCAGGAAGAGCGCGTCAACTACTATATGTCGCTCCCCGCCGACAGCCTCGCTGGTGGAATCAAGCTCATGTCGGCGGCACTTCGCGGCCCGAAGTTCCTGAGCCAGGAACTGGAGCGCGAGCGACAAGTGGTTCTCGGCGAGTACGATCGCAATGAATCGAGTCCCTTCTTCGAGCTGCAGCAGAAGTCGGGCAAGGCGCTGTATCCGGGACAGTGGAGTCGGAAGAACATCATCGGAGAGCGTGAGGTGCTGCAGCGCGTCACCCCGTCGCAGTTGGCGGACATCCAGCACCGGTACTACGTCCCGAACAACACCGCGCTCATCGTCACTGGCGACGTAAACCCCGATACCGTCTTCGCGATGGCCGAGCGCTTTCTGGGAGACTGGCCTCGTGGCGAGGATCCCTTTGCCGCGGAGCCCATTCCCCAGATTCCGCCGCTGACCGCGAGTACGGCGATTTACGTCGAGCGGCCGGTGGGAGCGGTCACCGTGATGATGCAGTGGCAGGGACCGAGCGTGAGGAAGGATCCCGCCGCGACATACGCAGCCGACGTCTTCTCGGACGCACTGAACCAGCCAGGCTCACAAATCCAGCGAAAGCTGGTGGACACCGGCCTCTTCCAGTCGATCGACGTGAGCTACTACACGCTCAATCAGGTCGGACCGATCAGCATCGGGGGGCAGACCACGCCCGAACGGCTGAAAGAGGCGATCGCGGCGCTGCAACGTGAAGTGGAGCGCCTGGCCGATCCCGGGTACATCACGTCCGACCAACTCACCGCGACGAAGGCGGAACGCTCGGTAAGCACGGCCTTCGGCTTCGACAGACCGTCGGACCACGCGCACACGATCGGCTTCTGGTGGAGTGTGTCCGGGCTCGAGTACTACATGGGGTACGTCGACAACATGGCGGCACAGACTCTCGATGACGTGCGTGCCTACGCCCGCAAGTACATCGTGGGCAAGCCGATGGTCGTGGGGATCCTTCTGCCTCCCGGAGTGAAGGCGGACCTTGGACTCAGAGACGCTGACGTGTTGCCGAGGATAATTCCGTGAGCTGCCTGAGCGTGACACGACTCGTCGTCGGCCTCCTCGCCATCGCCTTCGTTCACCAGGAGGCGGCGGCGCAAGCGCGACGCGGCGGGCCAGCGACGACCGGCCCGGACACGGGCACGATTGCCTACGATGTCGACGGTATTCGCGTGATCCAGCGTCATGTCGGTAGTGGCGACATCGTGGTGGCAAACCTGTACCTGCTCGGCGGCGTCAGGCAGATCACCGCGGCCAACGCCGGGATCGAACTGATGCTGCTCGAGACCAGTGAGCGCGGTACGCGCTCCTATTCGCGCGACCGCCTCCGTCGATCGATGGCGCAGTTGGGCACGACCATCACGACTCAGGTCAGTGAGGATTGGTCCGCGATCGGGCTTCGGGCCACGCGTGCCACGCTGGACTCGACGTGGAGCATCCTCGCCAGTCGCATCACCGAGCCCCGGTTCGACTCCACCGAGGTTGCGCTCATTCGCCGTCAGTTGATCGCCGGGGTGCGCCAGCGACAGGACTCTCCGGACGCGCTCATCGAGTTCGTCGCCGACTCGTTCGCGTTCAATGGTCACCCCTACGCGATCCCGCCGTCAGGCACCGAGTCGTCGCTCGCCAGGGTAACCCTGCAGGATCTCCAGCGTTACCAGGATACGCAGGTCGTGAAGTCCAGGATGCTCCTCGTCGTGGTTGGGAACGTGCAGAAGACAGAGGTGGAGCGTCTGGTGCGCGGAACGCTGGCCCGGCTGCCAGCGGGATCCTACCGCTGGACACTGCCGGACACGCTTCCGAGGTCGCGCTCGGGCGCCGTGACGATCAATCGCGATCTCCCGACCAACTACATCCTCGGCCTGTATCCGGGACCGCGCGCCGATTCGCCCGACTATCACGCCCTGCGCATCGCGACCGCCATCCTCTCCGGGCAACTGTTCAGCGAGATCCGGTCAAAGCGCAACCTGACGTACGCGGTGGACGCCCCCTTCATCGAGCGCGCTGTTTCCGCGGGCGGATTGTACGTGACGACCATCGCGCCGGACCTGACCCTGGACGTCATGCGCCGCGAGCTGCTTGATCTTCAAACAGGAACCGTCGATCCGCGGGCACTCGAACGCCTGATCCTGCAGTTCATCACGCAGTATTTCCTGGACAACGAGTCAGGCGCGCAGCAGGCGGACTTTCTGGCGCGCGCGGAACTGTTTTACGGAGACTTCCGCCGCGCGGACCGGTTCGTGGACGAGCTCCGCGCCATCACTCCCGCCGATATCCAGCGCGCGGCGCTTCGCTACATGCGTGACGTGAGATTCGTATTCATCGGTGACGCTCGTCAGGCACCGATTCGAATCATGGAAAAGTTCTAGGCGTCGCCTGCACGCTCCGGGTCGGCCGACTCGGGAACGCCCAACAGGTTTCTGAATTCGGCGGCGAGGATCCGATTGGTTGCGATGGTATCAGAGCCGATCCCGCGCCGGCCTCGCCAATCCGTCAACACGCCTCCCGCTTCCTCGATGACGGGGATGAGCGCCGCCACATCCCAGGGACGCATGCGATTGTCGGCCATCAGTTCCGCGCGGCCAGTCGCGACGAGCACGTAGCCATAGCAGTCTCCCCAGGAGCGCGCGATGGCGACCTGACCGGCCAAGGCGGCCCATCGCGCAGCGCGTGACGGTCTTGACAGAAAGCGCTGGTCGGTCGCGAGAATGGAGGCGCTGGAAAGCTCGCCCACCCTCGAGACCGATGTACGAGCACCGTTGTGCCAACAGCCCTCACCGAGCGCGGCAGCCACGAGATCGCCGGTCGCTGGACAATTGATCGCGCCGGCCACCACGGTGCCTCCGTGCTCAACCGCGGCCAGCGAACCCCAAAGCGGCACGCCGCGGACAAAAGTCCGGGTTCCATCAATGGGGTCGATGAACCAGCGTCGCCCGCGAGGATCTCCTTCGGCGCCGAGTTCCTCTCCGACGATCGCATCACCGGGAAAGTGCCGACGGATCCAGTCTCGCCCGGCAACTTCGGCTTCGCGATCCGCTCGGGTAACCTCCGACCCGTCGGCCTTCCGCTCGACCGGCAGGTCCGTTCGGAAGTGGCGGTAGGCGACGTCGCCGCAGATTCGGGCGACCTCATGAACCGCGTCAAGCAGAGCGGAGGGAGTCATGCCGGTGCCTCATTCGGCGGTCGCGCCTGCGATCGAGGTTTCTGCAGGTGGCTCATCAGTGGTAACGGCCCTGTGCCCCTCGTCAAGCTGGTCAACCGATGAGCCGAGGCACATTGCGACGGGTCAGGAGCCAAAGCGCAATCGGGATTGCGCGATGGCGCCTTGTGAATAAATTCACAACCCTGACCGGACGGGGATCCAGCCGCTCGGTCTTTCCAGCTCTGGATCGACGGCAGTGACCTTTCGGAGGCCTTCAGCAATGCGAGTGTTTGGTGTCGCCCTTCTCTCAGGCGTTGTCCTTCTCGGTGCGTGCGGTGGCGGAGAGAGCCAGAATGCCGCGACCGATTCCGCCGCGATGGCTGCGCCGGCGGTGACCCCGGCCCCGACTGGTGCCATGACAGCCGTGGCCCCCACGGGGACCATTCACGAGGTCCACATGGTCGGCGACGCGACGGGCTATCGGTACGAGCCGGCGAACATCACCGTGAAGTCGGGCGACGGCATCAAGTTCATCATGATCAGCGGCGGCCCGCACAACGTGGCCTTTGATCCCGCCACCATCCCGGCGGACCAGAAGGACCAGCTGTTCGCGAACATGCCGGAGTCGATGGACGGGAATTCGCCGATGTTCATGACCCCGAATCAGGAGTGGGTCCTTTCGCTCGGCAACATCAAGCCTGGCAAATACCCCTTCCACTGCACGCCGCACCTCGCGTTGAACATGAGGGGCGAGATCACTGTCGAGTAGTTCTGGCAGTACGGTTTGTAGAACTTCCGGGGGCGGCGAAAGCCGCCCCCGGTCTTCTTTCAGTTGCCTCCGTAACGACGAAAAGACCGCGGCCCATTCGAGCACGACAATGGGGGAAACGATGATTGACGTCCGACACCTCCCCAAGGAGGACGCGTACGCGACCGTGGACCAGCATCTCCGCCTGGTCCTTGAAGGGATTTCGGACCCGGTCGCCACGATGGCCACGCTGAGCTGCCTTCTCTTCCACGGGTTTGGTCACCTCTGGGTGGGGTTCTATCGCGTAGTGGAGCCTGGGCGGCTGCTCCGGGTCGGGCCGTATCAGGGAACACTCGGCTACCTGGAGATCGAAGTCGGCCGCGGCGTATGCGGAACCGCCGCTGCCACAAAACGCACGGTTATCGTGCCGGACGTGGACTTGTTTCCGGGGCACATCGCATGCGACGCCCGGGCTCGATCGGAGATCGTGGTTCCGGTCGTGGACGCCAATGGGAACCTGGCGGCAGTGCTCGACGTCGACTCGGAACACGTCGCCGCGTTCGATCATGACGACGCGCTGGGCCTGGAACGCCTGGTTCGCATCTTCGCGGGAACGGAGCGTGGGGTGTCGAGCACCATCGCGCATGAATAGTTTCTTCGCGCGCACCATCCCGATGCCGCCGCGGAGTCGCGCTTCGTCATGAACGGATATTCCGACCGGATCAATCACGCACTGGCGTTCGCGGCCAAGCATCACGACCAGCAGGTGCGGCGCGGCACGAGGCCGCCATACTCGACGCAGCCAGCGAACCTGGCCGTGATCCTCACCCGGTACGGGTGCGACGAGGACACCGTCACCGCCGGCATCCTTCTCGACGTGGTGGAGGATTACGCGCGCGAAGCGTTCCCGCTGGAAGTCCTGCAGCAGCGAATTGGCGAGAAGTTCGGCTCACGCGCCCTCGAGACCGCGCTCATGGCCGCCGAACGGCGCACCGACGACGACGGCCTGGAACTCAGTGCGGACGAGCGTCGCGACCACTTGTTAGGCTGCCTTCGCGACGCCTCGCCCGAGGGACAGATGCTCGCCGCCGCGGATGCGCTGCACGGCGCCGGGACGCTCCTCGCCGACCTGCGCCGCACCATGGACGTTCAATCGGTCTGGGCGCGGGTTCCCGGCGGGCGGGAGCGAACCCTGGACTGGTATCGCCGCCTCCACGGCCGCCTGGTGGAACTGGGCAATCGGACCCCGATCCTCAACGAGCTGCACGAGACCATGAGCGCGCTGGCGGGCATTCCAGCTGAACGGCTCGCGCCTCGCCACGCCTAACGAGCTATGCCGGCGGGAGGCGCTGGCCAGCGCCGGGCAACGTACTCGTCGAGCAGTTGCAGGAACTCCGGTACGATGAGGTCACCCTTCAGCGTGACGTGGAGCCGGCCGTCGACATAAACCGGCGCCTTCGGTTCCTCGAAGGTGCCGGGCAGTGAGATGCCGATGTGCGCGTGCTTGGACTCGCCGGGCCCATTCACCACGCAACCCATCACCGCCACCCTGAGGTCCTCGACCCCCGGATGCGCGTCGCGCCATTCGGGCATCTTCTCCCGCAGGTAAGCCTGGATGTCCTCGGCCATCTGCTGAAAGAACGTCGAGGTGGTGCGGCCGCATCCCGGACACGCCGTCACTTGCGGCGCGAATCGGCGCAGGCCAAGTGATTGCAGTACCTGCTGAGCGACAAGCACCTCCTCGGTGCGGTCGCCGCCAGGACGGGGCGTGAGCGACACGCGAATCGTGTCGCCGATGCCTTCGGAAAGCACGATGGCCAGGCCGGCCGCGCTGGCGATGATTCCCTTGCTCCCCATGCCCGCCTCGGTCAGTCCGAGGTGAAGCGGATAGTCGCATCGGGCCGCCAGTCGGCGGTACACGTCAGCGAGATCCGCGACCTGCGACACTTTCGCCGAAATGATGATGGCGTCGTGAGCGAGCCCGCTTTCTTCGGCCAGTGCCGCCGAGCGAATACCGCTTTCCACCATGGCGTCGATGTAGACGTCGCGCGCGTCGCGTGGTTCGGCGCGACCGCCATTCTCGTCCATCATCAAGGTCAACAGGTCCTGGTCGAGCGATCCCCAGTTCACGCCGATGCGGACCGGTTTGTCGTTTGCCTTCGCGACTTCGATGATCGTCCGGAAGTTCTCGTCCCGGCGCTTGCTGCCGACGTTCCCCGGGTTAATGCGGTACTTCGCCAGGGCCGCTGCGCAACGCGGGTGCCGAACCAGCAGCAGGTGTCCGTTGTAGTGAAAGTCCCCGATCACGGGAACACGCACACCGGCGTCCGCCACGCGTGCCACGATGTCGTGGACGGCCGCCGCCGCTGCGTCGGTGTTCACCGTGACCCGAACCAGTTCGGAGCCGGCGTTGGCGAGTGCGATGACCTGCTCCGACGTGGTGGCCGCGTCTGCCGTGTCGGTGTTGGTCATGGATTGCACGACGACCGGATGTCCCGAGCCCACCGGGACATCGCCGACCCGAACCGCAACCGTCTGTCGTCGAGCTTGAAGCGACACTACGCAGCCTCCATATCGTGCTGTAAACTACCCGCGCGCGGCTCGGCCCGAGGCCGGTTGCCGGCTAGGGTATCACGTACCGCTGGCGAGGCACCCCATGGCTGATGAGAAACCGACTCAGGATCCGGGCGACCCGCGTCCCGAGCAGCCGCCCGCTGCGCCCGTCGAACCACGACGGAGTTTCCTTCGTCGGCACTGGGGCAAGATGACGATCAGTATGCTGATCCTGATCCCGGTCGCAACTTTCAGCGTCTGGGCAGCCATTGCGCTGGCCTTCGATTTCTCGACCGGAGAGCGCGTTGGCTGGGTTCAGAAACTGTCGAGGAGAGGATGGCTCTGCAAAACGTGGGAAGGCGAGCTTCAGATGTCGAACATCCCTGGCAGCGCACCCATACTGTTTCAGTTCAGCGTGCCGGCCGACAGCATCGCTGGGGTGATCGAGTCGGCCGCGGGACGGAAAGTGGCCCTGTATTACGAGCAGCATATCGGCGTCCCCACGACTTGCTTTGGCGAGACACAGTACTTCGTGTCGAAGGTTCGCATTCTCGAGCCTTGACCGCGGACGCTCCGTCAGAGGACCGTCCTTCCCGTCCGCACTACCGGGCCTGGGCGATGCGTCGCGCCGCCGCCAATTGTTCCTGCACCGCGGCGGGTCCAGTGCCTCCCGCGAGGTTGCGCCGCGCCAATGAGCGTTCGGGCGTGAGCGCATCGAGCACATCGGGTCCAAAGGCAGGGTGGGCGGCCGCAAACGACGCGTGGGGCAGCCCATCCAGTTCGACCCCGGCCGCCTCCGCCTCACGCACCAGCTTCCCGACCGCGCTGTGCGCGTCGCGGAACGCGACGCCCCGATCCACGAGATAGTCGGCGAGGTCGGTGGCCATGAGGCCCGCGGACACCGCGGCGCGCATGCGCGCCACGTCGAACATCACTTCATCGAGCGCCCCGGCGACCGCGGGCACCACGAGCATCATGGTGTCCACCGCGTCGAACAGCGGACGCTTGTCATCCTGAAGGTCCTTGTTGTAACCGGAAGGGAGCCCCTTCAGTGTGACAAGCACGGTGGTGAGGTCGCCGAGCATCCGGGCTGCCGAACCGCGGGCGATCTCGAAGACGTCGGGATTCCGCTTCTGCGGCATCATGCTCGAGCCGGTGCTGAACGCATCGCCGAAGCGCGCGAACCCGAACTCGCCGGTCCCGAAGAGGATCAGATCCTCGGCGAGGCGAGACAGGTGCGTGCCCAACAGCGTCAGCGCGAACAAGGTCTCGGCGACGAAATCACGATCGGCGACCGCGTCGATGCTGTTCGGCGAAATGGCGGCGAAGCCGAGCCGCTGCCGCAGCAGCTCGCGCGACACCGGGAAGGCGCTGCCGGCCACGGCGCCACTGCCTAACGGCATTGATGACGCGGCGCGGGCGGCCGCGGCCATCCGCGCCCGATCCCGCTCGAGGGGCCAGAAGTGCGACAGCATCCAGTGGGCGCCGCGGACCGGTTGCGCGCGCTGGAGGTGCGTATATGCCGGCAGGATCGCGTCACCGAGGCGTTCCGCCTGTGCGATCATCACCTGCTGGAGTTCGCGCAGCAGGGTGTCGAGGCGGCCGCAGGCGTCAATGGTCCACATGCGGGTTGCGGTAGCCACCTGATCGTTGCGGCTTCGTCCCGTGTGCAGCCGGGACGCCGGGTCGCCGACCTCCTCGTGCAGCAGGCGGTCGATGAGCGTGTGGATGTCTTCGTCGGACGCTGACGGGGTCACGCCAGCCGCCAGGCGCCGCCCGACCGCCTCCAGTCCGTCGACGAGAGCGCGGCTTTCGTCGATCGGAATGACGCCAGCGGCGCCTAACGCTTCCGCCCAGGCCTGGGAAAGCCTGACGTCGAAGGGCCAGAGACGATAGTCGACGCCGATCGACCGGTTGACCTGCTCGAGCAGCGGGCTGGGCCCGGATGAAAAACGTCCGCCCCAGAGTTTATGCGACGGTGCTGTGACGGGCGGGCCGCCTGCCGCCGGGTCGCCGCGCGTCACCGCGCGGCGACTTCAGTCCGGGAAGCCCGCTCCGACGCCGCCAACTGCTGGTCCTTCAGCGCGCGCACGCGGGCCGGGAGCCCGAAGAGCCGAATGAACCCGGCGGCGTCACTCTGCTCGTAGACGTCGTCCTCGCCGAATGTCACGAAGCGCTCGTCGTACAGCGCGTTCTCACTCTCGCGACCGGCAATCGCCACGTTGCCCTTGTACAAGCGGAGTGACACCGTCCCGGTCACGCGCTCCTGCACCTTGTCGACGAAGGCGTCGTACGCCTCACGTTCGGTGGTCCACCAACGCCCCTCGTAGACAAGGTCGGCGTACCGGGGCGCCAGGAGATCCTTGGCGGCCATCGTGCGACGGTCGAGCACGAGCATCTCCAGTTCACTGAGCGCCGTGTAGAGGAGCGTTCCGCCCGGCGTCTCGTAGACGCCGCGCGACTTCATGCCGATGAGCCGGTCCTCGACGATGTCGGCCCGGCCGACACCGTGGCGGCCGGCGATTCTGTTCAACTCTGTCAGGAGGTCCACGGCGCCGAGCGTCCTGCCGTTCACCGAGACTGGCGTGCCGCTCCGGAAACCGATCGTGACCTTCTCCGGTTCGGGCGGTGCGTCCTCGGGATCAGTCGTCAGCAGGAAGAGCTCTTTGGGCGGCGCCTGATTCGGGTCCTCCAGCACGCCGCCTTCATGCGAGATGTGCCAGAGATTGCGATCGCGTGAGTAGATCTTGGTCGTGGTGGCTGACACCGGAATGCCGCGCGCGGCGGCGTATGCCAGCGCATCCTCCCGGCTTCGGATGTCCCACTCCCGCCACGGCGCGATGACCTTGAGGTCAGGGGCGAACGCCATGTAGGTGAGTTCGAAACGCACCTGGTCGTTCCCCTTGCCCGTGCAGCCATGGGCGAGGGCATCAGCGCCGACCGCGCGAGCGACTTCGACCTGCCGCCGGGCAATGAGGGGACGGGCGATGGACGTGCCGAGGAGGTATTTGCGGTTGTAGATCGCTCCGGCCCGCAGCGTCGGGTAGACGAAGGATTCGACGAACTCCTGCCGCAGATCCTCGACGGTGCACGAGACGGCGCCCGACCTCAGGGCTTTTTCTACGATGCCATCCAGTTCGCCCTCGCCCTGTCCGATGTCGGCGGCGACACAAATGACCTCCGCGTCATAATGCTCGCGAAGCCACGGCACGATGATGGAGGTGTCGAGCCCCCCGGAATAGGCGAGCACTATGCGCTGCATGGACGGCTCCGTCGGATGTCGAGCTGGTGATTCCTGCGAATGCATAATTAACCGAAACGCAGCGATGAATTCAACGTCAGATCGCGCGTCTTTCGAGTGCCGATACGCCCATGCTATCCGGAGCGCGCGAGCCGTTCGAGCCGTCGCTCCAAACGGTCGCGGGCCGCGGTGGAGCGGCAGATGATGAGAATGGTGTTCTCGCCGCCAATGGTGCCCAGGACATCAGGGTACGCCTGGGCATCGATGGCTTCGGCGATGGGCTGGGCGCCGCCGGCGATTGTCTTCAGGACCAGCAGTTCACCGACGCCATCGCTCGACTCGAAGAACTGGGGCAGCACGTCCTCCAGCGCTGTCCGGTGATCTTCCGCCAATGCGTCGGGCGAGGCGTAGCGGGCGCCTTGCGGGGTAGGGATGCGGGCGAGCCGGAGTTCGCGCAGGTCACGCGAAAGCGTGGACTGCGTGACCGCAAAGCCGCGATCCTCCAGCAACTGGCGAAGCTCCTCCTGGCTCGCGACGGGTTGCGCCGCAACGAGCTCGAGAATGACCTGTTGCCGCCGTTTCTTGTTCACGCGTCGAGGCTCTCCGTCACTGGCGAACCGACGATAGCATGGTGGTTCCGGAGGGGTAAGCGGTCAGCGTCGCGGCGGTGTGCATCCGTCGCGTTGCGTGTAGCGTGGCCGTTGACATGGCCGATGTGCAATAATATGCATTCTCCATGCATAGAATTCCCGTCGGCGTCCTCGGCGCAAGTGGGTACGCAGGACGTGAACTCTGCACGCTCATCGCCGACCACCCGGGGCTCGAATTGACCTTCGCAACCGCCAACGAACGGCGCGGCGAACGCATGACGCTGCCTTCCGGGTCCGTAACCTTCGTCGCCACGGAAGACGCGCCCCTCAAGCAGGCGGAGCTCGTCTTCAGCTCCCTCCCACATGGCGCTTCCGCCGAGTGGGTCGCCCGCGTGCGGAACGCTGGCGCACGGGTGGTTGATCTTTCCTCGGATCTCCGGCCCGGACATTCCACGCAGGTCGTGCCGTACGGACTCACCGAGTTGAACCGGCAGCAACTGAAGGACGCCCCCTTGATCGCCAACCCGGGCTGCTATCCCACGGCGATTCTTCTCGCGCTGGCGCCTTTAGCGCGCCACGGCCTCATGGTGCCCGGCTCGACCGTCGTGGCGGACGCCGCCAGCGGAGTAACCGGTGCGGGCAATTCGCCGCGCGCCGACATGATGTTCGCCGAAGTCACGGAGAACTTCCGCGCCTACGCGGTGGGAAACGAACACCGACACCTGCCGGAGATGCGGGAGACGATCTCCCATTTGAACGGCGACCTCGATCTGCTGTTCACACCGCACCTCCTTCCGGTGGCGCGGGGCATCCTCGCGACGCTCACCGTGCCCGTTACGTCGATCCCCGACGACTTGCTCGCGCCATGGCGGGAGGATTACGCCAACGAGCCGTTCGTCGAACTGTCGTCCGACCTCCCCTCACTCAAGGACGTCGTTCGGAGAAACGTCGTGCGCATTGCGGTGCGCCGCGCCAGTGGCCTCCGGCAGCCAACGCTCCTCGTCTTTTCGGCCATCGACAACCTGGTGAAAGGTGCGGCAGGCCAGGCAATCCAGAACGCGAATGTCTCCTTCGGCCTGACGGAGACCATGGGGTTGCCCGCGTGAGGCGCGTCGTCAAGATCGGCGGACGCGCGCAGAACGACCCCGCCTTGCCACGAATGCTCGCCGAGGTGGTGCGCAGTGGGGACGAGCTCGTCGTCGTCCACGGTGGCGGCGACGAGGTGACCGCACTGCAGCGCCGCCTCGGTTCGGAGCCAACGTTCATCGGCGGGCGCCGCGTCACCACGGATGAGGACATGGAAGTCGTCCGCATGGTGCTCTCCGGCGCAGTCAACAAACGTCTCGTCAGGCAGCTCCTCGGCGAAGGGGTTGCCGCCATCGGCATCTCCGGCGAAGACGGCGGGCTGCTGCCGGCGCAGCTCCTCGACGGTGGCGCGCTCGGCGCCGTGGGGGAACCTCTCAACGCCGACCCGCGCCCGGTTGAAGCGCTGCTTTCAGCCGGCTTCGTGCCCGTTGTCTCTCCCCTCGGCCGCCACGCCGAAACGGGGAAAGGCCTCAACATCAACGGCGACGACGCTGCGGCAGCGATCGCCGGGGCGCTCGGCGCCGACGAATTGCTGCTGCTGGCCGACGTCCCGGGGGTCCTCGACGCCGCCGGGTCCCTCGTCCCGTCGATTCCTGTCGATACCGTTGATGACATGATCGCGTCAGGCATCGCCCGGGGCGGCATGTCCGCCAAGCTTCAGGCCGCGCGTCGCGCCATTGCCGCGGGTGTTTCGGCGGTCCGGATCAGCGACGCTGGCGCCCTCCTCGATCCCGATGCCGGCACTCGCCTCACCACCGCCCACTCGCCCGCCTGAACATGGCCACCCTCATGGCACCATCACCCGCTGCACCGACGTTGACTCCGTCGACCCAGACACCTTCGGCATTGTTGCCGGTCTACAAGCGAGCCCCGATCGAGCTGGTGCGCGGGGAAGGGATCCGACTGTACGACACCGAAGGACGCGAGTATCTCGACTTCACCAGTGGCATCGCCGTCAACGCGTTAGGCTATGGTGACGAGGGGTTGCGAAACGCGATAAATGCCGCGGCCGACGGTCTCATTCACGTCTCGAACCTCTTCCGCACGTCACCCGGGGAGCAGCTCGCCCAGCGACTCGCAGACCTCTCGTTCGCCGATCGCGTGTTCTTCTGCAATTCAGGCGTCGAGGCGAACGAAGGCGCGTTCAAGTTCGCGCGACGGTGGGCGCGAACGGTGGGATCGCCCGCCAAGCACGAGATCGTGGGTGTGCGCGGCTCGTTTCACGGGCGCCTCTTCGCCAGCCTGGCCGCGACCGATCGGCCGGCGTACCGAGCTCCGTTCCGTCCGCTGGCCGGCGGCGTGTCCATTGCCGAACGGGACCTCGAAAGCCTGGCCGGGATCCTCGCTGGCGAAACCGTCGCGGCGCTTGTCATCGAGCCCATTCAAGGCGAAGGCGGAGTCCGCGTGTTCGACGCCGGGTACCTCCTCGAATTGCGCGCGCTGACGCGCGAGCGGCGCATCGCGCTGATGTTCGATGAGATCCAGTGCGGACTGGGACGCACGGGTCACCTCTTCGCATATCAGCGGGTCAACGTCGTTCCCGACCTCATGACGCTCGCCAAGCCAATCGCCGGCGGGCTGCCAATGGGCGCGATCCTCATGACCGAGGAAATCGCCGCGACGATTCAACCGGGCGACCACGGTTCCACGTTTGGCGGGGGACCGTTCGTGACCTCCGTGGCGAGTCACGTCCTGGATCGCGTTGCCGATCCGACGCTGTTGGAGTCCGTTCGCAACGGTGGAGATTGGCTTGGCGAGACTCTGCGCGAGCTCACGGCCCGGACCGGCAGGATTCGTGACGTGAGAGGCACGGGTTTCATCTGGGGCATCGACGTACACGAACCCGCGGCGGACGTGATACGCCGCGCTCGGGACGAAGGACTCCTGCTCGTGGGTGCAGGCGACCACACGCTGCGCGTCCTGCCTCCTCTCGTCGCAACGCGGGCAGACCTCGAGGAAGGTCTCCGGCGCCTCGAGCGCGCGTTAGGTTGATCCGCAGCGCGTTGCCGTGTCGAAGGTCGCGGCAGCAGCGGCTGGGGCCCGTGCTCATCAGAATCCAGTACGCGGAGTCCAGAGCTCCAGAGTTCGACACCAGGCGGCTGAACGAGAATTCCGACACCCTGAGCTCTGACCTCTGACCTCGGACTCCCCTTCATGACCGAGCCCCGATTCAGGAACTTGGCGTTCAGCCGTCGTCCGGCTGACGAGATTGTCCGGCGCGCGCGGGAATTTCACGGTGGAATGGCGACGCGACGCACCACACGTCACTTCTCCACCGACCCCGTGCCTCGCGAGGCGATCGAACTGGCAATTCGCACCGCTGGAACTGCGCCCAGTGGAGCGCATCAGCAGCCGTGGACGTTCGTTGCTGTTTCCGATCCGGACCTGAAACAGCGCATTCGTGAAGCCGCGGAGCGGGAAGAGTACGAGAACTATCACGGCCGGATGCCACCGGAGTGGCTGGAGGCGCTCGCTCCACTCGGCACCGACGAGCACAAGGCGCACCTGACCGACGCACCCTGGCTCGTCGTCGTCTTCCGCAAGGCGTACGGCGTCAACGAAGACGGCTCGAAGCGGCCGCACTACTACACCCAGGAATCCGTTGGTATTGCGGCGGGCTTCTTCATTGCGGCCGTGCACATGATGGGCCTCGTGACGCTCACGCACACGCCGAATCCCATGGGGTTTCTCTCGGAGCTCCTGGAACGGCCGCCGAACGAGAAAGCCTATCTGGTCCTCCCCGTTGGCTTCCCCGCCGCAGATGCCCGGGTGCCGGATATCGAGCGTTTGCCGTTGTCCGCCATCGCGATGTGGCGATGAGCCCAGGGGCGAACCCCGGCGTGGTTCCAGGCAACTCGCGCCGAGGGCACAAAACTCGCAACCAATGCTGCTAAACCCGGGTTTCCCGGGGTACATTCTCCTGCCATGCCCAGCCTGACCTTGCCACGACCTGCCGCGGCCGCGCTCATCGTCGCCGCGCTCTCCCTTCCAGTCCGCCCAGCGGCGGCGCAGACCGCACCGCAGCGGCCAACACTGGTGGTCATGCTGACGGTCGACCAGCTGCGGCCCGATTACCTGACGCTCTGGGAGCGGCAGCTTTCCGGTGGGTTGGCCCGGCTGCTTCGCGGTGGCGCCGTCTTCATGAACGGATTCCAGGATCACGCAAACACAGAAACGGCTCCGGGCCACGCCAGCACGTTGTCAGGCCGGTTCCCGAGTTCCACCGGCATCGTGTCGAACACCCTGGGCGTTTATGATCCGCAGTTTCCGTTGATCGGCGCGCGCGGCTTGCCAGCGTCACCGTTCAGATTCAGGGGAACGACGCTTGCCGACTGGCTGCGCTCCTCGAACTCCGGATCACGAGCCCTGTCGGTTTCTCGAAAGGACCGGGGCGCTATTCTTCCGCTCGGCCGCGCAATGCAACCGGCGTTCTGGTATGCGACGAACGGGACGTTCACGACGAGCCGATACTACGGCGACTCACTTCCCGCGTGGGTGCAGGCCTTCAACGAGCGGAGGCTGCCACAACAATGGGCGGGCAAGACTTGGGACCTCCTGCTCGACCCGTCCCAGTATTCGGAGCCGGACGCGGTTGTGACCGAAAACGACGGAGAGGACTACGTCTTTCCGCATCTCGTCCCGACCGACGCTGCCCAGGCAGCGGCCAGCTTCAGCGCCTTTCCAATGATGGATCAGCTCACGCTTTCCCTCGCGCTCGAAGGGCTGAAGCAGATGCGACTCGGCGCCGGGTCCTCAACGGATCTGCTGGCAGTATCGCTCTCGACGACTGACGCCGTTGGTCATCGCTTCGGTCCCGATTCGCGCGAGATTCACGACCAGATCCTTCGTCTGGATCGCTATCTCGGAGCCTTCCTGGATACGTTGTTCATGCTGCGTGATTCGACTCGAGTGGTATTGGCGCTGACCTCGGACCATGGCGTAACACCCCTTCCCGAAGCGAAATCGAGATACCCCAACAAAGGTGTCGGCAAGGTCAACCTGGCTCCCGCGATCGTGCCTCTCTTCGCGAGTCTGCGCGCCGCTGGTGTTGACACCAGTGCATTCTCGTTCGACGAGGGCATCCTGTATCTCGATGAAGCGGCGATCACGCGCGCCGGTCTTCGCGCCGAGGCGGTGACGCGGACATTCGCGACCGAAGTCATGAAGGTGCGAGGGGTTTTGCGGGTAGATCGCGTGGCCGCACTGGCGACCAAGGACACATCAACCGACTACATAGCCAGACGCTGGTTACATCTACTGCCTCCAGAAGAGCCGGCTGCGGCCGTCGTGACACTTCGGCCCTACTGGTACTGGCAGGGCACGAACTTCGCCACGCACGGCTCACCGCACGACTCGGATGCTCAGGTGCCAATCATCTTCTACGGCGCCGGCATCAAACCTGGGCACAACTCCCGGAAGGCGCTGGTCGTAGATATCGCCCCTACCCTCGCGGCCATTGCGGGCGTGCGCCCAATGGAACGGCTGGACGGCCATGTGCTGCGCGAAGCAATTCGACCCTAGGCGGGTGCGCGTATGCGGTCCAGTCAGCCGAGGTCCCTCGAGCGCGTTCGCTTCGGTCGCCTTCGCACGCTGAACGTTCGCGCCAGCATGCTCACTGGCGCCCAATCCGCGGCGCGGGTGGATGCGTGGCTCAGGTCGAAACAGGTCGAGCTGAGTGGTGAGGTCCTGGTAATAACGGGGCGGGGTGCTGGGAGCCTGGGTGGAGTCCCGGTGGTAAAGGAGGCAACCCGACGCGTGCTGAATCGCCTCCGGCGCCTGAGAGTCATCGAGTCCTTTGGCGAAGACACGCCCGGCTCCTTCATAGTTGTCCTCGCTCCATTGCGTTCACTGCTCGAAGCGCCGGCGCGGCGACGCACACCCGCTCCGACGTTGACGCGGCAAAGCTCAGGCATCCAGGGCCTGAGGCGGGAAACGCGCGAGCAGCTCAGGTACCTGGCAACCCGCGCCATCGACGCACTTGGCGTCAAGGACGCCAGTGACGGTCTGGTGGCGGAGGAGATGGTGCGCCAGTTCACCATGATCGCCCGTACCGCCCCCCAGGGTGTCGATGCGGACCGATGGATGAACGGCGCGATAGCGAGAGCCCTGCTCGAGTACTCAGAGTCAGACCGCTAACCGGATTGTCTACAGGTCATCGGTTAGTCAGTGCCGTTCAGGCCTTTGATCGCCCCTTCCGGACGGCGAGCGCGCTCGCGGGCGTAACGGCCATCGGTGGCCGTTCAAGCACAGTCGCTTCCTCGTAAGTGCTGTCGGTAAACGGCTTAGGAGACTCAGCGACGGACAGCACCAGCCCTTGTACGACTTCGTCGGTGATTATTGGTGTCGTAGAGCGAGGCGGCTCGAGGGAGGTAACCGCGACTCTGACCGAAACGCCCGTCGAGGAATGCGTTACGCCGCTGCAGGAGCAGCCGATGGCGGGTGCGGCATCCACCAGAATCGACCGCGGCGACAGCAGATGCTGGGCGATCTCAATCGAAAATTCCGGGCCTTCAGCCTCGACCAGTGTCCGTTCGTTGCATCTCTGCCACAGCGCCTCGGGTGTCGGACACCCGCCAGGAAGGCTGACGAAACGCCGACGGTCAGGCGGGATACGATCGAAGAACGTGTCGGGTTGATTCTGGACCTGAATCCCCTGGGCTCGAAGCGTGGCGAACAGCTCCGGAGGATCGAAGGAAGCATCGTACTCCGGGGGTTTCGCGCTCGGACAGCGGCCAACGAAGCTGAGAGAGGCGATGCGGCCGCCCAGCGTTGCACGGAGGTGCCGAGCCACGGCGACGGGAGCGGACTCCAGGGACACCAGCGATCGAGCCAGATCGCTCCCGGCGTGCAGCAGACGCTGCCTGACCAGAGGGCACGAACAGAGAATCGCTGGCTCGCGGCCCCAGGATTCAAGGGAACGGAGGGCGGCTTCGGCGACGAGCTCATCGCCCCAGGACAGCGGAACGGCCAGGTCAAAGCCCAATGCGCCGCAAGCGTGGGCCAATTGAATTGGCCTCGCCGGCAGCGCTTCGATCAGCGTGTCTGTCCCGACAACGAGAACCGCCAGCTTTTCTGGCGACTTGCTTGATTCCGACTCCATCCCTACCCGGCCGCCGAGCCCGCCATGCGATGGTAAGCAAACGGCGCGCCACCGGAGTGTCCAGCGCGAAGGATCCGTATATTGCGATCGTGCCGACACATGGGCCGTCAGGAACACTTGCCTTCGACGTTGGATCGTCATCGACCCTTCGCCCCGATGAGCTCGTCCGTTACGGCCGGCATCTGGCTCTTCCGGGTGTCGGGCAGAGTGGTCAGGAGCGGCTGAAGACTGCACGAGTCGCGATCGTCGGACTTGGGGGGCTCGGATCTCCGGCCGCGATGTACCTCGCTGCCGCTGGGGTGGGGACCCTTGGCTTGATCGACGGCGACCGGGTCGATCTCTCCAACCTGCAGCGACAAGTGCTCTACGGCGACGATGATGTGGGTCGGTTGAAGGTCGACGTTGCCGCGGAAAGACTTTCACGCATGAATCCGGACGTTGCGATTCAACCGTATCCGCGACGGCTCGATTCGAGCAACGCACTTTCTGTCCTGGGGAGCTTCGACATCGTCCTCGATGGTTCCGACAACTTTCCGACGCGATATCTCGTCAACGACGCCACTGTCCTCCTTGGCATCCCCAGCGTGCACGGAAGCGTTCTCCGATTCGAGGGGCGGGTCTCGGTCTTCGGAACTGCGGAGGGCCCCTGCTATCGATGCCTGTATCCGGAGCCTCCACCGCCAGGCGTAGTCCAGGATTGCCAGGACGGCGGCGTACTCGGCGTGCTCCCCGGCCTGGTGGGTGTCATGCAGGCGACCGAAGTGATCAAGACGATTTGCCGGCTTGGTGATTCTCTCGCTGGGAGACTGCTGATCATCGACGGGCTCGGGCTTCGGTTCCAGACGTTTCGCGTTTCGCGCAACGTGAACTGCCCGATGTGCTCGACTCGAGAAATACGGGAGCTGGTCGATTACGAGGCCTTTTGCGCCGGGCCTCCACGTGGCGTCGATATCGAATCGCTCTCACCTTCTGACGTTGCGTCGAGACTCCCTCGAGGGACGCAGATCCTCGATGTCCGGGAGCGGTGGGAGTGGGAGATATGCCGACTGCCAGGCGCGCGGCTCGTGCCGCTCTCTGAACTGGCGTCCCACATCGCTACGCTCGATCCTCAGCGCGAGACGATCGTGTATTGCCATCATGGAATGCGCAGCGTCGACGCCGCGCACCGGTTGCGCGCGGCAGGCTTCACGCGAGTGGCGCACCTCGATGGTGGCATCGATCGCTGGAGCGTGGAGGTGGATACCAGCGTGGCCCGGTACTAGCCAGTCAATTGGCGATCGTCGCACTCGGTGGTGCCCTGATCGCCGCTGTGGCCGCCGGAGCCGCCTGGGTTTCGCGTCGCAGGATCAGGGCTCGCTTCGAGACGGCCGCCGATCGAACATCGCGTGGCGCCGACATCATCGAGGGTGCTGAGCCCGTATCGCTGAATCATGGCGATCGCGGCGTGCTCATCCTGCACGGTTTTGGCGATACACCGCAGTCAGTCCGGGCTCTCGCCACGGCACTCCATGCGAACGGGTGGACAGTGCGGGCGCCGCTGCTGCATGGACATGGCTCGTCGCTCCGGGCGTTCACGGAAGCCAGCGCGCAATCCTGGCTGGCCGATGCGGGGCACGCCCTCGACGAGCTGCGCACGCACGTCACGCGGGTGGTCCTGGTCGGTCAGTCCATGGGAGGAGCGCTGGCGACAATACTCGCGTCGGAGGGGCACGTCGACGCATTGGTCCTGCTCGTGCCTTTCGGTCGCCTCTCGCCGCGGGCGGCGCGCTTTGCGGCCTTTCACCGTGTCGTCTCGCTGTTCGTGCCTTATCTGCGGTCACGCTCGGACTCTTCCATCCTCGACCCCGAGGCGCGAAGCCGCGGCCTGGGCAGGGGCGTCACCACTCCACGCCTGCTGCACGAGTTGTCGCTCATTGTGCGGCACGCGAGGGATTCCGCTCCGTCGATTCGTGTCCCGGCGCTCGTGATTCACTCACGACAGGACCCACGCGTGACGATCGGTGACGCGGAAGCGGCCTTCGCGCGACTGGGCAGCACAGAGAAGACGCTCGAATGGGCGACGCGAAGCGGACACGTGCTGACGGTGGATTTCGACCGTGATTGGGTGACCAGTCAGGTGCTCGGTTGGCTCGAGGCGCAGGTGCCCCGCGCGTGAGGCGCGAGCGTTCGTGGCAATGCCGGCGGGCGTCTGATTACATTGCGACAGCGCGGCCCGGACGGGACGGACCTGTCCGGGCCGCAGCGTTTTGAGGCTCGCCGACTCGCTTTATTACGGGGTCGACGATCGACACTCTCGAGCGAACACCATGCCTGACCTGACCTGTGTCCGCTGCGGACAGACCCGTGCCGGTTTTGAGCGGCCACCTTTCCCGGGCGCCATCGGCGCGCGGGTCGTCGCCGAAGTCTGTCAGTCCTGCTGGGGTGACTGGTTGAAGCAGCAGACGATGCTCATCAATCACTACGGGCTGAACGTCATGGACCCGCAGGCGCGCGCGTTCCTGACGAGAAACCTCCAGGCCTTCCTCTTCAAGAGTGGAGCCGGTGAGGACGTGGACACCTCAAAGCAGGGGACTATCAACTGGTGAACGAAGCGCGAATCCAGCCTGCGCTGGCGGGCCGCATGGCGGTCAGTCGTCGGTCGATCGGCGCCATCGCCCTCGTGCTCTCGGTGGTCGGCTGTGCGACCGGTGCTGCGTCGGGCACGACGCCGTCGCCACGACCCGTTGAGCGCGCGGGGCGGGCGTGGGTCGATTCCGTGATCGCGTCGCTGTCCGTACGTGATCGTGTCGCGCAGCTCGTCTGGCCATGGGTCCTTGGCGACTACGTGCCCGAAGGGAGCGCCGAGTGGGGCCGGATCACGCGGCTGGTGACTGAACAGCACGTCGGCGGCTTCATCATCTCCGTGGGTTCGCCGATCGATATCGCCGCGAAGGCCAACGCGCTGCAGGGGCTGAGTCCGCTGCCGCTGTTGTTCAGCGCGGATCTGGAAACGGGTGCGGGTTTTCGCGCGCGCGGCGGCTATTTCCTGCCTAACGCCATCGATCTCGGCGGCGCGACGTCGTTCCCCTGGCAGATGGCGCTTGGCGCCGTGCGGGATACCGTCCTGGCCTACGAAATGGCGACGGCAACAGCGCGTGAAGCCAGGGCGCTGGGTATCCATGTTGCCTTCGGGCCGGTTCTCGATGTGAACAACAATCCGGCGAACCCGGTTATTGGCGCGCGGAGTTATTCAGAGGATCCGGCGCTCACCGCCCGCCTCGGCGCTGCATTCGTGCGCGGACTTCAGGATCACGGTGTCCTGGCGACGGGCAAGCATTTTCCCGGGCATGGCGACACCGAGACGAACTCGCACCTGGCGCTGGCGATGGTGAACGCATCGCGGAGCCGCCTGGATTCGGTCGAGCTCGTCCCCTTCCGCGAGGCCGTGCGCGCCGGCGTGGGCGCGATCATGACGTTCCACGGTTTTCTGCCCGCCCTCGATTCGAGCGGCGTGCCGGCGACGTTGTCGCCTCTCGTGATGTCGGATCTGCTTCGGCGCGACATGAAGTTCGATGGACTGTTGTTCACTGACGCCATGGACATGGCTGGCGTGATCGACCGCTTTGGTCCGGTGGAAGCCGCCAAACGCGCGATCGCGGCCGGCAACGACATTCTGCTGATGCCGGCCGACATTGGCGGCGCGATTGACGCCGTCGTTGCCGGAGTCGCGGAAGGGCGGTACACCGAGGCGCGTCTGAATGCGTCGGTCCGGCGCGTGCTCCTGCTGAAGGATCGTCTCGGTCTTCGCAGGGAACGCCTGGTTCCACTGGAGCACGTGCGCGCGGTGGTTGGTGATTCGGCGCACGTGGCGCTGGCGCAGACGATTGCCGATCGGTCAGTGGTGCTCGCAAGGGACCTCGCCGGTCTGGTGCCGTTGCCAGGCGGCTCCCGGGTGCGATCCGTCACCTATGCCCGTCGCGCTGACCTGGGAGCGGGAACGGCATTCAACGGCGAGCTGCGTCGAATCGGCGTCAACGTCACGAGCACGTACGTCAATGCCGACGACAGCCTGCCAAACCTCGCTGCGTTCCTGTCATCCATCGACAGCGCCGATGTCGTGGTGGTCGGCTCGTACGTGAACATCAGCTCGACCACGGCGACAGCGGGTGCTCCGCCGGCCTTCGAGGCGCTCATGAATGGCGTTCGCGCGCGCACCGCTCGCGTGATTCTCGTAGCGTTCGGATCGCCCTACGCATTGCTTCAGGCGCCCGATTCCCCAACGTATGTCGTGTCATGGGGCGGCCTGCCGGCGACGCAGCGCGCCGCAGCGCGCGCGCTGACCGGGGAGATCGGCATCACGGCCACGTTGCCGATCTCGATCCCGCCACTACTCCCGTTCGGCGCCGGCGAGCAGCGCTCGCCCCGGCGACCGTAATCGGGCTCGTCGAGCTACAAGCACCTGGCGCGGCTCTTGACATTAGTCTCAACCTGAGACTTATTCGCGCGTCATGGGTGCCCGGACCGCTTCGTCTTCGCGCACGGCCCCGTCTGCCGGAACCGTTTCAATTGACGTTGTGCTGGTCTCGTGCCACGAGCGGCGGCTGTCCGTCCTGGCGGAAGCGACGGGCGCGGCGAAACGACGCGGTTTTTCCCTGCCGTGGGGAACGCCGGCCAAGGGCGAGCATCTCGATGCGGCCGCCGCCCGGATTGCCCGACGGGCCTTCGGACTCGCGCCGGCATGGATCGAGCAGGCCGGCGCGTTCGCCGATGGCACCGAACATCCGGGCGGCGCGACTCTGTCGGTGTGTTACGTCGCGGTACTGCCGAGGGGCGAACCCATGGCGCCCTGGTGGTGGATGGGTACGCATGCGCTGACGCGGCTTCCTGAACGCCATCGTCGCATGGTGACGGCTGCGCTGAGCGTTGTGCGTGTTCGCCTGGAGCAGGCGCCGATCGCCTTCAACCTGCTGCCAAGGGAGTTTACGCTGTCCGAACTGCAGCAAGCCTATGAGACGGTGCTCGGTCGACGCCTGCACAAGGCGAGCTTTCGCCGGGCGTTGCAGGCTGCCTTTCTCGTCGAGCCTACCGGTGAGTGGCGTGGCGCGGGACGTGGCCGGCCTGCACAGCTGTACCGCTATGCGCCTCGCCGGCGCAAAGGCGCACGGCGTGGTGTGCGACTCGACTTGCTGTGAGCTGGAACAATGAAGAAGGCACGAGCGTAAAAGGGTGAACGATCGAGACGGCGGTGTGACGAGGACGTGACGCGCCGTCCCGAATCTGGGCATGCTGGCGCAGAGTGTGAGCCGTCACAGATGATCCTGCTGCGCGGTGATTATATCAGTTGCAAAGTGTGAATTAGACACAAACCCCGGGGGCGTCATGCTCGCCTTCCTTGATTCACTCTGTGTTGCCCTGATCGCGCGGGATGTCGTTCGCATCCGCCAGCTGCTCGCGCATCCTCTGTCACGCGCGCTGCCCCGAGCGGTTCGCGAAGAGGCCAGCGCCATCGCCGGCGGATCCTCGCGGGCGACCGCGGCGCCGCTCCAGGCAATGCGCCTCTATCATCAGACCGCGCATCTGCTCGGGGTCCGGTCCGATCCGGCGGTGCGCCGTTCGACGACCCGTGAACCGGGCCGCCGTCAGATCGACCTCCCGCTCGAGGCCTTTGCGTCGAGATAGCTGTGCGGCCGGAATGAGAAACGCCCCGGGAAGTACTCCACGGGGCGTTTTGCTTTTGAGGTGCGGCAGATTCAGAATCGCGCCCTGCCATCTGATTTCCAGCGGAGCAGGGCGCGCGCCACCGCAACGTTATCAGCGGCGATGGCCAGCAGTTGGGCGAACACGCTCTGACGGGTGCCACCCTCGGCCGATGCCACTACCGGCGGCACGTGCCCATCGCGGCGAGCCGGATCTGACCTGCGCTCAACGGCCACGTAAGCTCGATGGATCCCGGATTCGGACGGCGGATCCACGTCGACGTTCACAAACCCGCCCCCGGGCAGCGTTCGGCGGTACAGTGTCTTGTCGGTGGTGGCCATTCTTGTCTGCCGCGCGGGCTTGAACCGGGTTCTTACGTGCTCCTATGTGACGATTAAGGCCGCGGGTGGTGACAGCGGGGCAACAGAATAACCTTCTCATGCGGTCCAGTCCGGTTAAGTCCCAAGACCTGCCCACCGCGGCTGTTTGGAAAAAAAGGGGCGTCCCACGGATCCGTGGGACGCCCCTTACCCATGCTGCCGGGAAATGCGGCCGTCAGACCTTCGTGACTTCGGCCGCCTGTGGTCCCTTCTGTCCCTGGACGATCTCGAATTCCACGCGGTCGCCCTCGGCGAGTGACTTGAAGCCGCTCGATTGAATGGCGCTGAAGTGAACGAACACATCGGGTCCGCCCTCATGCGAAATGAACCCGAATCCCTTGGCGTCGTTGAACCACTTCACGGTTCCCGTAATACGTGCCATTGCACCTACTCCTTTCGTTCCCGGTCGGGCTGATGTGAAAGACTCGTACTCGACGCCCCGCCGGCTTGCCTTGCCTGTCCGGGTTGTTCGGGTACCTGGATTCCGGGATATCGACGTCCCGGCGCGCACTTATGCAAACCGCCCCCGGAATGAGACACGGGAGCGATGTGTTCCATTGACAAGAACGATTTGGTGGAGCTGAACCGTCTCAGGCCGCGCCCGCGATGTAGCGGGCAAAACGTCCACACGACGTGCACCGCAGCGTTACGTGCGAATGCGGGGCGGGCGGGATGAGTGACGGCGAACGCTCGATGTTACCGGAGCATGATGGACAGCTAAGCGGAGAACCCGTGCGGTCGCTTGCGATCAAATGCAGCGCCTGCGCGGGATTGTACGTCGCCGGACGAGGCTTGCGCATGACTCCTCCAAAACTGTAAACCCGACCCACTTGCCCAGGACGGCCGGTGTTTGAAACTAACCACCTTGGGGCCCATATCCAAGTTGCCAGCATCTAACGAGATACGCCGCTGCCAATCTCAGGCTCACGCGCGGCGGACGTCGTTCCAGAACAAGACTGATTCACGCCGGCTCAGCGAGGTACGCGTCTACCAGATGGAGCGTTGGGAAGCCGATACGACGGACCGTGGTGGGCACCGGTCTTCAGCCGTAAACGATGTCGCCCTCGGCGTCGAGCGCGAGTTCGCTGGCGAGTCCGCAAACTCCGCAGGACCGCGTTACGATCCACATGGCACCCAGTTCGGAGCGATGCACTGGTGCCGCGGGCTTCACGACGAACTTCTTGAAGCTGTACTCGAGGCATCGCTCGCATGGATGACTGCGGCCGATCCGCTCTGCGCGCGCCTGATCGATGGGAGCCGGCAACGGCTACTCGCGCTTGGAGTTCTTCGAATCAATCGGACCCGCTCCCAGAGCACGCTGCGTGTCCGGACCGCTTCCTGAGCTGCCGGCCTTCAGCATCTCTCGAAGTCCCCCGAGAGCTCCCATGACACCGGCAGCCTCAACAGGAAGAAATACCGTGGTTCCCTTCCCCTGCGCCAGCGCGGGCAGGGACTCGAGGTACTTCTGCCCCAGCAGGTACATCGCCGCCTGTCCTTCAGGCAGCGACGCAGCGATTCGCTGCAAAGCCTCAGCCTCGGCTTGAGCCGTCGTGAGGCGCGCCTCCGCTTGACCCTGAGCGCGCAGAATCGACGCCTCGCGCTCACCCTCGGCACGCCTTATCTGCGACTCCCTTACACCCTCGGCCTCGAGAATAGCCGCGAGCTTTCCTCCTTCGGCCGTGGTGACGGCGGCGCGCCGCTCGCGCTCGGCGCGCATCTGCAACTCCATGGCTTGCTGGATGTCGTGGGGCGGTTCGATCGCCTGCAGCTCGACCCGCGTAACGTCCACACCCCACCCGATCGACGCCTCCTCGATAACCTCGCGCATCCGCTTGTTGATCATTTCGCGGCTGGACAGCGTGGCGTCGAGTTCCATTTCTCCGACGATCTGCCGCAACGTGGTCTTTGTCAGCGTCTCCAGGGCATACGGAAGGTTCTGCACCGAGTAGGTCGCCTTCTGTGGGTCGGCAATGCGATAGTACAGCACCGCATCGATATCGATGGTCACGTTGTCCTTCGTGATCACCGGCTGGCTTGGGAAGTTCAGAACCTGCTCACGCAGGTCGATTCGAGAGGTGGAGCTGGAGGTAATCCGCCGGAGTCCGGAGGGGTCCGTCTCCGAGTACCTGACATCCAGGTGGCGCGGGCGCTCTATGAAAGGCAGAAGCACGTTCAGCCCGGAACGCGCGACACGATGGAAGCGGCCCAGCCGCTCGACCACGATCACCTCCGCCTGACCGATGATCTTCACCGACCGGGCAAGTACCAGAACCACGATGCCGCCGATAATCGCCAGCGTTAGCATGCGAACGTCCTATCAGAGGGACTCGTGGATTGTACGGGTCGAACGGCCAATCGCGGAAGTGGAACGACGCCTGTCTGAGCGGCCGCTGTCAGTTCTTCCAATCGGCGATAAACAGGTTCGTCTCGCCCGGCTTTGAGTTACCACGATTGGATGCCCAGACAATCTTGCGACCATCCGGACTGAACATCGGAAACCCGTCGAACTCCTCATGACTCGTGATCTGCTCCAGTCCGGAGCCATCCAGATTCACGAGGTAGAGCTCGAAGTTGCGGCTTCTCGGATTCTTGTAGTTCGAAGAGAAGACAATCCGGCGACCATCCGGAGTCCACGAGGGCCCGAAGTTCGCACCACCAAGATTGGTGATCTGTCGTTGATCGCTTCCGTCAGCGTTCATCACCCACAATTCCATCCGGCTTGGACGGACCATGCGCTGCGCGAGCAGTCCGCGGTAATCCGCGAGCCCGGCTGAGTCGGGTGGATGCCAGGCACGGTAGACGATCTTCGTGCCGTCAGGCGACCACCATGGTCCCCCGTCGTAGCCGGGTGTCGTGGTCAGTCGCCGGATGTCGGAGCCATCGATGTTCATCGTGTAGATGTCGAGATCTCCATCCTTCAACGACGTGAAGACGATGCGGCGACCGTCGGGCGAAAGCACACCCTCGGCGGTGTAAACGTCGTAATTCGTCAGGCGGCGCAATCCCGATCCGTCGCGGTTGGCCGTGTAGATGTCAAACCGGTCGAGTCCCCACACGTAGCCCTTTGAAGGATCAGGGCGCGGCGGGCACGTGGAGTCATGTGCGTGCGAAGAGGCGAAGAACAGGCGCTGACCGTCGGGAAGAAACCACCCGCACGTAGTCTTTCCGCGACCGTTCGAAACGCGCTTGAGGCCGGTGCCATCGATCCGCATCACATACTGCTGGTCGCAGGCGTTTCCCTCGCGCGTAGACTGGAACGTGAGCCACTTACCGTCGCGGCTGAAATACGCTTCGGCGTTCTCGCCGCCGAATGTCACCTGCCGGATGGCGGCGAAGTGGCTCTCACCGGTCTGCGGGGCGACCGTCTGGGGCCCTTGTGCCGACCCAGATTGAAACGCCGCCACGAAGATCGTGGCGGCGCCGAGTATCGATCTCTTCATGCGCTGGAATCTATCGCTTGGCGGTGACGAGGGTGAAAAGCTCCTGCTGCGTATTTCCCCGACGGAGAAGCTCGAGCGCCTGCCGAAGTTGCGGATCGTCATCGAGTGAGCGGCGTCGCGCTGTCGAGTCGCCAAAGGCGAGACGCGAAATCCGGGCGTCAAGTTCCCGATCGATGAACCGCGAGGCGCCGGCGTAGAGATTACGGTCTACCTCGATGCCTTTGCTCTGGAACCGGCGGTAGAGTTCGTCGCGCCATGCGGGCTGGACGGTGAAGTTCGGAGCGACCTTTCCCTTCAACTCGTACGCGTAGTCGTACAGGAGGACGTAAATCTCCTGCCACTTGGCCGCGGTTGCCTTACGGAATTCCTGCTCCGCGGTCGTAAAGGTGTCAGGTTTGACCATCAGGTCCGGTGTGACCGCGCCGCCGCCGTACACGGTGCGGCCCGCATCAGACTTGAAGGTGGGACGCTGCGAGCCGGGCTGACCGGCCTCGAGTGAATCATGATCTACCTCGACCCACGCTCCGTCTTCGGTGAGGACACGCTCCTTCTGAATTGAGCGACCGGATGGTGTGTACCACTTGCCCGTCGTCATCTTCAGCGCGTAGCCGCCGTCCAGGTTGAACACGGTCTGGACGAGGCCCTTGCCGAACGAGGTCGTTCCCACAATGACCGCGCGATCGTGGTCCTGAAGCGCGCCAGCGACGATCTCGGAAGCCGACGCCGAGTACTGGTCGGTCAGGATGACGAGCGGGAGCGTCGGCGCGATGGGTTTTTCACGGGCGTAATACGTCTGCGGCTCAACGTTTCGACCGCGTACGCTGGCGATTTCCTGTCCTTCCTTGAGGAACAGGTTGCTGATTGAGAGCGACTGGTCGAGGAAGCCACCAGGGTTCCAGCGCAAGTCGAGCACCATGCCCTTCGCGCCCTGCGCCTGAAGGTTCACGATTGCCTTGGCGAGTTCGCTCGTCGACGTCTCGTTGAAACCCTGCAGCGGCACGTAGCCGATCTTGCCGTCGAACATGATCGCGTACGGGACGGCGGGAACGCGGATCAAGGCGCGAGTAAACGTGGCCTTGATCGGCTCGGGAACGCTGGGGCGCGCAAACGTGACGTTCACCTTTGTTCCCGGAGTACCCGTCAGCGAATCAGCGACGCGACGCGAATTCCATCCGCGCACGGAGAGCGTGTCGACGCCGACGATGATGTCGCCCTCACGAATGCCGGCTCTTTCTGCCGGCGTGTTCGGGAACACCTGTACGATCGTGACGCCTTTCCCGGGCTGCTCCTCGATCCGCATGCCGATACCGCCGTACCGGCCAGCGGTGCTGGTATTGAACTGGGTGAGCTGCCGCGGAGACATCAGCTCCGAATACGGATCCTGGAGCTGCGTGACGAGGCCGCGTGCCGCCTTCTCATACAGGTCGGCTGTGTTCACAGAGTCGACAAACCGCGCATTGACCAGGTCGAGCACCTGCGCAAACAGGCGGCCGCCCTCTCGCGAGGCGCGATCCTGCACGACGAACGCGCCCGCAATGGCGGGCACGAGGATGACACCGATCAGGGTGATTCTGCGTGATGGACGCATTGAGACACCTTAGTTAAAGAGCTGACCGTGGTCAGTACGTTGACGGGGTCAGCGAGTTCCCGCGGGCCTATAGATCCGGACTGCGCAACCAGGTGGTCGGTCACGCCATGAGCCACAACGGGTTGCGCCAACTGGCTCAAGGAATGCTAACACCGGGCAACAGGACCCCCGCAAGGACTCTGCCGCTCGAATTCCTCACACACTGACCCGTGGCCGTCGGCATGCCCCGACGGCAGCGCCTCTCGCGCTATTTCGTGCGGCCTGCCAGGACATAGTCCACCATCCAGGCACGACGCTGCTGTCGAATTTCTGCGCTTCGGAGGATCCCAGCCGACAGGAGCATTTCGTGCGCCGGCTGGAGAACTCTCACGAGATGTGATGGATATCGCTGTGCCAACGGAACGCGCTCGGCCAGTCGCTCGAGGCTGACCCGCCAGGCCAGGCTTCCTTCTGACCTGCTCACTTCAATCATCCGGTAAAGACGCCGGGCCACTGGTGAGGACAGAGCGAAGTACTGCGACGAGAGGATCATCGAGGAGTGTCCCGCTGCAATGTTGGCGCGGAGCGGAGGAGACAAGGTGACGCGCGCGTCGCCCGGTTCGGACGACGACAGAGTGGCAAAGAGAGATAGCTGGTCCTTGTCAGCCTGCCGGCGTCGGTCAATGCTGACGCTCGAGAAGAGCGTGAAGCGGAGCGAAACCGGCGTTCCCGAGGTGGCGCTCCAATACGCGTCGATCGATTCGAGCGTCGTTCGCTCCAGGCGGACGAGCGCCCTGCGGAGCTGTTCGTACGTACGGCCATCGGCTCGACGCCCGATCGAGCGCAGGAGAGCGTGGAGCGTGAACGTGACCGCGCCATCAGACGGCGCGCCACTCTCGTGGAATCGCCGGCACACCTCGACATACACGTCCTGGTCAAACGTGCCAGGAAGGCGATCCCCAGGTGTGGGGAGAACCCGCCACCGTCCTCCTGATTCCGGAGCGTGGACAACGGGACCCGAGTCGGAGGAATCGCTCAAGCGGAACAGCGGCAGGGACTCCAGGCTTCGATCCAGCAGCACGATGCGCGATGGTGCTCGCCGGGCACTGGCGTCATCGACGGGAGGCGTCGTCGAGTCAGGTCCAAGCATGGCGTTACCCGAGTCGGATGACCTGACCAGTGACCGGTCCAGCGGCACGCGAACAGAGCCACAGGACCCAAGCCGCAACGGTTTCCCGTTCGACGTACTCGTGCTCCTTGCCCATGGAGGCGAGGTTCTCGCCAGTTCGAATTGCCTGCGGGGCAAGTGCGTTTGACCGCACTCCGTTCGCGCGCTCCTCGGCTGCGACCGCACGCATGAGCGTAATGACGCCACCCTTCGCGGCTGAATACGCCGACATGTTCTTCACCGCGGCGCCAGGGAGCGAAGCCGCCGAGGCAAAATAGACCATGGACCCCCTGGCGCGGCGTACGAGTGGCAGGAACGCGCGTGTGCTGACGAACGCGGTGGTGAGATTGATCGCGAACAGCTTGTGCCAGATGGCGGGTTCTGTCTCTGACACCGGCGTGCCGTCCACGTATCCGCCGGCCATGTGGACGACCGCGGCGACGCCGGACGGAGCCAGCTTGCCCACGTCTTCCGAAAGCGCGCCAACCGCTTTGGGATCGGTGAGATCGCAGCCGAACGAGTGAGCAGTCGCGCCCTGTCGTCCGATATCTCCCGCGCGTTCACCGGCAGCGTCCGGGTCACGATCAACGAGGATGACGGTTGCGCCTCTGGCCGCGAAGGCGGATGCGACCACCTCGCCGACCTGGCCGGGTCGACCCACGCCAGTGAGTACCACTGAGGCCCCCCGCAGCTCATCGGCCGCGGGCGCGGAGAGGGAGGCGCTGCCGGCCGTCATGTCTCGGAGCGGCCGAGCGTTGAACGTATTGCCTCGCGAAGGGCCACCACGGTGTCTTCTTTTGCCGCAGGCGAGTCGGCGCGCACATGCAGTTCGATACCGTCCGCCACCGGAACGCGGCGCCACGATACTGGTTCCTCGTCGTCGAGTTCCGCTGCGCCCGGGCGACCAGTCAGGAGTACCGGAGCGAGCGATTGCGCGACGCGGCGTTCGAGAGCGTCACCGGTCGTGTCATGCATCTCGTGCTTGATGCCTTCGAGTGTCGATCCCTCGCGTTGGCGAAGTTTGATCGACAGCAGCTGGAGAAAGTGGCGGTAGTTATACGTCGCCGAGGTGCCGACGCCGTCAGGCCGGTCCATCAGGTTGTTGGCGACGTAGAACCGTACTGCTCTCGCCGACGGCGCCGCGCGCGCCGACGCATTCGTGGGACGAACGCCAGCGGAGTCAACGAGCGCGGTTACGTGGGCGGCCAGGCCGCGAGCGTTCCAAGGTGCGTGTCGGGCGTGTGCCCTGAGTAGCGCGAGTGGCGAGTCCGCCATGAGGCAACATTACGCGTCGACGATGAGCCTTCGCTAGGCAAAACGGCCGCGGATGTGGATGCTGTCCACACCCGCGACCGATAACTCCGTGCTGCGAACCAGTTCAGGCCCGCGGCGATCTACTTCTTGCCGCGCGCCGCCTTCTTTGCCGTCTTCCTGGCTGCTTTCTTCACGGCCTTCTTTGTCTTTCCCGCTTTCTTCGCGGGCTTCCTGGCCATCTTTGCCGCCTTCCTGGCGGCCTTCTTCGGTGCGGGCCTGGCCTTCTTTGCGGCCTTCCTGGGTGCGGCCGCCTTTGCCTTGGCCGGGGCCGTCAGCTTTGCGGCGGGCTTCGGAGTCGCGGCAACAGCCTTTGCCTTGGGTGCCATTGGTGCAGCGGGAGCGGCCGCAGGGGCCGCAGGGGCCGCGGCGGCGGCCTTAGCAGCCCGCGCTCTGGGCGCCGGCGGTGGCGCACCGAACACGACTTCTTCTTCGTCGTCGGTGCCGCCGCCGGCCTCCTCGGTCAGATCGGCGAGTTCTTCATCTTCGTCAAGCGACGCCTCTTCCGGCTCATCCCACAGGTCGCTGCTCTGTTTGCCGGCTCCCCAGCCTCCTTCTTCGTCGTCATCATCATCGTCGAAAGAAGATCCACCGTACCCAGTGTCCTCCGCTTCCTCATCATCGGAGAATCGCAGGGGCTTGTTGACTTCCTCGTCACGCGGCATGCGTGCCTCCTTAGCGGTGAATACGCCGGGAACTTTCCGGCGACTGTGTCGCCCGGGTTAGCTGGTCCATAACCCGGCGTCGTGGTTGGCTTCGAGAATTCAGCGGCGATGCAGGTACTGCCGCGAACACCCTAGTACAATGGCGGGGCTCCGGCGTCAAGCGGCGAACGTAGCGGACGCCACGGCATTGGCGCGCGGCATCACTCGCGACCGTTAGGCCACGGTTTTTTTTAGGCGATTTTCGGTGCGCCCTGCGCCCACGCCAGTGGTAAGCCCGACCGCCGCCGACACCGGATCAACATCCTGTTGCTGGAATCAGTCGGCAAACTCAACGGTCACGGGCCCGGTGATGATTCCAGCCCTGACGCCGTGGTCGAGCAGGGTCCGGACCGCCGTACGGCCGCGCTCGCCGTAATCCCGCGTCCAATCGTTGACGTACATGCCGACGAACGTGTCGGCCATCGCCCGATCAAGCCCTCGTGCGAAGCGCATCGCGTGATCCAAAGCACCAGCACGATGCTCTAATGCATAGTCGATACTGGCGCGTAAATGGCGCGAAATCTCGCTGATAAGTGCCGCTCCAAGGTCCTTTCTGACGACGTTGCCGCCGAGCGGAAGCGGAAGGCCGGTCTTGCTGAACCACCACTCTCCCATGTCGGCAATGAGGGAGAGTCCGGTTTCTCCGTACGTCAGCTGGCCCTCGTGAATAAGAAGTCCGAAATCGACCCGCCCCTCGGTGACGGCGTCCTCGATCTCATCAAAGGGAATTACCACGGCCTCGAACTGCGGCAGCGCGAGTTTCAGTGCCAGGTAAGCCGTGGTGAGCAAGCCGGGCACGGCGATGCGTTTTCCGGTTGCATCGCTGAGCGTACCAGAACGTCGCGCCACCAAACGCGGGCCATACCGGTCGCCCATTGAGGACCCACTTGGGAGCAGCGCGTAGCGATCAGCGAGATACGCATAGGCATGGATCGAAACCGCGGTGACGTCGAGCTCGCCCTTCAGGGCGCGTCGGTTGAGGGTCTCGATGTCCTGGAGTTCGTGCGTGTACCGGAGGTCACCGGTGTCAATCAGTCCCTCGGCCAACGCATAGAACATGAACGCGTCGTCCGAGTCGGGGCTGTGGCCGACGCGAATCGTGCGGGGCATGGCGTGATCGGGTGAGGCGTTATCGTCGGCTGCGCGCGGCCGCCAGCGCGGCGTCTATATCCGCCTTGTGACGTACATACTCCTCGAGCCCGCGCGCCAACTGGCTCGTTTCGGCATCGAGGAGTCTGCGCTGCAGGGCGGAACGCTCCGAGCTGTTCCCGCGGGCGTCCGCCACGGCGAGGGCGAGGATGAGGCCGAGCAGGTGGTTCGGTGATTGTCGGAGAATCGTATCCGACTGGGCCTGCGCCAGGTCGAGTTGTCCACTGACCTGCGCGATGCGGCCAAGGTCGTATCGTGAGTCGAGATCCAGCGGACCTAACGATTCGTACACCGGAATCGCCATCGAGGAGAAGAGGGCGACGCTGTCCTGCTTCCCGTCCTCCGACAGTCGCATGATCCGGTCGAACAGGCGGCTGGCCCGCTCCTGGGGCGACATGGAGGAAATGTCGATCGCGGCGGAACCGCCGCCGGGCGATGGCGCTGCGCCGGCCATCGGTGGGGGCGCGGTCTGGCCAACTCGTTGGGCGGCGAAGATCACAACCAGCGTGACAAACGCGAGCCCGGCGAGAATCCACGGGAGGGTGCCACGCGGCGCTGCCTCGGGACCGGGCGCACGTGATGCGCGCGCTCGCGGGGCGGCTTGCACGGCGACCGGAGCGGCCTGCGCGCCGACCGGAGCTCCGCAGTCGTGGCAGAACTTTGCCCCTGGAGTGAGTGACACGCCGCAGTTGCCGCACTGCACGTCTCGCACGACGGCGCCGCATTCCGTGCAGAAACGGCCCGAGGCTGGAGCGCCGCAGGACGGGCAGGGGACGGGTTTTCCCGAGCTGACCTCTTGAGTGCTTCCTGGTCGAGGCATTCGCGGTGGCTATGAAGAACTCACAGTATAGCGACGGCTCCGCCTCGGGGAGTCGGCGAGGAGGCTGACGAGAGTCCACGCCCGATTCCTCACTCCCGCTCCGCGCCGTTCACAGCACTTCCCTGAGTCGGTCGGCGCTTACGTTCGCTCCGCAGAGAACGATCACGACACGGTCGCGCGGAGCGGGGCGCGCCATCTGAACGGCGGCCACGGCAACAGCAGCCGCGCCTTCAATGAGCAAGTGCTCCACTTCTATCGCGTGACGCATGGATCGCGCGATTTCATCTTCCGGCACTTCAACCCATTCGTCCACGAGCTCCCGGCAAAGCGGGAACGTTACGGTTTCTGCTTCGACGCCACCGGCCGTACCGTCGGAAAGCGTGGGAAGTGACGGAAGGTCCACCACGTGACCGGCCTTCATCGATTCAAGCATGACGCGCGAATTGGCGGGCTGTGCCCCGACGACCCGCACCGACGGATCATGGTGCTTGAGATCCGCGGCGATCCCGCTGATCAGGCCGCCGCCACCCACGGCGACGACCACCAGGTCGATGCGGTCCAACTGGCGGCGCAGTTCGACGCCGACCGTCCCCTGTCCAGCCACGACGGCCAGGTCGTTGTATGGCGATACGTAGAAGCGCCCCTCCGATTCCGCGACGCGGCGCGCTTCCAGCTCGGTGTCGAGGCCGTCCGTGCCGAAGCTGATGATGGTCGCCCCCAGTCGCTGCATGGCGGCCATCTTCACCGGCGATACATGTTCCGGCACGTAGACCACGACCGGAATGCCTAACGCTCGGCCCGCATGGGCGACGGCGATGCCGTGATTCCCCGAGGAAGCCGCCACCACGCCCCGATCCCGTGCGCCCACGGGGAGTGTCAGGAGCCGATTCGTCGCGCCGCGAACCTTGAACGACCCGGTGACCTGGAGATTCTCGCACTTCAACCAGACGTCGGCACTCGTGACTTCGCTCAACGCCGGAGACGGTACCAGCAGCGTCTCACGGACGTGGCGCCGGATGCGTGCTTCCGCGGCCGCGATCTTCTCGACGAGCGTGTCGGTCATTCGTTCGCGCGCCCCTGCCGCATCAGTACTTGAGCAGATAGTTCTCCAGCTCCCACTGCGTGACCTGAGTGATGTACTCACGCCATTCAGCACGTTTTGCGTTCAGGAAATGGCGCGACACGTGTTCACCCAGCGCGGCGATGATGACTTCGTCCTTTTCGAGTTCATCGCACGCTTCGTTGAGGTCATGCGGCAGGTCATCGATACGCAGGCGGCGCTTCTCGCGATGCGACAGCTCGAAGATGTTCGTGTCCACCGGCTCACGATAATCCGCCTTCGTCGCGATTCCATCCAGTCCGGCCGCCAGCATCACCGCCAACGCCAGGTACGGATTGGCCGATGGATCGGGCATGCGCACCTCGACGCGAGTCCCCGCGCCCCGGCGCTCCGGAACGCGGATCAACGGCGACCGGTTTCGCATGGACCAGGCCACGTTCACCGGCGCCTCATAGCCTGGCACGAGCCGCTTGTAGGAATTCACCAGGGGATTGGTGATCGCGCAGAATCCCCGGGCGTGACGCAACAGCCCACCGATGTAGTGGAGCGCGACGTCGTCCAGTTCCCACTGCGCACCGGCCTGCCAGAAGGCGTTCTTTCCTTCGCGAAAGAGCGACTGGTGCGCGTGCATGCCGCTTCCGTTCTGTCCGAAAATCGGCTTCGGCATGAACGACGCGAGCAATCCGAATTGCTGGGCTACGTATTTCACGACGAAGCGAAACGTCGTGATGTTGTCGGCGGTGGTGAGCGCGTCGGCGTACCGGAAATCGATTTCGTGCTGCCCGTGCGCCACTTCGTGGTGGGCCGCTTCCACTTCGAATCCCATTTGCTCCAGCGCGTCGACGATGGCCCGCCTCGCATCCTCCCCCAGGTCCGCCGGCGCGAGGTCGAAGTAGCTCCCCACGTCGTGGGTGACGGTGGTCGGCTCGCCGCGGTCACCGGGCTTGAACATGAAGAACTCCGCTTCCATACCGGCGTTCATCGTAAATCCCTGCTCGGCCGCGCGCGCGATCTGCCGTTTCAGGACGCCGCGGGGATCTCCATCGAACGGACTCCCGTCCGGCCGGTTGATGTCGCAGATCAGGCGCGCGACGCGACTGCCGGACTCGCCCCAGGGGAAGATCCGGAACGTGGACAGGTCGGGCGCCAGCAGCATGTCCGATTCCTCGATCCGGACGAACCCCTCGATCGAGGATCCATCGAACATGATGTCGCCCGCCAGCGCCTTCTCGAACTGCGAACGCGGGATCTCGACGTTCTTGTTCACTCCCAGGATGTCGGTGAACTGCAGCCGCAGGAAGCGGACATTCTGCGCGGCCATCAACGCCAGGAGTTCCTGGCGAGATACACCCGTGAATGGTGAGATCGACACCGGTCTTTCGAGGGTGAATGCTGAAGGGTGGGCAGGTAGCACAGGGCCCGACGTCACCAGTCGGGCCCTCAGGATTGAACAGGACCTAGTTCGTCTCGATCAGACGGGGAAGAGCATCTCCCGGTACTTCGGCAGCGGCCACGCATCGTCGGCAACGAGCAGCTCGAGCGCGTCGCACGACGCACGGACCTCAGCCATCGATTCCGCGCCCTCACGCGTGAGCAGCATGGCTGCCTTGGTGAGTGAATCGTGCATATCCTCGGCCCGATCGCGCACCTTGATCATGGCCTCACGCTGAGCCTTCAACTGCTTCGCCAGCCGGCCGACCTCGTTGGCGCGTTCGACCTGCGGAATCTCGGTAATGCCCGCCGACTTCGCGTGCGATGCGCTCGAGGCCAGCGCGCCGGCGTACGAGTACGCGGCGGGAAGGACCAGCGTGTCGACCATCTCGCCGAGCGTGTGCATCTCGATGAGCATGTCCTTGATGTACCGCTCGATCCGCACGTGGTAGCGCGATTCGAGTTCGGCAGTCGTCAGCACGCCGAGCCCCACCAGCACGCTGTGGGCCTTCTTCGTGGTGAGCTCGGCGAGACCTTCCGGTGCCCGGCGAAGGTTCGGCAATCCGCGCTTTGCGGCTTCCTTGACCCACGAATCGGAGTAGTTGTTGCCCTCGAAGCGGACGGGCGTGGTTTCGCGGAAGACCTTGCGGATGACCTTCATGACCGCGTCGTCGATGTTGCGCGTCGTCTTCTTCTCGGCGCGAATCTCGGCGATGATGGTCTCGATGGCGCGCGCCACCGCCGCATGCAGCAGGGTGATGGGCCAGGCAATCGACTGTCCGCCTCCCACCGCCCGGAACTCGAACTTGTTCCCGGTGAAGGCGAATGGCGACGTGCGATTGCGATCGGTGTTGTCCTTCTCGATCTCCGGCAGCTTGGCCACGCCTAACCGGATGAGCTGCTCCTCGGCACCCGCGCTTGCGGCCTTACCCTTGATGATGTCCTCGATGAGCTGCGTGAGCATGGCGCCCATGAACACGGAGATGATCGCCGGGGGCGCCTCATTGGCGCCGAGTCGATGCTCGTTTCCGGACGTGGCGATTCCCGCGCGCAGCAGCCCCGCGTTGTCGTGCACGCCCTTGAGCACGGCGGCCAGGAAGACGAGGAAGCGGACATTCTGATGAGGCGTGCGTCCCGGCTTGAGCAGATTGAGGCCGTCCAGGGGAGTGTCGGACGCGATCGCCATGGACCAGTTGCAGTGCTTCCCCGAGCCGTTGATGCCGGCGAAGGGCTTCTCGTGCACGATCGCCTGCAGGCCATGGCGAAGCGCCACGCGGCGCAGCACAGCCATCACCAGCTGGTTGTGGTCGACACCGAGGTCGGTTTCCTCGAACAGCGGCGCCATTTCGAACTGGGACGGCGCCACCTCGTTATGCCTCGTGACGATCGGCACGCCGAGTTTGTAGAGTTCGTGCTCAACCTCGGCGATGCACGCCTGTGTGCGTTCGGGGATTCCACCGAAGTAGTGGTCTTCGAGCTGCTGTCCACGCGGTGGCGGAGCCCCAATGAGTGTGCGATTCGCCATGACCAGGTCGGGACGCATGGCGAAGTGCTGCCGGTCGATCAGGAAATACTCCTGCTCGGGGCCGAGGGTCGTGTAGACGCGATAGACACCCTTGTCGCCGAGCAGCTCGAGAAGCTCCATCGCCTTCGCGGAGAGGACGTCGGAGCTGCGGAGCAGCGGCGTCATCTCGTCCAGCGCTTCGCCGTTGTAGCCGATGAAAACGGACGGGATGCATAACGTCCTGGAGCCGCCGGACTCGAAGACAAAGACGGGGCTCGCCGGATTCCAGGCCGTGTAGCCGCGCGCTTCCCACGTTGCGCGAAGTCCACCCGACGGAAAGCTCGATGCGTCCGGCTCGCTCTGAATCAGCTGCGCACCGGAAAACTGCTCGATCGGCTGACCGTTTTCGTCGAAGGTCAGAAACGCGTCATGCTTCTCCGCCGTGAGGCCGGTCTGCGGGAGAAACCAGTGCGTGAAATGCGTCGCGCCGCGCGAGGTCGCCCACTCCTTGATGGCCTGTGCCACGGTGGGCGCGATGTCGAGATCGAGCTTTTTTCCGTGACGGATAGCGCTGACGAGTTTTTCGTAGGCGTGCCTCGGCAGTTTGGCGCGCATCTGGCGCACACCGAACGTGTTGATGCCGAAGTAGTCGGACACGGCGTGATGTGGTGCCGTGCCGTTGGTCGAGGATCCGTGCGGTTTGGCCGTGCTGTCGGCGATGGTCCGGACGACGGATTTCCGGGACGTCTGACTGAGGGTGACGGAACTCATGCGTTTGGCGACCGTGGAGTGGGAGGTGGCGGGCAACGATGGTGGCGAATAGTGGTCCAAGAAGCTGCGAAATAAATGCCATCAGTGCAGAATGCGCAACAAATCGTGCACAATTCGCACAGTTCAGCCATGAATTATCGCTCTAGGCTTGGTTGGCCGGTGCTAATGGCCTGATGAGCGCGCTGTTCAGCCCGCCAGACGACGTATGAGTAGACCAGGACCACCGCCGCCAGGGCGACCGCACCGCCGATGGCTATCCAGAGCCACAACGGGGAGCCCAGGAAGCCCGCGAGCATCAGCAGGAGGCCAGTCAGCACCATCAGATAGCCGCCGACACGTTGGGTTCGCGCCCATGCGGTATCGCTGCTGAGGGTCCAGGGCGTCCGAATGCCGAAGAAGAAGTTCGAACGGAACCGCGGGAGCAGGGTTCCCAGGAATGTGAAAAGCGCGCCAATGGCGACAGGCGCGAGTCGGGAAACCGGAACGGGCCATCCCAGCGCAGACCCAACGACGGCGACGTGCAGAACGCACATGACGGCGATGACGGCGACGACGAACACATCGTACGTGTCGCGAAACTTCTCGATGTTTTCGCTTCGCGGATGGAGCCTTGGTAGCGCGATCAGCAGGCCCCACATCCCGAGCACCACCACAGGGAGGAGGAAGGCGCCCAGCGTTCGAGAGCCGTATCCATTGGGCTCGCCGGAGATGCCCCAATGGACCCCATGGGTTCCGGAAGACCGCTGTAGACGGCTATCGAGAAGAGAAGTGTTCCGAGGATGAGCACGCCGGGCAGCCATTTACGCATTGATCCTCCGTGTTCGCGCACGAACTTCAAGGCCAGGGAACCACCACCGCAAAGCACCACCAGAGGTCCGCCATGCGAAATACCGGGATCACACGCTCAGCCGCCGCGCGATCGTTACTTGCGATCGTGCTGGCGCTGGCGCCGTTCCAGCTTGCTGCGCAATCCATGATGAGGCCGGACGTCATTGGGCGCGAGGCGGCGGTGACTTCCGATCACGCCCTGGCCTCGATGGCGGGGGCATCGGTACTTCGTCGAGGTGGCAACGCCGTCGACGCCGCGATCACGATGGCGGCCGTGCTGGCAGTGGTCCGACCGCACATGAACGGCGTGGGTGGAGACAACTTCCTCCTGATCCGTGAGGCGAAGACGGGGCGTGTATATGCGCTGAACGGCAGCGGGAGGGCCGGGTCGAAGGCCGTTCCGGCGTTCTTCACCACGCGCAACATGACGCGGGTGCCCGCCTCGGGGATAATGTCGGTCTCCGTGCCCGGCGCGGTTCGGTCGTGGGAAGATGCCCTGAAGCGATTCGGAACCATCAGTCTGTCCGATGCGTTGCAGCCTGCGATCGACTACGCGGAACGGGGCTTCCCGGTGTCGACGCGTCTTTCCCGGGACATCACGGAGGAATCGCGCAAAGTCGCAGCCGACTCATCGCTCAAGCGGCTCTTCCTGTTCGACGGAAAGGCGCCCGCGCCGGGCACGATCCTGATTCAAGCCGACCTGGCGCGCACACTCCGCGCTATCGCGGCCGGTGGCTCGGATGCTCTGTACCGCGGGCCGCTGGCGCAGCAGATCGCGCAGTTCATCGAGCATGAGGGCGGTCTGGTGTCTGCCACCGACCTGGCTTCGCATCGTTCCCGCTGGCAGGAGCCAATCTCCACGACGTACGCGGGAAAGACCGTGCTGGCGTTCCCGCCCAACACGCAGGGCATGACCTTCCTCGAGCTGCTGAACATCGCCGAGTCGGTCATGCCCGCGAATGAGGCACCGAACTCGGCGGCGATGATCCACGTCCTTGCCGAGGCGAGCAAGCTGGCCTACCAGGATCGGGATCGGTTCCTCGCCGACCCGGAACTCAGCGCCGTTCCGGTCGAGCGACTGATCTCGAAGGCCTATGCTGCCGATCGCGCGAAAGTCATCCGACGCGACACGGTGGTGACCCCGGATCGCGACGGCAGTGCTCGTGACGGCAACGGCGACACGATCTACCTCGCGGTGGTCGACAAGGAAGGGAACGCTGTTTCGATGATCCAGAGCCTGTTCGCCGCGTTTGGCAGTGGTCGGATGGTTCCCGGTACCGGAATCACGCTGCACAACCGTGGATCCCTCTTTGAACTCGACAGCAGTCATCCAAATGTGATCGCGCCGGGGAAACGCCCTTTCCATACCCTGAGTCCGGCGATGGCGCTGAACCCCGATGGCTCGCTGGCCATGGCATTCGGCACGCCTGGTGGAGATGGGCAGCCGCAGACACTGGTTCAGATTCTCAACAACGTGCTGCGGTTCGGCATGACTCCGCAGCAGGCGGTTGAAGCCGCACGCTGGCGGGTGTACGCCGGCGGGCGACTCGGCGTCGAGCCGGGCATCGATTCGGCAACGCGCGCCCTGCTCCAGCGTCGCGGGCACGAAGTCCGGCTCCAGGAGCCCAGCGCCGAGTTCGGCGGCGCCCAGATGATCATGATCCACTCGTCAGGCGCGCGCATGACCGGGGCCGATCCGAGACGGGAAGCCTACGCGGTGGTGTGGTAGGGCTGGCATCACTCGGCCAACAGCTCGCGTTTCGGCATGGGTGAACCCTCGCGCGCCCGGATCGTCGGCGGGCGCCTGATCGCGGGTGTCCTGATTCTCCTCGCCATCGTCATGATGGTCTGGCTGCTGGTCGTGCTGCGCCGGGTGCTGCCGGACGATGCATCGGGTTCCGGCGGCTCACTGACGGCGCCGACGTTTGCCGAGGAAACCCCCGCCGCGGACACAGGGTCGACGCCACTCCAGATCCCCGATACGCTCTTCGGCCGAAGCCGCGCGGTGCGTTTCGTCGCTCTCACAGCCACGGAGGCCGATGCGTTTCCCGGCCTGCAGGACACGTTCGGCGATACGATCGTGCTGACATCGGGCACGTATGCCGTGATGGCGGCCGGCGAGCCGTTCCACTTCTTCATGATGCGCCCCTTCGCCCACAAGCGGGGCGAGATGGTGGGACCCTACCGGTTGGGGTGGTGGCCCGCCGAACGGTGGATGATGGCCGCCAACTACCTCAATCCCGATGGCTTTGTGGAGGTGCTACCGGGCAACGTCGACACACGACTGTCTGAGCACTTCCGCCTCGCCGACTTCCTCACGCACGACCAGCAGGCAGTCTGGCCGAAGTACGTCGTGCTCGAAGAGCGTCTCATCGACAAACTGGAACTGGTGCTGCGCGAACTTCGTGACCGCGGCATGGACAACAGCCGCGTCGCGGTGCTGTCGGGATTCCGCGCACCGTACTACAACGATCTTCGCATCGACGAAGGCGCGGCACGTGCGAGCCGGCATCAGTTCGGAGATGCCGCGGACCTCATCATCGACGCGGATGGAGACGGACGGATGGACGACCTGAACGGGGACCGACGCAGCGACTTGCGCGATCTCGGCACGATTGGCGCGGCGGTGGCATCCGTTGAGCGGCGCTATCCCGAGTTGATCGGTGGGCTGGGGACCTACGCCGCGATGGGGCCGAGCGGACCGTTCGCGCATATCGACGTTCGTGGAACCAGCGCTCGTTGGGAGCGCGCGCGCCGGACGAGCCCGGACACGGCGAGACGACGCCGCTAGTGCCGTTCCAACTTGTTTCACCGAACGCTCGAAGGTATGGGTATGCATTGAACCACTTGGCGAGAATAGTTGGAACGGCACTAGAACAGCGAGCGCAGCAGATCCGGGTCGGCGTTGCCGCCACTGACCACCACGACCACGTGTTCTCCGGGTTGGGTCATCAGCAGGCCGCCCAGCAATGCGGCGGTCGACGCCGCGCCCGCCGGCTCGGGAAGGATGCGCGCACGCCGCATGAGCACGCGCATCGCGTCGAGTATGCCGGAGTCCTCCACGATGACGATGTCGTCGACGAAGGCCTGGACGTGCGCAAGCGTATGGACGCCGGCAAACGGCGCCGCGAGCCCGTCAGCGATCGTATTGGTCTTCGCGAGTCGAACGGGTTCTCCTTTCGCGAGACTCTGCCGCATGGCATCCGCGCCGGCCGGCTCAACACCCACGACACGCGCGCGCGGAGCCACGGCGCGAATCGCCGCGGCCACGCCCGAGAGCAGTCCGCCACCGCCGCACCCCACGATGACCACTCCCACGTCGGGAGCATCTTCCGCGATCTCGAGGCCGAGGGTGCCCGCGCCGGCGATGACCACGGGGTCGTCGAACGGATGCACGAAGGTGAGTGAACGATCCTTCTGCACCTGCCGCGCCGTCGCGAGAAGGTCCTCATCGGTCTGAATGACTTCGCCGCCGAGCGCACGGGTCGCCTCCACCTTGGCTCGAACCGCCGTTGCCGGCATGACGATCGTGGCCGAGATGCCGATGGCGGAAGCCGCCCACGCGAGCGCCTGGGCGTGATTGCCGGCTGAAATGGAAATCACACCGCGCGCGCGCTCGTCAGACGTGAGCGCCTCGACCGCGTTGAGGACGCCACGCGGCTTGAACGAACCCGTGCGCTGGAAGAGCTCGAGCTTCAGCGATACGCGCGCGCCGGTCTGCGCCGACAGCGACGCCGAGGGCACCAACGGCGTTCGCACAAGCCGATTGCCGATGACGTGACGCGCGGCGCGCACATCCTGGAGGGAAACAAGTGTCACGCAGCCGCCCGATGGGGAGGGTGAGATGGATTCCAGATCAGCGCGAGGGTACCGGAACGGCTTGAGGAGGGGCCGTTCCGACCATAGCTTGCGATCCCGTGGCGCGGTAGCCAAGTGGTAAGGCAGGAGTCTGCAAAACTCCCATTCGCCGGTTCGATTCCGGCCCGCGCCTCTCCGTAGGCGCCCGTGATGACGCGCCAGCCTAACGGCGTTCGTGCAACAGGGCCTGCAGCCGCTGCCTCATGGAGGCCAGGAGAGCGCTGGCCGAGTCGCTGACCGCGAGGTCGCGTTCCTGGAGTGTATCGGCGCGGTAATCGTAGAACTCGAGGCGGTCATCTCCGTTCCGGATGAGCTGCCAGCGATCATCGAAGAGCGTCTGCATGTCGCCGCGCGACGTCGGATAGTGGCTCTCGATGTTCTTCGCCCGGGTGACCTCGGCCAGTACGGGGCTGGGCAGCCCTGCGCCTGTCCAAATCGTCGCGAGCGACGATCCGGGGAGCGGTGGGGCGTCGGGAGCGGCGAGATCCATGATTGTTGCCGCGAGATCGCGGAGAGACGCCGGCTGTGTCACGCGAACACCCTCGGGGACACGACCAGGGAGGCGAATGAAAAGCGGCACGCGGATCGTGTTGACGTAGAGGTTGTGCGCATGCCCGTTCATTCCCTTGAAGGCAAACAGTTCGCCATGGTCTGAAGCAACGATGACGAGCGTCTGGTCGAGGACTCCCCGCTCGCGCAAGGCGACGAGCACCCGATCGATCTCGGCGTCGAGGAAGGCGATCGCCGCGCGATACGACGAGAGCCCGCCTGTTCCGGAGAAATGCCTGAATTCCGGTGGCGCGTAATACGGCTGGTGGGCGTCAAAGTAATTCAGGAAGGCAAAGAAGGGCCGGGTCCTGTTCGCCGCTTGCCACTCGAGGAATGCATCGGTGACTGCCTTCCCACGCTTCGGCTCGAATCGATGCTTCGGATCGATGGAGAGGTTCGGATTGAGGAAGGCCTTCGCGATTCCGCCGAGACTTCTTGCGTCTCGGAGTTCGGCATAAAGGGCGGTCTGCGTATACGACGAACTCCGGACCAGTTGGCCCCAGTTCACGACGTAGTCCTCGTAGTGCCCGAAACCCCGCGGAAGGCCCGAGTCCCACGCCGTGTAATGCATGTTCGCCACGAATCCGGCGGTGAGGAATCCGCGATCACGGAAGCGCTCGGCCAGGGTAGGAAGCGTCCGGTCGAGGGGGCGTTCCCAGTCTCCTGACTGACCTCCAGCCCACGCGCCGGTGAACATCGAACCGTGGGATGGTAGCGTCCACGGCGCCGGCGAAAATGCCCAGTCGAAGACGGTCCCACTTCGGCTCCATTCATCGAGTCGGGGGGTCGTGGAATCGGCGGAGCTGTAGAGACCCATCGACGCCGCGCGAACCGTGTCGAGAATGATCACCAGCACGTTCGTGGCCGACGTGGCCGACGAGGCCGTGACCGGGAGCCTGGACAGCGCGCGGGATTCGCGGACGGCAGCGAGAATGCGCTGGCCCGGCGCAATAACGACGATGGCCGCCAGGCAGACGAGGGAGACGACGCGCGATCGTCGGAGCCAGAGTCTCGGCTGGGCATGCACGCTTCGGGCGAGGACGACCGCCACACCGAGCGCGAGGATCAATGAGGACAAACGCGAGATCTGGCTGTACGGCAACAGCAGTCCGAACACGCCGATCGTCGCAAACGCGGCGGCCGAGAACGCGAGCGCCCACGTTCGATGCAGGGTAACCGACAGCGCGGCCAGCACAACGGCGGCGGGTGCCATGACCAATGCGTAGGCGATTGGTGACATCCACGCGAACTCGCGGCTGAACCAGACGAGTCGCCCGAAACCGTAGCGAGCGACCAGGAGTTCGATGCCGTGCAGGAAGCCGGTGATGGCCGCGGCGGCGATCCAGAAGCCGAAGATGGCGCCCAGCCACGTGCTGCGGGACGTGCTCAGCTGATCAGATCCGGTTCGACGAGTGCCAGCTTTTGTCACGGGGAGTAGTAAAGCGGATCAACCGGCGACTCGTAAGGCGCTTGCCCGAAAATGGCCGCTGGCAGCATTCGAAAGGCCTGCCGTGCAGGGCGCGTCGCGCTAGTTTCGCCGGACAGATGGTTGGCCGTTCAATCAACACTCCTGATGGAACAGGCGCGCATGCACCGTGACCTCGCGCATTACGATCGCCGCTACTTCGACAAGTGGTATCGACACCCGCGGCACCGTGTGAAGACGCGACAAGACATGACGCGGCAACTCGGCTTTATTGTCGCGGTCACCGAATACCTGCTCGACGGTCCGGTTCGCCGCGTGCTCGATGTCGGCTGCGGCGAGGGCAATTGGTCAACGGTGCTCCGGTCCCTGTGCCCGCGGGCGACCTATGTCGGCGTGGACGGCAGCGAGTACGCGGTGCGCCGGTTTGGCAAGCGGCGCAACCTCCGGCTCGGCACGCTGGGGAACATCGGATCGATCGGCCTCGAGGGTCCATTCGACCTGATCCTGTGCCTCGGCGTCCTGAATTACATCGCGCCCGACGAACTGCGCCGCGGACTTCGCCAGCTCCACGGCCTGGCCGGCGGCGTGGCGTACCTCGAGATCTTCACGCGATCCGACGAGGCCACCGGCGACTTCCGGCGCTCGTCGGCGCGGTGGCCTGCCTGGTATCGTGGCGTGATACGCAGGGCCGGATTCGTCCCGCTGGGCCTTCACTGCTACCTGCCGCGCGAGATGGCGTCGCAGGCAGCAGCGCTCGAACGCGCCGACGTGGGGACGCGGACCTAACGAACCTTCCGCTTCCGTTCCCGGCCCCACGCCGAGCGGCGATACGCTCCGATGTGGTCCTCGGCGTAGTCCATGACCTGCGCGATGTCGGCCGCGGTGATCGCATGAAACGGCGCGAACTGAAATGGATGCTTCCGCGCGATCTCGCGGAAATCGGCGATGTGTGGCCACTCCACGGCGAGGTGTGGCACGAGCCTGAGGACCGATCCGAGGAGGTCGGAGGGCGAGACCGATTCGCCGAACGAATAGGCGAGATACCGGCGTTCCACGAGGTTCCAGAACTTCTCGGTGTCGGGCCGTATGGCGATGGCGTCGTACTCCAGGGCGGTGCAGAGCAGACCCCAGAGCACGTGATCCTGGCGCCCCGCCTTGTTGCGCGTTGGGGACTCGGGCGCGCCGTGCCAGTGGCGAAGATATCCGGCGTCCATGGCATACGCGGTCGGGAATCCGTTCCGCAGCAAGCGGAGGTTGAGTTCAGTCCACTCTCCCCAGAACGCCCGGCGGACGTTGAAGCCGCCAACGTCCTGGATCAGGCGACGGTACCCGGCGACCAGCATGCCCTGCACGCTCATGAAGCGCAGCCCATGCGCGTCGACGTGAGGTGTCGAGCGCCTGGGCTTGAAGAGCCGGTTGGTGTCCTCCACCAGTGACGGCACCCCGATGAGGCCCAGCGGATGGTCGCGCAGGCGTTCTTCGAGTACGTCAAAAATGTCACCGTGCAACGTCACGTCGTCGTCGATGAAGCAGATGAGCGGTGACTTGCATAACGCGAGCTGCTGGATGCGCCCGCCGACGATGGTGGGGTTGCGGACGTTGAAGTGAACGCTCAGCGGCAGACCCTTGCCGAGCTTTCGCAGCCGCCGTTCGACGTCATAAGGCTCCTCGCCCGTGTCCCAGTTGTAGACCAGGGAAAGTTCCCAGCGCGAACGCCGCAGCCGGAGCGACCGAAGCGATTCGAACAACCGCCGAAGGTAGGGTTCGCGCTGAGGAATGGTGAGGACGCACACCGTCCATGTGGGGGACCGCCTCGTGAGAATCATGGCTTTCCTCCCGCCAGGATCATCGGGAGCGCCTCGCGCCAGGCACGCTTCCCGGATGACGCAAGGGGCTTCACGTCAGGCAGATCCAGCAACGCTGAATGGTGCCCGCTGCGTGGATTCCGGATGGCAAAACGCCCCTCACTTGCAGCAAAGAGCGGCACGTCGTTGGCCGCGTTACCGATCGCGGCGTTCCAGGCAAAGGGGGCGCCGCGACGCTGAGCGCGCGCCAGAACCGCGCGGGCGCCGGTTCCCTTGTCGGCGCCCTGGGTGATGGTGATCCAGTTGCCGGCCCTCGTGGCCCGGAGATTCTCGCGACGCAAGGCGGTGAGGAATCGCTCCGCTCCCGGGCCTGGAAAGTCACGAACGCACACGCTGTATCCTCGCCGGAGTGAACGAGCGCGATCAGGCAGCACGTCGCGCTGATCCACGATAGTGACCGCTGCTTCCCTGGCGCACTTCCTGATGCGCGGCCTCAGGCGTGCAACGGGCTGACCGAGCACCACGATCTCGCGACGCGCGGCCCGTCCTCCTCGCCAACGCAACGGAAAGGACACAACGGCGCCATTCTCCGCAATGAGGGGAGCCACGACGCCGAGGCGGCGCTGGAGGACGCCGAGCTCGACCAGGGTGCGACTGGACGCGAGAATCAGCTCGACGTGCGCGGCTATCCGGGCCACGTCTCCAGCCGTAATCGCCAACCGATTGCTGGCATCGAGAAGCGTTCCATCCACGTCGCTGAACAAGGCGATGCGCGGCAGCGGTCCGGCGCGCAAAGAACCAGGGCGCATGGTCCGTAACATGCGCGGCCATGCGCCCCGAGGTCACCCCTTGCTTTCCGCGCGCCCTCGGCGCGCCGCATGGCTCACACCGCGTCGGAAAGGCTGGTGAAGTTGAAGTCCCGCACCTTGAGCGGCGGTACGACGACAGCCCCTCCTGCTTCGGTACCGGCCAGCCGCACGGGCCTGCCAGCCATCTCGAGGTTGTTGAGCATGAAGAGCGGCGAGTCGTTGAACCGGAAGTTCTTCACGGCCTTGCTCACCTTGCCGTTCTCAATGAGGAACGTGCCGTCGCGCGTCAGGCCGGTGTAGAGGATCGTCCGCGGATCGACTTCGCGCAGGTACCACAGCCGCGTCACCAGGATGCCGCGCTCGGTCGACCGGATCATCTCATCGATGCTGGCCGTGCCGCCGTTCATGAGGAACGAGGTCGGCCCGCCCGTGGGTTGGACGCCTTTCTTCTGCGCCCAGAAGCGCGAGTAGTAGAGCGTCTTGAGGACGCCGTTTTCGATGAAGACCTGTCGGCCCAGCGGAAGTCCGTCACCGTCGAACGGCTGCGCGAGAATCTGCGGATCAAACGGGTCAGCGTAGATCGACAGCCGCTCGTCCATGATCTTCTCGCCGATCTTTGTTCCGCCGCCCTGCTTCACGAAGGGGCTGCGCCCTTCGTCAGTGGCTCGCGCGTCGGCATAGAAGCCGATGAGCTGACAGATGTCTCCCACGGCCTGCGGCTCGAAGATGACCGTGTAGCGGCCGGGCTCGACAGCGACAGGGTTTCGCGACAAGCGGGCCTTCTCGATGGCGCGACGGCTGACATCGGCGAAGTCCACCTTGCTCGCGTCGTTATGCTCGGCGCCCGCCCAACCGGAGCCGGTACCGTCGGTCGTGCGGACCGTGAGGGTAAAGTTCGTGTTCGTGCTGCGATGATAGGCGAACAGGCCCTTGTTGTTGCCGAGGGCGGTGGCGTTGGCTCCATTGATCAGGAAGCCCGCGGCACGCAGGTCGGCGGCTCCACGCGCCGGCTCGAGCGCGGTGAGCGCAATGCGGGCGCGGTCGTCAGCGGTCATTCCCGCGACGGACGGGAAGAAGGCATCGACGGAGCGATGCTGCTGCTGGCCGAGCATGGGCATCGCTTCCGGGTCGTCAGGCACAAGCTTTGCGAGTCGTTCGGACTTGTCGATCGCCGAACGCAGCGCGGCGTCCGAGATCTCGTTCGTCTGAACGACCGCGTGCTTCTTGCCGAACCAGCTCTGCACGGCCACGCTGAAGTCGGTGACAGCCCCCGCGGTCGACATCTGGTTGTCGGCGAAGCGCACGTTCGTGGTGTACCCGCCGCCCACCTGCACGTCGATGCCGTCGGCCTTGGACATGGCGACGACGCGCTGCACGAGCGCCTGCGCCTCTTCGCGCGAGATGATCGCGCTGGATGCCGCCGGCTTGCCCTGCTCGTCCAGCAGGCGGTTGGGTCCGGAGAGCCAAGGCTCGGAGAGCCAAGGCTCGGAGAGGACCTCGGTAATGTC